>JANMJQ010000058.1:0-54004 GCA_031371445.1 Akkermansiaceae bacterium
ATGTCATCGACTTTCACGATACCATCCGCCGGGGATTTTTTCCCGACGTGGGTGACGAGAATCTGTCGGCTGGCAGTGGTGGTGCGCCCCTGCCAGCTATCAAGATTACTCGCCGCCTTCGTATAGATCCAACCTCGGAGGCCGGTGGCACCGAGGTTATAGGTTTGGTCGCGGTCCACCGCATTATTCTGCGTGAGGTCCGGCAGGCTCGTGGGATTCTCAGCGGCGCTTGCTGACGCGATGCACAGGCAAGAGAGCAATGTGATGAACGGGGTTTTCATGGTTTTGGAGTGGTTGGCTTTTCGTCGCGTGGCGCCAAAGGACCCCAGATTTCGGACATGAGGTCGTAAATTTCGGGTTCGTCCCTTTTCAGTTCGCCCGCGACAAACGGATAGAAATCATTGGATCCGAAATACGTCTCGGTCATTTCCGCGAAGAATTCCATCTGGTTGGTGAGGCCGTAATGTTCGCGCATGTATCCCGGGCTGGTGAGAACGGACTTATACTTTCCGCTATCGCAAAATTTCTGCCATGCGGCTTTCACCCTTGTCTCATCAAACCCGAGCACTTGGTCATGATAACCGTGCGACAATTCATGGAGAATCACCCATGGCATGCGGTGGTTTTCAAAAGGTGATAACAACTGCTCGGCGATAGGGATATGCACGCACTTCGCGAGGTTCTCCCTGTAACCATTATCTATTAGCCAACCGGCATCGTTATGATATTGCATGGGCGACAGTCCGCCATAGTCGAGGTCTATTTCAATCGTAATGGCTCGCAGCTTGGCGAGTGGCTTTTCCGGCACCACGAGGGTGATATCGACTAACTTCGCGTTGAGTACTTTAAGTGCGCGCTCGCCGAGAGGGGCTGCGTCACCTGCGAGCAACCGGTCATCAATCCGCACGTTCCAGCCTTCGATATTGCGATTCGTGTAGGCGGTGGGAAGACCTGGTTTTTCGGCGGCGAAGGCAGCGGAGCCGTAGAGGGCGAGGATAGGAATGAGGATGGCTTTCATGGTCTATTTTTTTGGAATACGATTGAGTGTATAATAGGCGGATTCATGCAAAAGAGGTTCACCACTACGGTCACGCACACCGGGAAGATGCACCTCGTGGACGTGTCCGAGGACGAGATGATCCACCACAAGGCGGACGGTGAGTCCGTCATCGCTGACGGTGGCGGACGTGATCGTGTGATCGGCTTGCTCCAGCTCGGGGCTGCCGTATTCCTCATGATAGTGGTGGGTGAATGTCTCCAAGGTATAACTGTCCGGATTCCCCGCAGATACCGGGTCCACAGGCGCGGTGAATCGCAGATCGAAACCGTCTGGAGTGATTCGCATGGTTTTCACCTCGAAGGGCATCTTGCCAGTCCAGTCGAGACGCTGCATGGCGTTCTCCGCAAGGCCCCGGACCGGCCAACCGCGCTTGCTGCCACCGACGAAAATCTGGCCCATTTCCGTGATGGTCCCGCCGATGAGACCGGTGCTCAGACCTTGGCGAAAAGGGAAACATGCGCCCTGATAGACTCCGTCCACTTTCTCCATGTCCGCCCGCATCACCAGGCTTAGGGTGTAGTCGGAAACAAACATCTGCCCGGCGAAGGGGCCGAACTTGCCACCTGAGCGATCAAGCATGATGGCCGTGGCACACTGGCCCATTTTCTTATACGGAAAAATAACAGCCGGCGGGACGAGTTCGGGAATGCGTGCGGCATCGAGGTAGTAGCGTGACTCCTCGGTGTTAGTGGGCTCCGCTGGGCGTGGCCCCATGTTAGGAGCGAGGCTATACCAAGGAAAACTAGCAGGGTGGCCCATGAATCCACCGGGGCGCAGGTGCTTGAGCGAACACGAGCCATTCCACGGGCCTTGGTTCTCCGTATAAAACGCATCGCCCTCAAGATTGAAGGCAACTCCGGCGGGACTGCGTAGTCCGCTGCACATGGCTTGCCACCGGCCATCCGGGAAATGCCTCAGCGCCCATCCGCGGAACGGCACCTCGGAAGTATAACTACCGGTTAGACAGTGCGTGGTCCAGATCGCGCCATCTTTATCGAAACCGTTAGAGCCGAAGGTGTATTCATGCTCGCCGCTCCAGCCCCAAGCGTCGCTCACGGTTTCAAACCGGTCGGCAGTGCCGTCGCCATCGGTATCGAGGATTCGCGTGATTTCACTTTGTTGAGTGGCGTAGAGCACGCCGTCCCGCCACGCGAGACCGAATACTTCCGTTAGGCCGCTGGCAAACACTTTCCACTGCGGTGCCGGCGGTGTGGAATCACAGCCAGTGGCAAAATAAATTTCTCCGCGACGAGTGCCAACGGCGAGCCTGCCATCCGGCAGGTACAACATGCTACCCGCTTCCACCACCGCACCGGATGGCAGGGGGATATCGGTGATGGTGTAATAGTCGGGTTCGCGATCATTGGCGACAAGTTCGGCTAAATCGTCGGTGTTGATGTTTTGCGCGAGATCAGCCGGTTTAACACCGGTCCGGTAGCCGCCGAAATCACTCTTTCTCGGCGCATAGGTTCCGACCTGCCGCACGTCTGACTTAGCCGGAATTTCATCTTCCATCCCCACGCACCAATAGCACGCATTCACGAACATCCGGCGCACTCCTTCTTCCTTGAAATCCTCGCCATAACCCATGGTTGTGGTGAAGACACGCGCCGCCTTTCCCGCAGTGCCAGTGAAGGTTTTCGTCCATGCGATGGGCAGCGGCGGCTTGTCAGTGTCCGGCTTATCATCGGGACTCAGCCCGACCAGAGGTTGCCCTAACACGAGTGGTTTACTATCACCCTCAAGCTTTGTTACCTGGTACGCGTGGGATGGTCCCCAGATGGAATCAACACCACGCAAGATCGGATGCGCCTTCATTTCCGGCACCACGATGCCCAGCGTGCTCTCGGTGCGATAGCCGCCGTAGTGGTCGATCCACGTTTCACCTAAAACCTGCCGCCCGAAGCCGCCGGGAAATTGCTTGTCGGGGCCGCGCCATCCCCACTTGGCGAATCGATCATTTTGAAATTTATCATAATTGAATGCATGAGTCGCAGTGCGGACACCGATGACTGGCCGCCCCGAGTTCACATAGTCCACAAACATTGCCATCTGATCTTCTGGCAGATGGCGGAAGCGGGCGAAAACCACCATGAGATCCGCCGTTTTCAAGGCTTCCAGGCCAGGGATGTTATTGTCCACCTTGGGATCAATCTCACCTGTCTGAGGATTGACGGCGAACAGCACGGTGCATTGGAAGCCATGTCTTTCTGATAGAATGCGGGCCATCGCGGGCATGGATTCCTCCGAGCGGTATTCCTCGTCACCCGTGACGAAGACGATGTGCTTCCCCTTCCCTAGTCCGCTCTTACCCTTGTAGGTGAGCCACTGGGCATCCGCAGCGCGGGCGACCGGCAGGCAGGCGACAACCCATGCGGTTAGAAGATAAATCGCCGTTTTACCAAACATAGTCGATTTCCAGTTGAGGGTTGTGAGCGGCAGAACTAACGGGAACCAGCAACTCTGTTTGCTCGCCCTTGCCGCGGATGAATGCTTTCCCGCCTCCTGTCACGGTGATCGTGAGCTCGCCATTCAGCCTCCAGGCATTTTCTCCGGCAGCAGCGAGTTTACCCTGAGCCAGGCGGAAATGGAGTCCGCCGGGAGCTGGCCCCGCGAACTTGATCGTCCGATGCAGGCTGGGAAGATCGGTGGATGATATGTGGTCCTCAATGTGCAAGTTCCCGAAGGAGTATAACAAGATAGGCCGCTTGAGCGCATCCACCTGATAGCCGCCAAATTTCATGCCCACTTCCTTGCCAGATCCGGTCGGCCAAGGTGATTTCACGTCCGCTAGAACCGCGAATGGCGAACCGTGCGGAAAGAGAATGATATCGGTGCCCAGCGGACGGATACTTCCCATTCCCTGATTGCTCCAGTGGGCGGAAGCATCGAGGAAACGGCCACGCCAGACGGAGGCGAGCCGCGCATCCTCGCTGTCGAATGCGACATTCAGTTGGCCGGGATAGGCCGTCGCGATCGTGCGGAATCCCGACTCCCATAATTTCCCGCGATAGACCACGGCTTCACCACCGACGATGATTTCCATGCTCTTGCGGCTCAGTCCTTCGGGGAATTTCGCCTTCGATCCATCCCCAAGGTATGCCCAAAGCGCGGCGTGCTGGCGGTCGGTGTCACCGTCTAGCAGGGTCGGCAAGAGGCTGCGTCCGTTTGGCCAAAGGGCCGGCATGCGAGTGCCAGGCTGGAAGGTGTTAGGATCGCGGAGAAACCGGCGGAACCAGTCCTCATTCAAACGTCCAGGTGTGCTTGTTAGATCAAGAACCTGCATGGAATGCGCTGGCTGGCCATTGAAGCGATGGCAGGCGATGCAGGAAAGTCCGTCGGTTCCGACGAGCTTGCGACCGGCTTCCTTCTGAACTTCCGGCGAGTCCGCGCACGCTGGGACGGGTTGTGCCTGACGGTCGAGCGAAACGAATAAATCCGCGAGATGTCCGACATTTGCGGCGCCGAACTGAGGCATCCGGGTATTGAGATACGGTCGAACGCCAGCCCCCTCAGCAAGGACTTTTTGCAGCCATTCCGGGCGCAATTTATCCCCCACCCCATCGAGGTTCGGCGGCACTCGGCCTTGGTCGCCGAGGTCGTCCACATTCGAGGTGAAGAAGGCGGCCCGTTCTGGAAGGATACCGGGTGAACCGTCGCGCACATGACAGGATACGCAGCGGAAGGTGGACATCGTCAGCGCCACACGCTCTTTGGGAACGGGCGGTGCCGCTTTCGTTTTAACCAAGGCTTTGCGAATTTCCTCACGAGACTGTGGGTCGAGATGAAAATCTGGAGCGGCTCCGGTGGGTCTTTCCGAGAGACATCCACGGGTGGGGTTCATGGATGTTAGATCGGGCAACGACGGCGACACTGGCTTGCCTTCATGACAAGTGGCGCAATTGAGAGAACTGTAAAGTCCGCGACCTTTTTCCACTTTCGCCGGATCTAACGTGAAAACAGGGACCTCCACCGAAGGCTTCACGATCGGCTGGCGCACGCTGCTCATCCGCGCCGCTGGGATCGACTGCCGCTCAAAGCCGGGGCCTTTCCATTCTACCGACAAGGCGGCCTCATCCTTGCCACGCTGCACGTAGTCTAGCTTCAATTCATGGCGTCCGGCTAAGAGGTCTATTTGGTAGTTTTCATCGACCTTCCCGGTCTCCCAACTCTCCTCACCGAGTATCCAGCGACCGGCCACCGAAAGGCGGCTGGCCCCGATCGTTTTCAGGAAAAAGGTGTATTCACCAGCTTCTTTAACGTCGATCCAGGTCGTGATTCGGAAGGCCGCCTTGGGATCGCGCATGGGGCCCTCCAGCATCAGTCCGGCAAGCGGTGCGGTCCGTGCCACCACGGCGGAGTCGAGATTTTCAAGCGAGCGAATCCTTCCCTGATAGAACGCCAGCTCGGCAGGGGCTGATAACTGCGTGTTGCTTAGTAGATAGTGCGCCACGTCTCCCGCCTCGGCATCCGTTAGGTGCATGGCCGGCATCCGCCCGGATGGTAGTGTCGCCAACGGATCCAGCAGAAATTTCTTCAGTCCGTCGAACGCCCACTTGTCCTCCATGACCGGCAATGTCACCGAATCCGGCGGAATCGCCGCACCGTTCTGCGGTGCATGGCACGCCACACAGCCGATGCTGTGGTAAAGGCTTTCACCCCGCGCGACCGCCGCCCTGTCCGGCATCACCCGGCGGAAGCCGGACTTTCCCGCCGATAGCAGATAGTGTGTTAAGGCCTCGGCCTGTTCCGCGTCGCCATGCAACAAATCCGGCATGGTGGTTCCCGCCATCGTCGCTTCGGGCGAAGTCAGATAGCGCTGGAGCCACTCCGGACTCACTCGATTACCGATGTCCATTAGAATAGGAGCGGCCTTGGGAGAGATCCATTCGGTCTGAATCTCCGCTGCCGAGTGACAAGCCGTGCAGTTAAGTTCACCAAGTTTCACCGTGCCTTTGTGTTCCTCTGCGGCATAAAGCATCGGGACAATCCCTAGCATTGCCACCATCCAGAGGCTTACGGTCCCTGACAGCTTAGGTCGCATTGGCTTCGGGTTTATAAACTTTCATGCCTCGCGCCCGATAGTTATGGAGCGCTGCCTCGTGGTTCAGGAAACGATCATCCCCATTTGACTCGGGACGGATTTCCGGTGGAGAACGCATCTCCAGATAAATGCCCGAGATTAGTGAGAACGAAATCATTTGAAACAGACTATTCCACGATCACCACGGACTTTCCGAGAACCTCCATTCTCGGCTTGATTCCCAGACCTGGCTCGGTGCTGGCCGCCATGAAACCATTCACTCGCTGAGGTGCGCCCTCGGCGGTGCTGACGGTGACATAGCTATTGAAATCCGTACTGGTAAAACGGAATTGCTCAGGCGTGCTGTGCGCGAGGTGCGAGATAGCCGCTGTGGTGATATCTCCGCCCCATGAGTCTTCTAGCGTCATTGCAATCCCCATACTCACGCAAAGGTCACGAGCTTGCTTTATTTTTGTGAGTCCACCGAGTTTACTTATTTTCAGGTTCACCAAGTCCATGGCAAGGTCGCCTTTGGCACGCAACAACATGTCTAAATTGTCGATGTTCTCATCCATCACAAATGGATGATCCGTCTGACGGCGGACGGCGAGGCACTCCTCATAACTGAGGCAGGGTTGTTCGATATAGACATCCAGATCGCGGACGGCGCGGACGACGCGCACGGCTTCATGCTGGGACCAGCCGGTATTCGCATCGGCCACGAGGCGCTCACCCGGTTGCATTTCTGCGGAGACGGCGTGGATGCGGGCGATGTCCGTATCTGGATCACCGCCAACTTTGAGTTGGAAACGCGAGTAACCTTGCGCCCGATAGCCAGCGACCTTCGCTGCCATTTCCTCCGGCGACTCTTGGGAAATGGCGCGGTAGAGCCGGATATTTTCGCCATAGCGGCCGCCCATCAGCACGCAGACCGGCAGTCCGGTCGCTTGGCCGAGAATGTCCCAGCAAGCAATGTCGATGCCGCTCTTCACATACGGATGGCCTTTGAGCGCGGCGTCCATGAGCAGATTGAGTTTCCCCAATTCGCGCGGATCGGAGCCGATGAGATGTGGCCCGAGTTCTTTGATTCCGGCGCGGACACCCTCGGCATAAGCCGGCAGATAGAATGGCCCGAGCGGGCAAACTTCGCCATAGCCGACAAGGCCATCGTCCGTTTCCACCGCGACGATGGTGCTATCGAAAACAGTCACAGATTTGCCACCGGACCATTTGTAGGTGGTTTCATGCAACGGGAGATCAACTTGATAGGCGAGAATACGAGTAATTTTCATGAGAGGATCAGAAGCAGGTATTTGATAACAATATATTTAGAATTGCCCGATGATGGGTGGCTTCACTCGGGGAAGATCCAGCGGCTGTCGAAGTCGGCTATTTTCTCGCCGTGTTGAATCTTCCAGTATTTGTCTACATAGAGATCCACGCCTTTTTCATAACTGAGTTCCAACTTGGAGTGATGTGTCCATTTGAGGTCGAGTTGATGAACATCTGCTGGCAAGTCGATCACTCGATCTTTTGCTTCGATCACTTTGCCATCGACCATCGCCGACTTCAGATCGACAAACCATGGGATATGAAACTTCAAACTGGCGGGAGTCTTGTGCCACTGCGCGTCGATGCTTACCTTCGCGCCGTCTGCGGTGGAGTCGATGGTGTAGGTAATCGGCCCGAAATCCGTGGGAGCCTTTTTCACGCGGACACTGCGGCCTGCTTCCAGCCAGAGCGGTGATAGCGCGGACGCTAGATGAAGGACCGGCTCTTGCATATCTTCGCGGATCAGCATGTTCCGGAAACATTCATTGAAGCGAGCGGCGCTCCAGCCATGCGGTGGATAGTTATTATGGAAATTCCGGTCGCGCCACGCCCAGACATCATACTCGAATCCGGTCTGGGTGCTGCCGGTGTGGACGAGATAGGAGTAAAAATCCGTGATTACCTCGCGGTCCATTCCCAGCGACAGCAAGGTTTGGATGACGTTGAAGGTTTCATAATGATGGACCACCGTGTGCTCCGGCTGGGACCAATCGGCCCCCTTCGCTTCCTTCGCCTTGCGGACTTTATAAGCATTGTGCTCGTAAGTCATGATTCCCTCCTGATAGGCGAAATCGCGGACAGTCTTGACGGTGTTCAGCACCATCGGGTCGGCAGCGGAAATGACTCCGAACGGATAGACCCCGCCCGAGGCATTTTCCCAATCCATCCCAGCGAGCGGATCATCGAGACCCGGCGGAATGTAGCCACCGGTTTTCGCGGTGATCTCCTTAAGATGGGTGTGAAATTTAGCAAAATAGGCATCATACATTTTTTCAAATTGCGCCGCGTCATCATTTTTTCCGACTGCTTTCGCCAGCTCCACGGCATCCTTCAATCCACGCAGCACCCAGAAACTATGGCCGGTATAGTGTCCGTCGATTCGTTCATTATCATAAGGTCCGGCAACCGGCCACAATCCCCACGGGTCCTTGGCTGTCTCTACTTTTAACTTTTCAATATGTCCCGGCACTAGTGGATAGACCCGCTCCGCAAATGCGCGATCCCCGGTGACCCGGTAGTGCGCCGCCAAGGTCCACAAGGCCTGGCCCCAGGCATCCGGATGGGTTGTCCGAAGACCGATGAGTTTGCCCTGATCGTCCTTCAGCAGAACGTATTCGAGACATTCCGCGGCGACTTTCGTCAATCCCAGCAAATCATAGGTGTGAATGATGAAGGCTGCGTCCCGTGAGAAAAACTGGTTATACTGGACGTCGCTAACCGTCTGAATCCAAGTCTTGCCATCTTCCTGCAAATCGCGCGCCATGAGATCATACATCAACGATGCTTTATGCATCTCCATCACCTTTCTCTCCGGCACTTCGAAGACGGTCTCGGGATGCAGTTGTTTCTCCCAGAACTGGGTGCTGCGGGCGAGGTAGTCGTCGAACTTCGCATCCGCCACCGCCTTCACTTGCTCCGCGCGGTCATCTGCCACCGGCACGAATGGTATAGTGATATCGACTGAGGCTGACTTGCCGGGTGCCAGCTCGATCACGAACTCGAAGGGTTCGCAGTTAGATGGTGCTTCGATCACTTTCCAGCCGGAAGCATCGGGCTGATAGTGCCAGGCGAGGTGCTGACTGTCCGTGCGATGGACTTCGCCGCCGTTCATGACAGTCGTCGCTTCCCATATCTTCCAGGGCTTCCATTTCGCCTCGTCCATGAAGCGATTTACCCACCACATTGGCCGGGTGTGATCGAACAACGGTTGACGCCATGCGCCCTCAATATCATAGACTCGCGCACCCACCGCGACCCGCTGCGGCTTCTGGCTGGGATTGGTGGCGGTGATGCGGCAAAATCCTAATAAATTCCCTTGGGGATCAAGCCCGACCGGCGCGGCGAAACTTTTCACCCGGTATTCGATACCATCGATCACGGAGCCATAGTTAATTACGGGCAGGTTGCCTTGATCGAGAGTCCTCACCCGGCTGTTCAATCGCTTGAGCGGCGTCCCGGCCCATAAGGTGAGTTCACCCCAAAACGAACTGTAGGCACCATCGCCCGTTAGTTGAAATGCCTTCGGTGAATCCATGAAGCCAATAGCATCACTTGGGGTGAGGAAGTAATTGAATGGACCTTTCAAATCGCGGGTCCGGTCGTCCATCCGAATATCATCGAAAAAGGGTTGTGCATGCATGGGGGAGAGGCAGCATGACAAAGTAGCGATTGCCAACTGACAGCTATTAAAGAGAGTTGAAGCGTGTGAATTCATAACTGGATTAGAATGTCGGGTTCGGAGGGGCCTCAGCACTTTGTGTGGCTTGTCGAGTGCGTTTTTCGGTATCAGCAAAATTTCTGAACCATCTACCGTAAGCCCAGATCATACATGCGGAGAGCACACCGAGACATGCAAAGATTAGCCATGGCAACCCGACTTGGTTCGTGTCATAAAGCGTCCGGGTCACGACCGCCGGAGTCATTCCGGTGAACTCAACTAACTTCTGGAATGCCTCGCCAACGGGCAGCGCAGTGTCGGTGACTAGAGCCGGTTCCATTCCTTTGGCCACTAGCATTTTCCTAGCGAGCACATCCTTGTCGGAAAACAAGTGATAGAGTTGCGGCCCGAGTTTCCCCTCCAGGGTCTGGCCCACCAGAATCGGTATCTGCGAGAAACCAATCCACATCGCCTTCTTGTCCGACGGTGCGATGTTGCCGAGAAACTCGCTGAATTTCGGGCTGGCAAGCATTTCCCCGATACTGAAAACGGCCATCCCCGCAACGCAAATCCAGGCGAAGTTCGACAGGCCGATGAGAGTCAGGGCGGCCACCACGAAGACAGTCCCGACCAACAGGCTGGTCGTCGCCCGCATCTTTGCACTGAGGCCGGCAAACAGAAAACAAGTGAGCATAATCATGCCGGAATTGATGTTGACGATACCCTCGGGTTCGATGGTCATGCCGTCGTCCTTCATCCCTAGCAGGAAATGGGCGACGCCACTGCGGGTGCCATCCGGGCCGAAGAGGGTATGGACGATCGTTCCCGTATCGACCCAGTCTTCCACGTATTTAGGGAGCACATCCCAAATCATCGGAAACATGAACCACCACAGCGAGAAGATGAGCAGATAGAGATAGAGGTGGGGTTTCCTGAGTTCCCGCAGCGAATCGCGGATCAGGCTCGTTTCCCGGACCACGCCGGATTTCACCTTAGCACGGCGCGCGAGCCGGTTCTCGATGCCTGGCTCCTTGTAGGTCAGAAGCAGGAGCAGGTTCAGACAGATAAAAGCGGCGTTGGTGTAGAAGACCAAAGACCAAGAAGTCTGCCGCATGTGCAGGGCGATCAAGGGCCCTATCCAGCCGCCGATGTTCACCGTTTGATAGAAGACCCCCCACGCCACCGAGCTGTTACGGCGGCTGGTGGCAAGGATCAGCGTGCCTTGGATACCCGGCTTAAAAACAGCGGTCCCGAGTGCTAGAAACATGGCTCCAGCGAAGAAGCCCCAGTAGCTGTGAAACCATGCCATCAGCAGATAGCCGAAACATTTGATTAGAGTGGAGACGAAGATGGTCTGCTTGTAGCCATGGCGGTCCGAGATTCCACCGGTGAAGATCGCTCCTCCCATCTGCATGAGATACCAAGCGAAACTCAGCCAGCCAAACGTCGCCATTGTTTCCCCAAGTCCGCCCGCGGATTTGGCGCGGGTCACGTAGATCGTGGAAACCGTTCGCACGCCGTAGTAGGCGAGGCGCTCGATCAATTCCATGCCGCCGACCACCCAGAACACGTATCCCAAGCTCCCCAGCGCAGCCCACAATCCGAGTTGCTTTACGTCATCGAGAGTTGTCTCGTTGCGGTCTTCCTCAGGCTCTGACTTGTGGCTCATGCTGATTGGCTGCGGTGAGGCTGCGGTGATTTCATCGGAAATTTCGATGCTGGGTTGAACATTTCCGGTGATTACCGTATTCGTCCGGGGCGTTTCTGTCTTGGCGTGGAAATGCATCACACCATGAAAAACAGCACAGCCGCCGCCCTCCTCTCGACCGCAGCCGGCGCATTTGGCGCGGTGGATGTGACGATCCTTGAACAACTTTTCGACCACATGGCGGACACGGCGTTTTTCATCAAGGATACGGCCGGGCGCTACATCGCGCTAAACGACTCGCTCGTCGAACGCCACGGACTCCGCGAGAAGTCCCAGTTGCTCGGCCACCGTCCGTGCGATGTCTGTCCGGGTGAATTCGGCCGCATCCCCTCAGAGCAGGACGCCTACGTGCTTTCCACCGGGCGCCCCATTATTGAGCGGCTCGAACTCCAGTGGTATCTGCCGCAGAAGCCCGTCTGGTGCCTGACAACCAAGCTTCCGCTCCACGACTCTGCAGGAAAAGTGACCGGAATCATCGGCATTTCCAAGGACGTGAGATTACCCATACCCACCAAGGAAATTCCGGCTGGAGTCGTAGCGGCGCTGCGGCGCTTAGAGTCGGGATACGCCGAGCCCCTCACCCCTGCCGAGCTCGCCGGCATCGCGGGTTTGCCCGCCGCCCGCTTCGCCCGCCTCACCAAACGGATCTTTGGCATTTCGCCACTCCAGTTGATTGCGAAAACGCGGATCGCCGCCGCCTCGCGCCTGTTGCGGGAAACCGACCGGCACGTCGCGGAGATCGCGTTGGAATGCGGTTTCTATGACCATAGCGCGTTCACCCGCGCTTTCCGCGCGGTCACTAGTGTGACTCCCTCGCAGTTCCGGGCGGGTTAGTTAGGTAGTCGCTGGTCACCTGTGATCGGCTTGAAAACCAACCCAAAAAGTTCATCGACCCGGGCTAAGGTTTCGTCTAGCCAGTCGCCATGTCAGAGCTGTTATCGGTTGCGGTGTTGGGTTGTGGTTCCAGGGGGCGCACGTATTCCAGGCTCATTGCTTCGTTTGCTAATCGTTACCGGCTGACCGCTGCCGCCGATCTGGTTGCGACCCGTCGGCAGGCGGTTGCTTCACTTGGCCAAATCCAAGAGTTCGATTCGGCGGATTCACTTTTCTCCGCGGGAAAACTCGCGGACGTGCTGATTATAGCGACCCAGGATTCCCAACATTTCGATCACGCGATACGGGCGCTGGACTTGGGATACCATCTGTTATTGGAAAAGCCTGCCGCTGAATCGCTAGCACGCTGCGAGGAGATCGACCGCCGCGCCCGCGAACTCGGGCGGCGTGTCGCGCTGGGGTTTGTGCTGCGCTACACCCCGTTTTACTCGACGGTGAAACGCATCATCGACAGTGGCAAACTCGGACGGGTTATATCTATCCGCAGCCATGAGGGGGTGGAGCCATTCCACCAAGCCCACTCCTACGTACGGGGACATTGGGCGAAATCCAGCAACTCCTCACCGATGATTGTGGCGAAGTGCTCGCACGATGCCGACATCCTCTGCTGGCTGGGTGGAGCCCCGGTGGCAGCGGTTTCCAGCCATGGGGATCGCTCATGGTTTCGCTCGGAAAACGCACCCGAAGGAGCACCTGCCCGCTGCACCGACGGCTGTCCCGCCGCGAAGGATTGCCTCTACGATGCCCATCATTATCTCACCGGCAAACGTCGCTGGCTCAGCATGGTAATGGACGGATACGAGCAAACCGATGACGCCGGAATCATGGATTTTCTCAAGACTTCACCGTGGGGACGTTGTGTCTATCATTGCGACAATGACGTGGTTGATCACCAGGTGCTTGCCTGCGAATTGACCAACGGCATCACCGCCACCCACACCATGACCGCATTCGATTGTGGCCGCGGGATCGAGATCTATGGCACGCTTGCGGCATTGAAGGGCGGAGGTCCGTATTCGGAAGCTGGTGCGCCGGAGTTATGGCTTCGACATCACGCTGCGGGCAACATCGAACCGGTGGAGATCCACGAACAGGATGACGCCGGTTATGCCGGCCACGGTGGTGGTGATTGGGGGCTGGTGGACGCGCTCGAAGGACTCTTCCGGGGATCTAACGCACTCCCTCCCGGCCTCGACGGTCTCGCAGGGCACCGTCTTGCGTTCCTCGCCGAGGAAGCTCGCGTCACCCGGCAGATGATTGAGTGCCGAAGCAGCGTGGCGGAATTTCTACAGCCCTAACAGACGCTTCACTTCGATAAATGCCTTCACCGCTTTATCCAAATCATCCTGCGTGTGCGCCGCGCTAATCTGGGTCCGGATGCGGGCTTTGCCCTGCGGCACGACCGGATAGCTGAAACCAATGACATAGACTCCGCGCTCCAGCATGGCATCTGCGAATTTTCCGGCCAACGCCGCATCGCCTAACATGACTGGCACGATCGGGTGCTCGCCGGGCGCGATGTTGAAGCCGGCCTCCGTCATTGCCTCGCGGAAATAGCGGGTGTTTTTCTCCAACATATCGCGCAGACTGGTGGAATTTTTCAGCATGCGGATCACCTCAAGCGACACTCCGGCGATCATCGGAGCCAGGGTATTACTGAACAAGTAGGGCCGTGAGCGCTGCCGTAGCAATTCGATGATTTCCTTGCGCCCGCTGGTGTAGCCGCCGCTTGCGCCACCGAGTGCCTTGCCCAGGGTGCCAGTCAGAATATCGATGCGATCCATCACTCCGCAATGTTCATGAGTGCCGCGGCCCTGCTTGCCCATGAAGCCCACGGCGTGGGAATCATCCACCATGACCAGCGCGTTGTATTTGTCCGCCAGGTTACAAATATCTTTGAGTGGCGCTATGAAGCCGTCCATCGAGAACACGCCGTCGGTGGCGATCAGTTTGAAACGCGCGCCCTTGGCGTCGGCCTCGATGAGCTGAGCCTCCAAGTCGGCAATCTCGCAGTTTTTATAACGAAAGCGCATGGCTTTGCACAAGCGCACGCCATCGATGATCGAAGCGTGATTGAGTTCATCGCTGATGATCGCATCCTCAGGCCCCAGCAGGGTTTCAAACAAGCCGCCATTCGCATCAAAACAAGAACCGTAGAGAATGGTATCCTCCGTGCCGAGGAAGTCGCTCAAGCTTGTCTCCAACTCCCTGTGAACGTCCTGGGTGCCGCAAATGAACCGTACGCTGGCTAGGCCGTAGCCCCAATTTTCAAGCGCCTCATGCGCCGCCTGTCGCACTTCCGAATGCTGTGCGAGGCCCAGATAGTTATTAGCACACATGTTGAGCAACGGCCCACGTCCGTTGGCATACACGATGGCCCCTTGGGGAGTCGAGAGCTTCCGCTCCTGTTTGTAGGTGCCTGCCGCGCGGATACCGTCGAGCTGGGACTTGAGATGTTGGCTAAACTGAGTGTTCATCGTTAGAATTTAATGGAAAACCGTCCAGTCGAGCACGACCTTCCCACACATGCCCGCGTTCATCACTTCGAATCCCTTTTCGAAATCATCCGCACCAAAGCGATGGGTAATCACCGGCTTGATGTCCAATCCGCCTTCCAGCATGACATTCATTTTATACCAGGTTTCATACATCTCCCGCCCATAGATTCCCTTGATGGTGAGCATGTTGAAAATGACCTTGTTCCAATCGATCGGCATCGGCTCGCTGGGGATTCCAAGCATGGCGATCTTGCCGCCATGGCACATGGAGTCAATCATCTCGCGGAATGCCGCCGGATTTCCGCTCATCTCCAGTCCCACATCAAAGCCCTCCGTCATGCGCAGGGTCTTCCTTACCCCGGCAAGGCTGCACTTGGTGACGTTGAGAGCGACATCGGCACCCAGCTGCTTCGCGAGATCCAGGCGATAGTCATTCACATCCGTGATCACCACATGGCGGGCACCCGCGTGCCTAGCGATGACCACCGCCATGATTCCGATGGGACCAGCACCGGTGATGAGCACATCTTCACCTAGCAAATCGAAAGAGAGTGCGGTATGCATTGCATTGCCGAAGGGATCGAAAATCGAAGCCACCTCTTCGTCCACTCCCGGCGAGTGATGCCACACATTGGTCATCGGCACGCTGATGAACTCGGCGAACGCACCCGCACGGTTCACGCCGATGCCCACGGAGTCCTTGCAGAGATGGCGCCGCCCGGCGAGACAGTTGCGACAACGCCCGCATACGACGTGGCCCTCGGCGCTGACGATTTCACCGGTGTGAAAACCGCTCACATTGGAACCGACCGCCACCACTTCACCGACGAATTCATGGCCGACGACCATCGGCACGGGAATCGTTTTTTGCGCCCATGCGTCCCAGTTGTAAATATGGAGGTCGGTGCCGCAGATGCCGGTTTTACGGACCTGGATCAACACGTCATTGATGCCGGTGGCAGGCTCAGGAACATCCTGTAACCACAGCCCGGATTCTGATTTTGCTTTGACCAGTGCTTTCATGCTGAAATCGCTTTGATTTCGAGGAATTCCGAGATAGTGGAAGTGAATCCATTGACTTGGCAATCCCAACTTTCCACTTTACAGGAAAAATATACCAATATACCGATCATGCGTGCCAGCAAAGCGTATTGCCAAGAAAACCAGCAGGACCTCCGCGGCGACCGATGCCGATGCGATCAACGAGGATCTGGGACGACGCGTGAAGAAGCTGCGCGGTGATCGTGGCTGGTCGCTCGAAGAACTGGCGTCCGTGAGCGGAGTGAGCCGCTCGATGCTCAGTGAAATCGAGCGCGAACGGGCGAACCCAACACTCAGCGTGACCTACCGGATCGCGCGGGCGTTCGGCCTGTCGTTGCAGGATCTCATCGAGAGCGCGGACTCAGCGTCGTCGATCCAAGTCACCCGGGCCGACGACCGTGCGCAGATATACCGCTCGGACAAGCAGTGCCAGATCCGCACACTTTCACCATTGAATTTGGAGAAGGACATCGAGTTCTACGAGGTCCGGCTGCCGATGAATGGAGCGTTGGTGAGCCAACCGCATGTGGATGGCACTCGTGAATTTTTAACGGTGAAGGTGGGTGCTGTGAACCTGCAATCCGGAAATTTCAATGAATCACTCGGCAAGGGAGACTCCGCCACTTATCGGGCGGATGTGGCGCATACCATCGCCAACGCAGGCAAGCGGGAAGCGGTGATGTTCCTCGTCGTCATCTACCGATGATACCAACCTAACAATATGACAACCACTCCTGAAACAAGCAAGTCCGGTTACAATCGCTTATTACTACTCGTTGCTGGCCTAGGTGGCTTGCTATACGGGATTGACATCGGGATCATCGATCCCGCGCTCGGCTATCTCGGCAAAACGATTTCCATGACTGAGGAAAACAAGTCGGTCATCGTCGCGGCCGTGCTCGGCGGTTCGATGTTTGCCTCGGTCATCGCCGGATTTTTCGCGGATCTGCTCGGCCGCAAGCTCATGATGTTGATCAGCGCGGTGATGTTTGTCGCGAGCGTTGCCATCATCTTCACCTCCCAAACCTATGTGCCGTTGTTGCTCGGCCGGATCCTCCAAGGTATGAGCGGCGGTGTCATCGCCGTGGTAGTGCCGCTCTATCTGGCGGAGTGTTTGAAGGCGAATGCCCGCGGTAAGGGCACTTCGATTTTCCAATTCATGCTGACCTTCGGCATCGTAGTCGCCGCCTTCATTGGCGACCATTACACGAAGAACGCCGAGGCCGCCATCACCCTCGCCAATGGTAACGAGGACGCCATCGTCGCCGCCGCCAATCATGCCTGGCGCGGGATGTTCCTGTCGGTGATCTATCCCGGAATCCTCTTCCTGATCGGTGGTTTCTTCATCTCGGAGTCGCCGCGCTGGCTCTACCGCAAGGGCCGCAAGCAACAGGCACGCGAGGCCATGCTGCGCTCCCGCACGGTTGCGGAGACGGACTTCGAACTCTCCGAATTGGCAACCTCGCTCGCCCACGAACACGCCAAACCAAAGGTGACGCTCGCCGAGTCGTTGGGCGAGATTTTCACCCAGCGCAAATACATCGTCCCATTCATCATCGCCTGCGTCGTTCTTGGCTGCACCCAAGCCACCGGCATCAACTCGATCCTCGGCTTCATGACGACCATCCTCCAGCAAGCCGGACTTGCTGCCGAAGCCGCCTCACAGAGCGGACTGTGGATTAAAATCCTTAATTGTGTGGTGACGGTCGTCGCGGTGATGTTAGTGGACCGAAAAGGCCGCAAGTTCCTCCTTAAACTCGGAACCGCCGGCATGATCGCCGCACTCCTTGCAAGCTCGGTAATCTTCTATTCGTTCGAGTCCAAGCGCGTCGATGTCGCTGAAAAGGTGAAATCCATGATCGTCGCCGACAAGCTGACCATTGATCTGAGCACCGCCGATCTCGGCAAGGTCGTGGACGACGGCCAGCCGGTGCAACTATCTATACTATACACCTACGGCAAAAAACAAGGGATCGCCGTGGGCCTCAGCAATGATCCCAAAGTCAGCACCGTTAAAGTTTCACTCCCGTCCAGTGACAAGGAAAACGCTGGCAAACCGCTGCAAATCCTCCGCGCCAAAGCTGGCCCCGTGCCTACCAAACAGACAGGAATCTTAATCGCCATTTGCCTGGCTGTCTTCATCACCTTTTTCTCCGTTGGGCCCGGCGTCTGCGTCTGGCTCGCTCTATCAGAGTTGATGCCCACCCGTATCCGCTCCGTCGGCATGGGAGTCGCCCTATTGATCAACCAAGGGGTCTCCACCGGCATCGCCGCCTTCTTCCTGCCGATCGTGGGGAACTACGGCTACTCCGCCATGTTCGGATTCTGGGGCGCCTGCACGGTGGTCTATTTCATCACCGCCGCGTTTTTCCTGCCGGAAACAAAGGGCAAAACACTCGAGGAAATCGAAGAGTATTTCGAGGGCAGGAAATCGGCTTAACTATAACTCCTGAAATTCATGCCATCCCCTTTGCTTCGAACCGCCATCGCCGCGCCGCTCGATCCCGGGTTTCTGCCAGCGGTGCTTTACAACCGCCACTACCTCCAAGCGGTCCATACTTCCGGCACGGGCGTCCCGCTGGTCCTCGGTCTGGAACGGGAGTGCGGTCTCGTCTCGCGCTTTGAAACGCTCGTAAAACTGACCGCCGATACCGAAACACTGCGCTATGTCGAACGCATCGTAAAGTTCCTGGTATGGTCGCGTGGCGGCTGGAAGCTCCACATCGGCGGGCCTAAAATCATCGGTGAGTCGATCCGTAAAACTTACTCCGCGCGCGGTGCCCGCAAGTTTGACTGCCAGATGATGGAACTCGCCTATGGCAAAAAGTTCGAAGTCCTCCTGACGACTCCCGAGCAGGTCCCCGCAGCCAAGGACATGCAAGTCGCGGCGGGTGGACATCTCAAAGGCTGCCGGATCGGCTTCGACCTCGGAGCCAGCGATTACAAAGTGTCCGCAGTGATCGATGGTGAAGCGGTTTTCACCGAGGAAACCCCGTGGGATCCCAAAAACCAGACGAATCCCGAATACCACTATCATCATATTTCCGCCGCGCTCCACCGCGCCGCCGCACACATGCCGCGCGTCGATGCTATCGGCGGCAGCTCCGCAGGCATCATCGTGGATAATGAAATCCGTGTGGCCTCGTTGCTGCGGGCGATCCCTAAAAAGCTTTTCCCTCAAGCGGCGGCGGTCTTCAAGCGGATCGAAAAGGAATGGAAGGTGCCCATCGTCATCATGAACGACGGCGACGTGACCGCTCTCGCTGGCGCGATGTCCCTGAACAAGACTGGCATGTTAGGCGTTGCCATGGGATCGAGCGAAGCCGCCGGATTCATGGATCAAAAAGGCCGTATTCTCGGCTGGCTCAACGAACTCGCATTCGCCCCCGTCGATTACAATTCCAAAGCTCCGGCTGATGAATGGTCGGGTGATCAGGGCGTGGGCGCACTGTATTTTTCCCAACAAGCGGTCAATAAACTCCTGCCCGCAGCGAAAATCAAGTTGCCGAAAACCATGGGCCTGCCCGAACGGCTCAAGGAAGTGCAAGACCTCATGGTCAAGGGCGACGAACGCGCGGCGAAGATCTACGAAACCATCGGAGTCTATCTAGGCTACACTATCCCCCACTATGCGGATTTCTATGATTACTCGCACCTGCTCATCCTCGGCCGAGTCACCACCGGCCAAGGCGGTGACATCGTTCTAACCAAAGCACGCGAGGTGCTAGAAAACGAGTTTCCCGAGACCGCCGCCGCAGTGGCCATGCATGTCCCTGATGAGAAAACCCGGCGCGTCGGCCAAGCGGTCGCTGCGGCGAGTTTACCCAAATTAAAAAAATAGTTTCATGAACCCCTCCCCTGATACCGGCCGTCTAGCCGTCTGCTCATGGTCGCTGCTTCCTACCGATCCTCTGGATCTGTCGGCGAAATTATTAGCCACTGGCATTCATCGTGTGCAGCTCGCTCTCGATCCGCTGCGCGAGTCTCCCGCCATCTGGGGCGATGCAGGACAAGTATTGAAACAGGCTGGAATCACCGTGGTTTCAGGCATGTTCGGTTGTGTGGGCGAGGACTACTCGACGCTAGATTCGATCCGTCTAACTGGCGGAATCGCCCCTGACGGGACTTGGCTGGATAACCTGGAAAACATCCGCGCCACCGTCCCCATCGCCACGGCACTGGGCATCAAACACGTCACCTTCCACGCCGGCTTCGTGCCACATGATTCGATGCATCCCGACTTCGTGAAAATGGTGGAACGCCTCGCGGCCGTGGCGGAAATTTTCAACACTGCTGGAATCGCCGTTGGTCTTGAGACCGGGCAGGAAACTGCGGGCGAGCTGGCCGTATTGCTCGGCACGCTCCAATGTCCGAATCTATTCGTGAACTTCGATCCGGCTAACATGTTGCTCTACGGCAAGGGCGATCCCATTCAAGCGTTACACCTGCTAGGCCAGTGGATCCGGCAAGTGCATATCAAGGATGCAGTCAGCAGCAGGATCGCGGGCGAATGGGGTACGGAAGTCCCCGTCGGTGATGGAGAGGTCAACTGGCAGGCCTTTTTCATCGCGCTCGACGAAGCGAATTTCACCGGCGACATCGTCATCGAGCGCGAATCCGGTGACCAACGCATCGCCGACATCCGCACCGCAGGGGAAGTCATCCTCCAATTCATCCGTTAGACCCAATACCATGTCCGCCACCAGCGAAAAACCCGTGAATGTGGCCGTCGTCGGCCTTGGCTTCATGGGCGTGACCCACCTCCGCGCCTATCTCGCAAATCCCCAAGCCCGCGTCGTCGCCGTCTGCGACGCCATGCGCGTGCCGGTCAACGGCGTGCTCGCCGGAGTCTCCGGCAACATCACGAAATCCGACGACATCAATCTCGGGTCCGATGTGAAAGTTTACCGCACGAGCGAGGAACTCTTCGCTGATACGGACGTCGAACTGGTGGATCTTTGCACGCCGACGCCGCTACACGCCGCACAAGTCATCGGCGCGTTGAACGCCGGCAAGCATGTCATCTGCGAGAAACCGCTCGCCCGCACCTCGGCGGAGGCCCGGGAAATCCTAGCAGTCGCGGCTAAATCGCCCGGCATTCTGATGCCCGCCATGTGCATGCGTTTCTGGCCCGGCTGGAGCTGGCTCAAGCAAGCGGTGACAGAAGAAACCTACGGCAAAGTGCTGGCCGCGCGCTTCCGCCGCGATTCCGCATTGCCCGCATGGAGCCAGCAAGGCACCTACTCCGGCGGTCAGGACTTGGGCGGCGCGTTGTTGGATCTCCACATCCACGACACCGATTTCGTAAACCATCTCTTTGGCAAACCTGCAGGAGTCTTCTCCTCCGGCGTACTGGGTGACAGCGGCGCGATCAACCATGTAGTCACTCAATACAACTATCCGAACGGCCCTAACGTTTCTGCGGAGGGAAGCTGGCTGCTGACCCAAGGATTCAACATGTCTTACACGCTACTCTGCCAACAGGCCACCCTCGACTTCGATCTAGCGCGCGGTGACAAGGCCCTGATCATTTCCGAAACCGGCAAAGAACCCCGCGTGGTGGATACGGGTGAAGGCGATGGCTACTCGAAGGAAATCGATTACATCATCGGATGCGTGGCAAAGCAGCAGGCACCCACCATCGTCACCGCGCTCGATGGCATGACCGCCCTAGAAATTTGCGAAGCCGAAGAGCGATCCATCCGCAGCGGCGCACCCGTGAAACTCTGAACCCATAAATCCACATCACAACCATGACCCGGTCCCCGCACTCCACCCTCATCCGGCTCTCCGTGATGATGTTCCTCCAGTTTTTCGCATGGGGGTCATGGTTCGCCACGCTTAAGCTTGCTATGGACAACAATGGCTTGTCCAAATCCGTCGGCGGTGCTTACGAAAGCGCACCGATCGCCGCCATCTTCGCACCGCTTTTCCTCGGCCTCGTCGCAGACCGATTGTTCTCCTCCGAGCGCGTCATGGGAGTGCTGATGCTCATCGGTGGCGGCATCATGTGCGCCATCGCCACCATCGCACCGCAAGGGGCGGAGAAAGGCGGGCAGATTGTCTGGTTGATGATGGCCTACATGCTCTGCTACATGCCCACCCTCGGCTTGGGGAATACAATCACCTTCACCCATCTCCCGCAGGAATTGTTCCCGAAAGCCCGCGTCTGGGGGACTATCGGCTGGATCACCGCCGGCCTCGCTCTCGGCATAGCCGGATGGTCCGCGTCATTGAACACATTCTGGATCGCTGCTGCGTCGAGCATCGCGCTCGGCATCTATAGCTTCACGCTGCCTCACACGCCGCCGCCCGCTAAAGGCAAGCCCATCGACATCGGCTCACTCTTCATGCTGGACGCGATCAAATTACTGAAAAACCCGCCGTTTCTGGTGTTTGCCATTTGCTCGATGCTGATCTGCATCCCGCTCGGTTACTACTATGGGCAAACTTCCGCATATCTCGGTGCCGCAGGTTTCAAACAAGCAGCATCCACGATGACCCTCGGTCAAATGTCTGAGATCATCTTCATGCTCCTCATTCCGTTCTTCTTCCGTAAGCTCGGCGTGAAACTAATGCTGCTCGTGGGCATGGGTTGCTGGGTGCTGCGCTACGTCCTGTTCTCCTTCGGCGCTCCCGATCAAGTGACTTGGATGCTTTTGTTAGGAGTGGCACTCCACGGCATCTGCTATGATTTCTTTTTTGTCACCGGCTTTATCTATACTGACAAAAAGGCGCCCGTGGAAGTCCGCGGCCAAGCACAGAGCCTGTTGGTCTTTCTCACCCAAGGCCTTGGCATGTTCTTCGGCTTCCGCATGGCGTTCGGTGGTAATCTGCCATTTACCAACATCCCGCTTCATAACACTTATGGAATTTACGGCGCAGCTCCTGCGAACCACAGCGCGCTGATGGAAAACATCAAGGCCACCGCAGGCAACCAACCCGCTCCCTCGTTCCTCGAAGCCATGGCCGGCATGTTCGGCAAGGGATACCCGGAGGGCGTGAACCAGGAACTCGTCACCAAGGCGATGACCGACTGGAAACACTACTGGCTCTTCCCCGCAGGCATGGCGGCTGTGATCGCGTTGATTTTCCTACTGCTGTTCCGCGACAAGATCAAACCAGCCGAGAGTGAGGCAAAGACCTTGCATTGAATCTTTCTGCCCGCTCGCGGCGGCGGTGGCGCTCGGCTTGTTTTTCCATCTACCGAAGAAGCCGGCTGATTCCTAAACCCGAACTTCATCATCCGAATCAATTTCCCATGAGACCTACCCACCACATTTTCATCCTGCTCGTCAGTCTTTCGGGATTTGCCAAAGGGGCTGAGGATTCCTCGGGTCCCAACACCCCGCCCACCGGATTTTCCGCCCTGTGGAATGGCCGCGATCTTGCAGGTTGGTGGGGCGCGGATACCGAAGACCCGAGGAAATACATAACCTTGCCGACCGGGGATTTCAAAAAAAAGCACGACGCCAGCCTCAATGATATCCGCCAGCATTGGTCGATGAAGGATGGCGATCTCCTGAATGACGGCAAAGGTCTGTTTCTCACGACAGAGAAATACTATGGTGATTTCGAATTGCTGGTGGACTACAAGACCGTGGCTCTCGCCGATAGCGGCATCTATCTGCGCGGTTGCCCGCAAGTGCAGATCTGGGATTCTACCGATCAAAGTAAATTCCAGCTCGGTGCCGAGAAAGGTTCCGGCGGACTCTGGAATAACACGGCGGGCGCGCCGGGAAAAGATCCCCTCGTCAAGGCGGACAAGCCCTTCGCGCAATGGAACCATCTGCGCATCATCATGGTCGGCTCGCGGGTCTGGGTGTGGTTGAACGACCAGGCAACCGTCACCGGCGCGGTGCTAGAGAATCATTTTGACCGCAAGCAGCCTGTACCGCCACGGGGGCCTATCCAATTGCAAACGCATGGCGGCGAAATCCGTTGGCGTAATCTATTCATCCGCGAGATTGGCAGCGACGAGGCGAACCAGCGTCTACGCGGGACCGACACCGGGGGATTCAAACCTGTCTTCAATGGCAAGGATCTCACCGGCTGGGCAGGGCCCTTGGACTGTGCCACAGTGGTGGATGCCGCCCTTGTTTGGCACCCAGGAAAAAGCGGCACGATTTACACGCAGGAGGAGTTCAAGAATTTCGTCGTGCGGCTCGAGTTCAAGCTTCCGCCCGGCGGTAACAACGGTCTCGCCATCCGCTACCCCGGCGAAGGCAACCCCGCTTATGTGGGAATGTGTGAGTGCCAGGTGCTGGACGACGCTTATGAGCAAGCTACCGGCGGAAAGATCGATCCGCGCCAGGCACACGGCTCGGCTTATGGAATGGTCGCTGCGCATCGCGGCTATCACCATCCGGTCGGCGAGTGGAACTACGAGGAAGTGACCGTCAATGGATCGACCATCAAAGTGGAATTGAATGGCACCAAAATTCTCGATGGCGACTTGAGTAAAGTCAGCGACTTTATGGATGGCAGCGCCCATCCCGGTAGAGAGCGCACCAGCGGCCACTTCGGACTTGCCGGTCACGACGACCCCGTGACATTCCGAAATATTTCCATCAAATCACTCGATTGAACTCAATGAAAACCATGGAAAGCCATCCATCGTATTCCCAGCGCTCGCGTCTCAAACTGCTGGCTGACTCATCGTTCGAACCATTGAGCTACCCGCCACATTCATGAAACTTCACCACCCCACCGCAGAGATTTTCATTCCCGACGGCACTCCAGAGCCCGCGGCCCTGCAACGCGTCACTCACCTCGGAATCGGTGCCCATCAGGACGACCTCGAGTTCATGGCCTTCCATGGAATCTTGTCCTGTTTCTCCCGCGACGACCAATGGTTCGGCGGCGTGACCTGCACTAACGGTGCCGGAAGCTCCCGCAGCGGTCCCTACGCCGAATATTCCGATGCCCAAATGATGCGGATCCGCCGTCAGGAGCAAAACACCGCCGCCGTGATCGGCGGATATGCGGCGATGATCCAACTCGACTACCCAAGCAGCGCCATCAAAAGCGCGACCGAACAGGAGTTGAAAGAGGATCTGAAAGCCATTCTAGCAGTTTCCAAGCCCGACGTCGTTTACACCCACAACCCTGCGGACAAACACGACACCCACATCGGTGTCACCGTGGCGGTGCTCCAAGCCATGCGCGAGCTGCCGCGCGATCAACGGCCGAAGCAGGTCATCGGCTGCGAAGTTTGGCGCGACCTCGACTGGCTGCCGGATCCCGCAAAAGTGCTCATGGACGTCAGCGGTCGCGACAACCTCGCCGCCGCACTCAACGGAGTATTCGATTCACAAATTGCCGGAGGCAAGCGCTACGACCTAGCGACCCTCGGTCGCCGCGCCGCAAATGCGACGTTCTTCAACTCGCACGCAACCGACGCCGCCACCCAACTCATCTTCGGCCTGGATCTCACGCCGCTGGTGGCGGATGAGTCGAAAGACATTGTTATGTATGTCTGCGACCTCATCGACCAATTCAATGCCGATGTCCGCCAGAAACTCAACCAGCGCCTCGAAACAATCTAATGGAAATTATCATCCAGCCCACTCAGCAGGCCGCCACCGAAGTCGCCGCGAGGATCATTGCCCGCTTACTCCGCGACAAGCCTAACGCCGTGCTCGGCCTCGCCACCGGCAGCACGCCGTTGTCACTCTACCAGACGCTGATCGCGATGAAACTCGACTGGAGCCATGTCACCACTTTCAACCTCGACGAATACATCGGCCTGCCCCGCGAACATGCCCAGTCCTACCACAGCTTCATGTGGGAAAATCTTTTCAAACATGTCAACATCGGGAAGAAAAATATCCATATCCCCGATGGCAACGCACAGGACATCCCGGGATTCTGCCGCGAGTATGAGGAGCAAATATCCGCCGCAGGCGGAATCGACCTGCAAGTGCTCGGCATCGGGACAAACGGGCATATCGGATTCAACGAACCTTCGTCCTCCCTTGCCTCCCGAACCCGCATCAAGACCCTCACCCGCCGAACTTGCATGGCCAACGCGCGCTTCTTCGGTAGCGAGGAAAGCGTCCCCCGTCATGTCATCACCATGGGAATCGGCACGATCATGGAAGCCCGGCAGAATCTATTACTCGCATTCGGCCAGAACAAGGCCCGTGCCATCGCCCAAGCCGTGGAAGGACCGGTCACTTCCATCAATCCGGCGTCCATCTTGCAAATGCATCCCGTGGTGAAAGTCATTCTCGATGAGCTTGCGGCAGGCGATTTACAACGATCGGATTATTACCGCTGGGTGTATGAAAGCAAACCGGATTGGCAATCGTTTTAAATGCATTACCTTCCTTTCATCGTCTCCTTGAAATGAAATCTGTCACTCACATCATCCTGCCGGTCTTGACCGGACTTGTGTTATCCGGCTGTGACCGGGCAGCGAAAGCCATAGCATCCACCGCTGTCGCTCATGATGACGGAGCGCCGATCTCATTCAATGAGTCGATCCAGCCGATTCTCTCCAAGAACTGCTATCACTGCCATGGGCCGGACTCCGGGACCCGCGAGCCGAAGAAAGAGCCGCTGCGGCTGGACAGGGAAAAATTCGCGTTTCTCAATCGCGAGGATGGCATACCCGTCATCCTGCCGGGCGACGCCGCCGCATCGAAGCTGGTGCATGTCATCCATTCGAAAGATCCGGACGAGGTGATGCCGCCGCCAAAGTCCCATAATCAACTAACAGATAAAGAAAAACAACTGCTGGAGCGCTGGGTCGCACAAGGCGCAAAATACGAGGAGCATTGGTCATTCATCCCGCCCGCCAAGCCACCGGTTCCACAGGTCGCCGCGCCCGCCGTGGTGGCGAATCCGGTAGATTCCTTCATCCAGGAAAAGCTTGAGAAAATCGGGCTATCCATCCAAGAGCAGGAAGAACCCCGCACCCTCATACGCCGCGCGACACTCGACCTCACCGGACTGCTGCCCGCTGCCGCGGATGTCGAGAAATTCGCCAAGGAGCCATCCAACACGGCATACGCGACTTATTTGAACAAACTTCTCGCCACTCCGGCCTACGCCGAGCACCGCACGAGATATTGGTTGGACTACTCGCGCTATGCGGACACCCACGGCGTTCACTTTGACAACTTCCGCTCTATCTGGCCATACCGGGATTACGTCATCCGCTCGTTCGGGTCTAACAAGCCTTACGACCAATTTGTCCGCGAACAGCTTGCTGGGGATCTGATTCTCGCGAAGACGGCGGACACCTGGATCGCCACCGGCTATGTCCGTTGTAATATTTCCACCAACGAAGGCGGAACGATTCCCGAAGAAATTCAGGTGAACAAAACACGCGACCGGGCGGAAGCTTTCGGAGCCACGTTCCTCGGCCTTACCGTCGGCTGTGCCACCTGTCATGACCACAAGTTCGACCCGACAGCACAGAAGGATTTCTACTCACTCGGCGCGTTTTTCAACAATACCACCGACAAACCTTGGGATGACAATTCTGCCGAATCCGGACCCGTCCTGCGGCTACCGCCCCCGGAAAACCAGGCCGAGTTCGATGGTGCGGTCGCCCGCCGATCAGAAGCTGCCGTAGCGTTTCAAAAACTCCGCGCCGATGCACTCCAGCATTTCCGCGAGTGGCTATCTGCGGGTAACAAGCCGATACCCGTCTCCACAGATCGACTACAGCTCCGCCTCCCACTTGACGAAGGCCACGGCGACGTGGTCAGAAACTCCGCTCCCGGCGCAAGTCCTGCCAGCTACAAGGCGGAAGCCAGCCCACTCGTCTGGGGTGAAAGCCTTTTGTATTCATCGACAATGCGGATGGATATCACATCCAATCTCACGATGCCCGACCTCGGTGACTACGAAGCGAATCAGAAATTCTCAGGCTCCATGTGGGTAAGGTTACGGATGAAACCGGCGAATACAACGACCGGTGACGGCGCACTGATTTCCCGCATGGGTGATGAAAAGATGGAGAGCTCTCGCGGCTGGGACATGTTTATCGCAGGGGATAAATTTGCAGTGCATCTCGTTAGCCATTGGCCGGATCGTGCCATCCGAGTGGACACCGGCGGCATCCCTCGCGGCGAGTGGGTGCACCTGGGATTCAGCTATGACGGCTCCGGTAAAGCGGAAGGCGTGAAGCTCTTCGTCAACGGAAAGTCCAGCCCAACCAACATCACTAACAACACACTCCAGCCCGGCGACACCATCCGCAACAAGCTACCACTCAATCTTGGCCAGCGCACTGCCAGTGAGCGTCTCCGTGAAGCGGCATTTTTCGACGTCAGGCTTTATCAGCGGGAACTCGACGAGAAGGAGTTCCACCGACTGCCATTGGAGGATCTCACGGCTGAATTGCTTGCTAGCACTCCAGACCCGGAAAAGTGGAATCCATCACAGCGCTTCCTCGGGCTCGACCGCTACTTTACAGACAGTGTCGATCCAGAGGCCGCAAAGCTTCGCCAGCAAATCAATACCGCCGACTCGGAGATCGCCAAGTTGGGCGACAAAGGCGTCTCTACTTTAATCGCCAGAGAGCGTGCCACTCCAGCGAATGCCTGGACTCTTGTGCGCGGCATTTATACCGCCCGTAAGGAACTGGTCTCCCCTGCGACACCAGAGTTTCTTCCGGGTGCCCACGACGCCAACGACCGTCTGGAACTCGCCGAGTGGTTGTTCAAAGCTGAAAATCCACTGTTCGCCCGCGTCACCGTCAACCGCATCTGGCAGGAAATCTTCGGCACCGGCATCGTGGAAACCTCGGATGACTTCGGCATCATGGGGGCGCGTCCGTCCAACCAGAAACTCCTCGACTGGCTTGCGGTCGAATTCCGCGAGTCCGGCTGGGACGTGAAACATATCTATCAACTGCTACTGACTTCCAACACCTACCGCCAAAGTAACCGTATCACCGCCGCAGCCCTCGCCGCCGATCCGTCGAACCGACTGCTCTCCCGCGGACCCCGCTTCCGGATGGATGCCGAGGTCCTGCGCGACACAGCCCTGCAAGCATCCGGTTTGCTGGCCGCCACCATCGGCGGACCACCGGTGAAATCCTATCAGCCGGAAGGTATCTGGGAGTCCGTTTCCATGCCCGAGTCAAACACACTCCATTACACGCAGGGTTCGGGTGACGCGCTCTACCGCCGCTCACTCTATTCATTCTGGAAACGCTTCTCGCCGCCGCCGTCGTTAGAAACCTTCGACGCACCCGCTCGCGAAGTCGTTTGTTCCCGCCGCGCGCGGACGAATACTCCGCTACAGGCACTTGTCAGCATGAATGACCCGCAGTTTTTCGAGGCCGCCCGCAAGCTTTCCGAACGAGCGATCAAGCAATCCAGCAACCCACGCGAGCGCATGGATTTCATCGCGGAAACACTGCTTTCGCGATCGTTAGACGATCAGCAACTCACCCTGCTCACCCGCAGCATGGACCGCTTTTCAAGTTATTACAAAGAACACCCGGAAGATGCGAAGAATATTCTAACCAATGGCGCCGCACCGCCAGATCCGAGCCTCGACCCCGTCGAAGTCGCCACTTGGACGATGGTCGCTAACCAGTTCTTCAACCTCGACGAAACACTCACCAAATAAGTCATGAAATCTCCCTACATCCAACTCTGCTCCGACCAAGGCGGCGATGGCCCTTCCATCATGGACTTGCCGATCCCTGCTGATTTGAAGACGGAATGGTTGGCCCTCGCCTCGCGCCGCCAGTTCATGTCGCGGGCCGGAAAATCGCTCGCTTGGGCCAGCATCGCCGGACTCTTCGCCAAGGGTGGAGACTCCGCACAAGCTGCAGAAATGCAGGCCGCGCTACTACCCCACTTCGCGCCGAAGGCGAAGCGCGCCATCTATCTCTTCATGGCGGGCGCCCCCTCCCAGCTTGAAACCTGGGATTACAAACCAAAACTGGTCGAGCGCTACGATCAAGATCTGCCAGAATCTATCCGCGGTGGCCAGCAGCTCACCGGGATGACCGCATCCCAAACCCGTTTTCCGGTCGCACCTTCCATTTTCGGATTCAAACAGCATGGCAAGTCGGGACACTGGGTCTCCGACTTGCTGCCTCACACTGCTAAAATGGCGGACGAACTCGCCGTCATCCGGTCGATGCATACCGATGCGATCAACCATGAACCCGCAATCCTTCTGGCGAACTCGGGAAATATGAATCCAGGGAAACCATCCATTGGTTCTTGGATATCCTACGGCCTGGGGTCGATGAACGACGACTTGCCAACCTTCGTCGTCCTCACCTCCAAGCTTCCCCTCACCACAAACATCCAAGCCCTCTCCTCGCGGCTATGGTCGTCGGGGTTCCTATCGCCCGAACACGCCGGAGTCGCAATGCGATCCGGTGGCGACCCGGTAATCCATCTGTCCGATCCCAAGGGAGTGCCGAAATCCATGCGCCGCGTAATGATCGACGGCGTCGGTGAAATAAACCGCCAGCTCTTTGAAAAAATCGGCGATCCAGAAACGAACGCGCGCATCGCCCAATATGAAATGGCCTTCCGCATGCAGACCTCCGTGCCAGAGCTGACCAATCTATCCGACGAACCGGAGTCCATCTGGGAGATGTATGGACCAAAGGCCAAAGAGCCTGGGACCTACGCTTATAACTGTCTGATGGCCCGCCGCATGGCCGAACGTGGCGTCCGTTTCACCCAAATCTTCCACCGTGGATGGGATGCCCATGACGATCTTCCGAACCGCATGAAAATCCTTTGTGAGGACATTGATCGCCCGACCGCAGCCCTGCTCGCCGATTTGAAACAACGCGGACTGCTAGACGATACACTCGTCGTCTGGGGCGGTGAATTCGGCCGCACCGTGTATTCGCAGGGCGGCCTCACTAAGGAGACTTACGGCCGTGACCACCACCCCCGCTGCTTCTCGATGTGGATGGCAGGCGGCGGCGTGAAACCAGGAACCAGCTACGGCGAAACGGACGATTTTTCCTACAACATCGTCAAGGAGGGTGTGCATATTCGCGATCTAAACGCCACCATTCTGAATCTACTCGGCATGGATCACGAGCGCCTCACATTCAAGTTCCAAGGCCTTGATCAGAAGCTCACCGGCGTCGAGCCGGCGCGTGTCGTAGAGGAACTGCTAGCCTGATCAAAGGTGAAGCAATGCGGATCCACCCAAAATCAGGATCCGCCCGATGCCTCATCTCAACCGCTGATTTCAGGATCGGTGTAAACTAAGCCATGCGCATTCGCGACCGGCTTGCAGGTCAGCTTGCCGGCCCTCGTATTGATACCGCCTAACAACTCCTTGCGGGCGGTGCAGGCACCTTGCACGCCTTTTTCGGCAATGAGCAGAATCCATGGCTGGGTGACATTGTTGAGAGCCTGGGTGGCGGTGCGGGAGTAGGCACCTGGCATGTTAGCCACGCAGTAGTGCAGCACGCCTTCCTCTTCATAAGTCGGGTTGTCATGAGTCGTGGCGCGAGTGGTTTCGGCACAGCCACCTTGATCCACGGCAATGTCCACAAAGACGCTGCCCTTCGGCATTAAGCGGAGCATTTCACGAGTGATCAATCTCGGAGCCTTCGCGCCGGGAACCAGCACCGCGCCGATCACCAGATCCACGCGCGGCAGCAGTTCCGCTAGATTTGCCTCGTTGGAATACACCATGCTGGCGCCACTCATGGTGATATCCAGGAACCGCATCCGCTCGAAATCCACTTCCAGGATCGTCACATCCGCACCGATGCCGGTGGCGACGCGCGCCGCATTAACTCCGGCCGTGCCGCCCCCGAGTACGACCACCCGACCGGGCGCGACGCCAGGCACTCCGCCCAACAAGCATCCGCGACCGCCGCGGTGTTTCGCGAGATGGTAGGAACCGACAATGGCTGACATGCGGCCGGCGATTTCACTCATCGGTTCTAACAGCGGCAGCCGGTGGTTCACCTCGACCGTTTCGTAGGCGATAGCGGTGCAGCCGGTGGCCATGAGGCTTTCGGTGAGCGCCAGGTCGGCGGCTAGGTGGAGGTAGGTGAAAAGAATGTGGTGCGGCTGGAGCAGCGCCACTTCGGACGGCTGAGGTTCCTTGACTTTGACAATCAGTTCCGCATTCGCGAACACGGTCGCCGCATCCGGAACGAGGTTCGCGCCGACAGCCTGATAGTGCTCGTCACCGTAGCTGGCACCATCACCGGCACCGCTCTGGACGAACACTGCGTGGCCCCGCTTGACGAGTTCCGCGACAGAGCCGGGGATCATGCTGACGCGATTTTCCTGCGCTTTGATTTCTTTGGGGATCCCGATTTTCATGAATCTGATCTTGGCAAATAGTGGTGTGATGGGATTAAGAAGACGACTCGCACCTGGCAGCTATTTGGATGGGATGTCTTTGGTGCCAGGGGGCGTTTTACTGGGAAGCAGGCCTTGGACCACGAGCCACTTGAGGAAATCGTTTTGCCAAGCATCCCAGGAGGGACCTTTCTGGCCATTAAGGCCATGGCCGCCGGACGGGAGTTCAAGGTATTCAAACGGAATTTTTTTCGCCTTGAGGGCGGCAGCAAAAATACGCGAGTTCTCAGGACTGACGAGCGTGTCATCTTTGGCGTGAGTTAGGAAGGTCGGCGGAGTTTTGGCGGTAACACATTTCTCACTGGAGAAAAACTCGACTTCGGTTTCAGTGGGATTAGGCCCGAGTAAACTGAGCTTCGACCCGCCGTGAGTGAGCGGCCCCATGGTGATCACTGGATAGATGAGGGCCATGAAATCAGGTCGCGTGCTGAGGATCGTTTTCGGGGCCGCTGATGGCGGTGCTCCAAATGCGAAATGGTTGCCGAGGGTGGAGGCAAGGTGACCACCCGCCGAAAATCCCATCACACCGATACGCTGCGGATTCCCCTGCCATGAGGGGGCGTTTTTTCGCACCATGCGCATCGCCTGTTGGGCATCCAGCAGTGGCAGTGAAGAATTTCCGCCAGGGAGGCGGTATTTGAGGACCACTCCAATGATGCCGTGTTGATTTAGCCAAAGCGCGATGTCAGTCCCTTCAGGCTCGGTGACGAGAACGCAGTAAGCACCGCCAGGGCAGATCAGCACGACGGTGCCGTTTGGGTGCTCAGGACGATAAACGGTAATGCTGGAATCTGCGGATGACATGGTGCCGTCGCCATTCGGTGCGCCCTTGTCGGGCCAGAGGGGAATTTGCTCAGGCTTGGCGAAGGCGAGGCCGATCAAAGCAATGAAGAGTGATGTCGTGCGAAAAATTGGAATTTTCAAGGAATCTAGTGGTAAAAGTCCGGATACAGATTTGATCATAATTGCCGCGACCTGGGAATAAATTGGAATTTAAAATCAAACTACGCCGCCCCGCGCACCACTTTGAAGTGGGATTGAGATTGCGTAGTGATTGACCGTAGCAACCTTCTAGTCCCATCGGGGACGCGTTCGCCGCATTTCAATGGGTCCCGAATCACTTCTCCCAAAGAACTTCGAGTCGCTTGCGCGCCCCAAGCGAGTGGCGCGATCAATGATCCGTGACGACTCAGATGACAAACAGAACTTCAAGCACACGGATTTTCCGATGGACCACCTTGTTACTGGCGCTCTTTGATATGCTGCTGCCACAGAATGTGAAGGGTGAGGATGCCGCGCTCATCAAAGATTATGGAGTCAAGGAATACGTCCGAACCTCGAAGGACCTCCCCCATTCGGAGCAGAATCCCTGGAAGTTGGTGTGCACGATGCCGTATAATTGCCAGTTCCAGCCTTCCATCGACCTCGTGGCTCCCGCGGGATTGGAAATTCGTTACAACTCATCCAATCCGTTGGTTCTGTTGCTCACCCCCACTGAAACTTTCAAAACATCTGGAGGATACCAGAATCACGAGGCAAAAAATTGGGTCAGCGGCGAGGGTGCGATCTACACCATTCCAGCTGGGGTCACCGTGAAATCCGTGAAGTATCGGGAAACCGGCTATAACACGAACTTTGTCGGATCCTTCGAATGTAACGACAATGACTACAATATCCTCTGGAAAAAAGCAGCGCGGACGGCCTACATCTGCATGCGTGAACATTTCTATGACTGCCCGGACCGTGAGCGGGTCGGATTCTGGGGCGATGGCACGCCGGAACTAAACCAATGCTTCTATGTCTTCGACAGCAACTCGCATCTGCTGGCCAAGGATCTGGTCAGGCGGAAACTGGAACCGAAGTTTTATCCCGGCCAACACCTTGAGTTCCTCGGTGATTACGGACTGTGGTTCTACTACTTACAGACTGGTGACCTGGAATCGATTAAAGCGGTTTACGACCAGACCAAGGCTTTTTTGTTCGATACCTATCAGTTCGGAAATCCCAAGACCTGGTTTGATTGGGGCAAGGAAGTGAAGGACACCGCCGTGATTGAAACGTGCTTCTATTACAACTGCCTGGGCACTCTGAAAAAAATGGCGCTAGTGACCGGCCACGAATCCGATGTCGCCGCCATCGACAAAAAACTCGAGGACATCAAGAGCACCTTCGACAGTCAATACTGGAAAGGCAGCTATTACATGTCATCGCAGGTGAACGAGCCGGACGACCGCGCAAATGCGATGGCAATTAATGCCGGACTGGCGGAACGCACGAAGTGGCAGCCGATTTATGACAACGTTCTAACGAAAAAAACATATTCGAGCTGCTTCTTCGACCGCTGGGTTTTCGAAGCGCTCTGCACGATGGGTCGCCAGGACTATGCCTTGCTTCGAATGCAAGAGCGCTATAAAACGATGATCCCCGGCAGCTTCACCACGCTGTGGGAGCATTATGACCGGTGGTGGGCCTCGCGCATTGACGCCTTCGACGACCAATCATCACTGAATCACGGCTGGAACCCGCCCGCCATCATTCTTTCCAAGGTCATCGCCGGTGTCTCACCGCTGGAACCCGGCTGGAAATCCTATCAGGTCATCCCCAAGGAGGCGTTTCTCAAAGCGATCAAGGTCGTCGTCCCAACACTCAAGGGCAGCGTCACGGTGGATCTGAAGAAAACAGCCTCAGAATACGCGCTAACCCTAACCTCCCCTACCGACACCAGCGCGATTGTGGGAATTCCCAAAGGCTCTTTTTCAAAACTCGAACGAATCAAAGTGAACAACACCACGATCTGGGGCGACACCAAAACCGGCGACCTCCTAGGAATCACCCTGATTGGCGAGGATGCCGACTACGTGAAGTTCAAGGTAGCTCCCGGGAGATGGAGCTTTGTCGCCTTCGGCTCGCTGCCGCTCGATTCACCCAAAGCCCCGCAAGCGGTGCCGCCGGATGATAGCGCGCTCGACAAGAAATCATGGACAGCCTCGGCGTCGGTGCCGGACGGAACCTTCATCTTCAGTAACAACAAGATCGACATCGATGGCTCCGCCGCCAATGCGATTGACGGCGACCATTGGACTGGCTGGCGCGACGTGACGAAAACCCAATATCCGGGACAATGGTTCCAAGTGGATATGAAGACTCTTCAAATCTTTGATGGAATCGAGTTGGACAACACCTGGGCGCTGTGGGATTCACCGGCAAAATATGAAGTGTACATTTCCAATGATGGCGTGACCTGGGGACAACCGATCGCCACCGGCGCGGGGAGGCCGGGTATCACCTCCATCAGATTTCCGACACGGACGGCACGATACATCCGAATCACCCAAACCGGAACCGATGCCAAATACAATTGGTCGATCTATGAATTCGATGTTTTAAGGAATAAAACGAGTCAGCCTGAATGAATATCCGGGGCCGCGTCGTAACGAGCATTTATCCTTTATGAAACCACACCTGAAACACCTCGTTTTTCTCGCCCTCATGTTGGTGATTGCGGGCGGAAACGCCGCGGAGAATCAAATGAACCCGCCGCCGTTGCGCGGCTTCCAGGAAGTGGACCAAGCTCAGGTCGAGCTCAGCGGCGGCTTCTGGGGACCCCGTCTGGAAACCGCACGCAAGGTAACTATTCCCCACGCATTGGATGAACTTGAAAAGGACGGGCACGTCACCAACTTCGACAAAGCGGCCGGTAAATATGACGGTCCTTTGAGAGGTCACCATGCCTTCGACTCGGATCTATACAAGGTTCTTGAAGGGGCTCTGATTGCCTTGCAGCACAGCAGTGACCCGGCACTTCGAAAGCGCGTGGATGGCATTATTGACCGTATCCTCGCTGCCCAGCAAAAGGATGGTTTCCTGATCACCTGGTTCATCATCAACGGCCTCGACAAGCGTTGGGAGGACCTCCAGTTAGAGCATCAAATGTATAATGCGGGACACTTCTTTGAAATGGCCACGGAGCATGAGCATCTGACCGGTGAACCCAAGGTAATGGATGCCGCCAAGCGCTTCGCAGATCACATCGACGGAATCTTCGGCCCTAACAAACGCTATGATGTGGACGGCCATGAAGAAGTCGAACTGGCATTGGTTAAACTGTATAGAAACACCGGTGAACGCCGCTACCTGGATTTAGCGAAATTTTTCCTGGATGAGCGTGGATATGCTCATGGCACCGAGCGCAAGCCTTTCGACCCGAAAAGCCAAATTCCTCCTGAAAAACAGATCCCTCCCATCCCTCCTAGCGAGTTTTTCCATGCATCACTCAGATACCGGAACGAACGGATGCAGGACCACAAGCCCTTGGCAGATCAATTCGAAGCGGTCGGTCACGCCGTGCGCGCTGGCTACGTCTATTCCGCGATGACGGACGCCGTCCGCTTCATGGAGGCGCCAGCCTTTGCGGTGGCCTTGGACCACATCTGGAGCGATTTGGTGGAACATAAAATGTATATCACTGGCAATGTTGGAACGGAACAATACCACTACGAAGGTTTCGGTGATGCCTATAAACTACCCAATGAGGCCGGTGCCGCATACAATGAATCCTGTGCCGCCATCGCCCATGTCTTCTGGCAACAGCGCATGAACATGCTCAAGGGACAATCAAAGTATGCCGACGTGATGGAGCTGGCACTTTATAACGGCGTGCTCTCGGGAATCTCGCTCTCCGGCGATCACTTCTATTACCAAAACCCGCTCTCCAGTGACGAAGGCGGCATGAGAAATTCCTGGATCGGCTTGTCTTGCTGCCCAACCAACCTTGCGCGGATTATCCCTCAAGTTGGCGGCTTGGTTTATGCCCAAAGCAAAAATCAGGTGCTCGTTAATTTGTATGCCGCAGGAGAGGCGAAACTAAAACTGGATGATGGCTCCACTTTCAAGCTGAGCCAGCAAACGGAGTATCCGTGGGATGGCAAGGTCCGCCTAACCGTCAATCCAGATCAAGCGGCGGACTTCTCCCTCAATCTGCGGATTCCGGGATGGGCGATGGGACGACCGGTCCCAAGTGATTTATATAAATTCACCGATGCAAAGGTTTCCCCTGTCGGTCTCACGATCAATGGCGAGAAGACCGAGGCCACGCCCGGTGAGGATGGGTATGTGCATCTTCAGCGGACTTGGAAGGCTGGTGACGTGGTTGAACTCAATTTGCCAATGCCAATCCAGCGTGTCTATGCGAACGAGAAAGTCGAAGCCGACCGAGGCAAAGTCACCTTGATGCGCGGTCCGTTAGTCTATTGCATCGAAGCCGCTGACCAACCGGGTGTAAATCTTCCTAACTTGGTGCTGCCGAAAAATGCGGAAATGACAGCTAAACATCGCGCCGACCTTTTGGGTGGAGTGACCATTCTCGAAGGTGACGCCCTAGCGGATGGGAAGACTCCACTTAAGATAACTGCCATTCCCTATTATGCCTGGCAGAACCGCACCAAAGGCGGAATGACCGTCTGGATTCAAGAAGCGGCGAAACCTTGAATCTCTCAAAAGATTCGTTATGAACTCCTCACGACTGTTTTCGAAACAACTACTAGTCACTTCCGCTACGGGACTCTTGCTGGTAATACTTAGCCATACCGCTGCAGCGGCGGAAGAAAGCAATACCAAGCCATTGCGGCAAGCTGGTAAGGGACCCCTCAAAGTTTACATCCTCGCCGGACAGTCCAACATGGACGGCCAGGCAAACATCAGAACCGTCGATTTCCTCGGCGAGGACAAAGATCCGGCACGCGCCGCTTTGCTCAAAGCCTTCAAGCCCGACGGCAAGAATTATATGATGCGCGACGATGTATGGGTTGCCAATGAAGGCGTTTACGACAAGCTCCAACCGGGCTTCGGTGGACGTAAGAATTATGACGTGCTCGGCAGCAACATCGGGCCGGAGTATGCCTTTGGTTACTACATGGGCGAGGCGCTGGACGAGCAAGTGCTACTGATCAAATACGGACCTGGTGGCCAGAGTTTGTGTGTGAACTTCCGTCCGCCAAGCGCGGGCGTGCCGGAGGGTAGAAAGCCCGAAGATGTGGGAAATCAATATCGCGTCCTGACCCGCTATGTTCACGAAACCTTGGGCAACCTCAAGACGAAGTTTCCCGGCTACAATGAGAAGGCGGGTTATGAAATCGCCGGTTTCGTTTGGTTCCAAGGATTCAATGATCAATTCGACGAAATTGGCCGCAAGGAATACGGCCAAAACCTGGTGCATCTGATCAAAGACCTTCGCACCGAGTTTAAGGCTCCTAACATGAAGACTGTAGTCGGCGTGATGGGCGTCAACGGCGTGAACAATGAATTGGGCAAACAGAAGGAAGTGCGAGACGGACACCGCTTCATCAACTCGGTTTTGGAATTCAAAGACAATGCGAAGGCCATCGAGAGCGCGCCACTGCTTCATCCCGACATCGTTGCCATCAAAACCGCCGGGTGGTTGAACAAGCAGCGCGATCTAAAGAAAGATCCGGTCACTTCGGTCGAGCAAGCGATGCTAGACCGCGCGACTTCCAGTCAAGGCTATCATTACTACGGCGAAGGCAGGTTTTTTATCCTGCTAGGTAAAGCATTCGCCGATACCATGCTGGAGTTATCTGGCAAATCCAACAAGGTATTGCCACCTAAGCTCAACGGCTTCGGACCGCCCAAAGAAAGCAAATAAGTGGATGCTGTGTGCCACCTCACCCCCATGACACCGACACGCAACTTCGCATTTAGATCCTTCCTGCTCGGCACGTTGTTATTCGCACTGCCCGCGCAAGTTGATGCATGGGAACCGAATGCCAAAGATTTGAATGGTGCGATTAGTTCAGGCGATTTCGCCCAGTATCTGAGCAACACTTCCGCCTGGCTCAATCGAAAAGCACCCGCCAAACCGAGCGCAACCGACATGGCCACCCTGCTCAAGGAACCGGCCTTCGCACTCGCGCTTGCCGGACGCCAACTCATTGCCAAGACCGGAGCAGACAAGTTGAGTGCCTTTGCCAAGGCGGACCCATCTAACGCCGCGTTTCTGAATTGGCTTTTGAAGAACACCCAGGCGCTGAACCTCTATTTGGAGGGGGCCGTGCCGCTCGGCCTCGCGGCCAGAGAAGAGAACAGTTATACACTGTCGGTTGAATCCCTTGAGATATGGAAAAACATTTTTACTGCCGACCCGGATTCCAAGGACGGCATATACCTGAAGCTTGCCATCGCCACCGCCATTGCGCCTCCCGGCAGTATCAATATCGGTGCCGGTGGAGCCAGAACTCCGGCGACGCCGCTGGCTCGCTATTGGCATTTCAAGACCGCACACAAAACCAAGGAACTGTTCCCCAGTTTCGATAACCTCACCGTTTGGGAAACCACCAAGGTTGTTAGCTCGGGCGCATCCGATGAGGATCTAACGTGGGCGCGCGAAATGCTCAACACCTGGCGACCTGATTTGAGAGCCAATGAATTGGTGGTCAACTCGACCAGCGAAGTGTGGCGTAGAAACTCTCCGATCGAGTTCAACGGTAGCTTCAAAAACGTCCTAGCAGGTGGTGGAAAATGTGGTCCACGCTCGTCATGGTCGGTCATGATATGCCATGCCTTCGGCATTCCAGCTATCGGGGTCGGGCAACCCGGTCATGCCTGCGTGGCTTATAAAACTGCCTTTCCCATGAACGAACCCCAGCCTGGTAGTGCTTGGAAGGTCGGTTATGGTCGCGGTTGGGAGTTCTCAAAGCTCGAAGGACTGAGCGGTCTCGACTTTCTAGCAGGCGTGCAACAGCGGGCACACGCGGCCGAATTTTCCCAGGTTGAGCACCTGCGGTGGTTTGCCTCCGCACTAACCGCACCTGCTGTGGCTGCCGCTATCATGGAGATTGCCCATACGATCCAGAAGTCGCTAGTCGCAGTGAAGACTGATGCCACCGCATCCCTAAAGCCGGAGGAGGCCGAAAAGGAAGTGATCTCGCAAACCAAGCCCCCTGTCGCATCAGGCAATAGACCGATCAAAGTAACCATTGGCACAACCCGCATCGAGGCTGCCGCATTTTCCAGCATGTCCGGGGTGAAGGTCTATGATGGTTTCACCGGCGGCAAACAGATGAATTTCGAGAAAAACATCAGTGACAGTTGGCTAGACTACACCCTCCAAGTTGACACGGCGGGGACGTATTCCCTCTCACTCAAAGCCGCGGCTGCCAATGTGGATCAAATTTTTCATCTCAAGTCCGGCACCAGCGATCCCGTCACTATCAATGTTCCTTGGAGCATGGGCTTGTGGGATACAACTCCCGCCGTGGAACTCAAACTCGAAAAGGGGCCGCAAACATTGCGAATCTCAGCTCCGTCCCAACGTGGGATCGCCATTCAATACCTCGAACTAAATTCGAAATGACCGCGAAACCGAAATTTATTCTTTTGTGGGCGATCCATGGGATGTGCGCCACCATGTTTATTCCGGCAGTCTGTGCTGCGGAACCAACACCCCGGCCTAACATTATACTTTGTATGACAGATGACCAAGGCTGGGGTGACGTGAGTTACAACGGACTGAAGCATATTCAAACTCCGAACCTTGACGCGATGGCTGCCGCTGGCCTGCGTTTCGACCGTTTCTACGCGGCTCATCCGAGTTGCTCGCCCACCCGCGCCAGCGTGATGACGGGCCGCCATCCTTACCGCGACGGCACATTCTGGCCCGGAATGCCGTTGCGCAAACAGGAGATGACCCTCGCCCAAGCCGTCAAGCGTGCGGGTTATGCCACCGGCCATTTTGGCAAATGGCATCTCAGTGGTGGCCAGCCCGGAATGGGTCGCGCACTTCCCGCCAGTGATCCACTGCATCCCGGAAATTTCGGATTCGACGAGTGGTTCTCAGTCTCTAACTGGTTTGATACGAATTGGACATTCAGCCGCAATGGCACTCCGGTAAAAGTATCTGGCGACGGCTCGGATGCCATTGTTGCGGAGGCTCTAACATTCATTGAGAAGAAGGTGGCCACCAAGACTCCGTTTTTTACGGTCATTTGGTTCGGCAGTCCGCACATTCCTCTAGCGCCCACTGCCGATGATCTAGCAGCGGCGGGTGGTTCGCCCTACTATGGTGAAATGCTTGGTGTGGACCGCAGCATGGGCACTCTGCGCAAAGCCTTGCGCAAGCTCGGCATCGCCGATGACACCTTGCTTTGGTTCAACAGCGACAACGGGGCATGGATCAATGAAAAAGCAGCACCCGACAGCAATGGCTCGAACGGTGTTCTGCGTGGCGGCAAGGGAGAACTTTGGGAAGGCGGCATCCGCGTCCCGGGCATCATCGAATGGCCGGCGCGAATCAAATCTCCCGCCATCACCCAAGTGCCCGCCTGCACCAGTGATATTTATCCGACGATTGTCGAACTCTTGCAGATCGACATTCCCAACCAGATCCAGCCGCTCGATGGGATCAGCCTCGGTCCCCTGCTGGATGGCAAAATGAAGGCACGGCCCTCTCCCATCGGTTTCTGGACTCATGACCAAGGAACTCTTGAGGCGAGCCCCGCAGCTTGGAGCGACAACCAGTATAAGCTCCTCAAACGCGGGCCGGACAAGTATGAACTCTATGACCTTATCGCTGATATTTCGGAGAAAAGTGACCTCGCCGCGACTTACCCGGAAATAGTCACTCGCATGAAAGCCGAGTTAGAGATTTGGCAGAAATCCGTCCAGCGCAGCAACCGCGGTGAGGACTACCCGGAAAAGCGAGTGATCGAAGCTGAGAAGACGGCAACCCAGAAAGCCTTAGAATGAAACCCTATTTCATAAATTCGGTCATCCGTTTGGCCATGGTGGTTGCCGCCATTCCCCAACACTCACGAGCTGCGGAGCCTGCGACCGGACTTACAGACACTTGGAAAGCCGCAGAATTACCCGTCTATTGTGATCCAGACGACGACTGGGCCAAAGACCCATCGGTCATCAAAGTCGGTGAAATCTTTTATATGTATTACACCAGTGCTAACCCGTGGCAGGACGGTGGCGCTGGCGGCAAGGGCGAGCCGAGGATCGACTACGCCACCTCGCCGGACGGAATCAAATGGACCTATCGGGGACTGGCGATTCCCAAAGGCAAGCCTGGCGAATGGGATGAGGAGCGGGCACAAGCTCCGGCAAAACCTGTTCTTAAAGATGGCGTTTATTACATGTATTATGCCGGTAAGAATGCCAAATCGCCAGTTGCCATCGGCTATGCCACGTCCACTGATTTGCACCACTGGACCAAGCACTCAGGCAATCCGGTGCTCAACAACGGCAAGTGCAATGATCCGTTTATCTTCCTGGAAAACGGCACCTACTACCTTTTTCACACCAGCGGCGGAGATGGCATTCGTTACGTAACATCGACTGATTTGCTCACTTGGTCGGCCACGCCGGTAGCCACCGGTGCGATCGGCGAAGGCAGCATCGTGATCAAAGAAGGCACCACCTACACGATGTTCGGGTGCATCGGTTTTTCAAACAATGGCGAGTACTACGAGACCTACACGACCCAAGACCTCGCGAAACCCTTCACGGACTGCGGGAAAACTAAAATCAACATTCCAGAGTTCGCGAAGGGATCGTTGTGCCATGGAGACATCATCCGCAACGGAAAGAACTACTGGTTTTACTTCCAAGCCACCCGTGATGGTGGCCGCAGATTTCAAATCGGCCTAGCAAAGCAGTCAGCACCGACGCCATCCAACTAATCTCCTAACGATCAAATACTTTCACTCAAACCATATTTCATGAAAATAACACACAACCAACTAATTGTCCTGGCCGCTATGGCCGCGATGATCACTCCGGGACAAGCGGCGGAGAATCCAAAGACTCCACCGGATCTCACCCAAAACATCGCGGTGGATCGCGAGCAGACTTACAACCTCGGTGCCACCGGCCTTCGCGGCTGGATCTATACCAAGGCCGCCAACAACTTCGATAGCCAGCAGGGCCGCACCACCACTGCCAGCCGCCAGATTCTTGTCACTCATGTCGGCGCGAAGTCGCCAGCGGATGGCGTGATGAAAGTCGATGACATCATCCTCGGCACGGATGAAAAGCTTTTCACCGACGACGCCCGCAAAAGCCTTGCGATGGCGATTCAGAAAGCGGAAAAAGAGGAAAGCCACGGAGTCCTGAAGCTGATGGTCTGGCGAGCGGGTAAGTCTCAAACCATTGCGCTCAAGCTGCGGGTCATGGGCAACTACACCGCCACCGCGCCCTATGATTGTCCGAAGTCCAAACTCATTTTCGAAGATGCCTGCAAGGTGCTGGAGAAAGAGCCGCTAGAAATCAGTTGGTCGGGTGCGGTGAATGGCCTCGCGTTGTTAGCGACTGGCGATTCCAAGTATCTGCCGAAGCTGCGCGAGTTCGCCCACGCGCTAGGCCCACAGACTCTAAAACTGGAACTCAAAGACGGGTCGGTCGTGTGGGACTGGGGCTACCGGAACCTTTTCCTCAGCGAGTATTTCCTGCAAACCGGCGACCGCGAGGTGATGCACGCCATCGAGCAATACACCATCACTCTTGCCAAAGGACAAAGCATGTATGGCACCTTCGGCCATGGCATTGCAGGTCTAACCACCGATGGCAAACTCCATGGCTCCATCCCTCCCTACGGCCCGGTCAATGCAGCCGGCCTGGTCGGCAATATCGCGATCGTCATGGGTAAAAAATGCGGCGTAAAAGACCCCGAGATCGACCCCGCCATCGACCGGGCATCGAAATTTTTCGGTTACTTCGTGGACAAAGGAGCCGTGCCTTATGGCGAGCACATGCCATGGGCAAACCACGACAATAATGGCAAGAACGCCATGGCGGCAATGCTCTTCGCCCTGCAAGGCGACAAGGTCAAGGAAACGCAGTTTTTCGCCAAGATGGTCACTGCCTCTTATCAGAACCGGGAATACGGCCACACCGGCCAAGGCTTCAGCTATCTATGGGGCGGCCTCGGTGCCAACGCCGGCGGTCCATTGGCCACCGCCGCATTCATCAAGGAAGCTTCATGGCATCTCGATCTCGTCCGGCGTTGCGACGGCTCGTTCACCTATGACGGCAGCGAACAATACGGTGCCGGCAAAACGGACGATAACACTTACTACGGCAACAGCGGCTACGACGGACTGAGTCCCACCGCCAGCTATGTCCTAACTTATTCCACGCCCTTGAAGAAAATTTGCCTCACCGGGCGCGATGCCAATCCGGCAAACTGGCTTAGTAAAAAGGACGTGGCCGAGGCGATTGCTTCCGGCCACTTCGACACCACCCGCAAGACCCTGACTCCCGATCAACTCATCGAAGCCTTCGCTGACTGGTCGCCGATCGCCCGCAGTTGGGCCGCCGAAGAACTCAGTAAACGGCCTGAAAGCGCCGCGCTTGTGCCTGCACTGATCACCATGGCTGAGGGTGCCGACGGCCACAAACGCCAAGGCGCCGCTGAGGCACTGGGATATATCAATGACCCGGCCGCTTTGCCGGTGTTAGCCCGGCTGCTCACCCATCAGGATCGCTGGCTGCGGGTCAAGGCGGCCAACGCGCTCAAGAATATGAACGACAAGGCCAAGCCAGTCGTCCCCGAAATGCTCAAGGCGGTGGTCGATACGGCGCAGCCGGTTTACCCGGTGGTTTGGGAGGATCCCATCCAACTCACCCATGGCGAACTCGCGGCCGCCCTGTTCGGCGGGCTTCTGAGAAAATCAATCGAAGGCGTTGACCCGAAACTGCTCTATCCGGCGATCCGGGCTGTGGCCAAAAATCCCGATGGCATGGCACGTGCCACCTTGAAAGGCACCTTTGAAAACCACCTATCCGAAGCGGACGTCGCGAAACTCGCGCCCGATCTCGTGGAAGCCGTCAAAATTCGATGCCCGGCCGACACGATGTTCGGTGCTGAAATCCGAATGGGCGCTTTTGTGGCATTGAGTAAATACCACTACCGGGAAGCCATTGATGCGGGCGTGATATTTGCAAAGACCCAGGGCGGTCACGGCAGCCAGAAGCGCACCGGGGAAATCATGAAGATCATCGCGGGATATGGAACCGCCGCGCGCGATGCAATCCCGGGACTCAAAGAACTGATCGTTGCTTTGAATGAACAATGTGACAGGAACGAATTCCCAAAGGGCGAACTGAATGAGCAAAGAATCCGTGCTGTTGAAGATGCGATTAAAGTGATTGAATCTGCCACCACCCAGCCCGAGCTACGGACAATCGGAGCCAACCTGCGATGATCGTGCGCACTCCGGAAACAACTAAATTTTTGAGCCCCTCAGCAAATAAAGTATGAACATATACCATCAGTTGAAAAAAACATATTTCACCATTCCGTCCGCGACTATTTTGGTGGCAAGCCTTTCCTGGGCAGCATTTGCCGCCGACGAACAAACCGCAACTCCTCCGCCGCCGGTGCTGCCGGGGGCCACCGCAGATCCCCACATCGCGGTGTTTGGCTCGACTTTTTGTCTCTATCCGACGACAGATATGCAAGGCTGGAATCCCACCGCTTTCCATGGCTGGACATCAAAGGATTTGAAGACATGGAAGGACGAAGGCGTCATCCTAGATTTTCCGAGCGAAGTCAAATGGGCCACTGGCCAAGCGTGGGCTCCGGCCATCGCCACCAAGAACGGCAAGTATTACTTTTACTTCTCGGCAAACCAGAACATTGGCGTTGCCGTCTCGGATCATCCCATGAAGTCGTTCAAGGATCCTCTGGGCAAGCCGCTCGTGGCCAAGGGTGAGTATCCATGCCAAGTGATTGATCCGATGGTTTTCGTCGATGACGATGGCTCGGCCTATCTGTATTTCGGTCAGGGCAAGTGCATGGCGGTAAAGTTAAATGACGACATGATTTCCTTCGACCACAAAGCCGTGAAATCGATCGAGCTGGAGGGTTTCAATGAAGGCCCGTTTGTGTTCAAACGGAAGGGCATCTATTACCTCAGTTGGTCCGAGTACGACACCCGAGATCCACGCTACTCAGTCGCCTACGCGACCTCCAAGTCACCACTGGGGCCCTTTGAAAGAGCTGAGGGAAATCCGATTCTCCAACAAAAAGGCGAGATCAAAGCAGCCGGCCACCATTCGATCGTTCAAGTTCCCGGACGTGACGAATGGGTTGTCGCCTATCATCGTTTCCATGTCCCCGGTGGCGACGGCTACAACCGAGAGACCTGCATTTCACCCCTCCGCTTTGATAAAAAGGGGGACATCCTTCCTGTAAATATTTTTGAACCCATTCCCGATCATTTCATCACACAAAAAAAACCATGAAACTACACATATTGTTTACCACATCGCTTTTACTTGCCGGACCCGCGCTAGCAGCGCCTGCCTTACCCTTGAAAGTCTTCATCCTCGCCGGGCAGTCGAACATGCAAGGCCAAGCCGTCGTGGATCTAGCGGGAAGCGATTACAATGATGGCAAGGGCACGCTCGCCATGCTCTACAATGATCCGGTCAAGGCACCGATTTACAAACACCTCAAGACCGCCGATGGCAAATGGGCGACGAGAGATGATGTGTGGGCGCAATATCAGCGCGAAGACTCGCCTCTGAAAGTTGGACCGCTTGGTCTGGGATTCTCAGCCTATGATGACGACCACCATTTCGGGGTGGAACTCCAGTTCGGTCATGTGGTGGGGGATGGAATTAAGAACCAGGTATTGATCATCAAAACGGCATGGGGCGGCAAGAGCCTCGATGTGGATTTCCGCCCGCCTAGTTCTGGCGGACAAGTTGGTCCTTACTACACGAAGATGATCTCAGAGATTGACGATGCCCTCAAAAATTTAAAAACCAACTTCCCGAAGTATGATGGCCGCGGCTATGAAATCGCGGGATTTGTCTGGTGGCAAGGTTGGAACGATTTTTGCGATGCCAAAATGGTGCCGGTGTATGAGAAGAATCTGGTCAACTTGATCCACGACGTGCGCAAGGATTTGAAGTCTCCGAAATTGCCGGTTGTCATCGGGGATTTAACTGGTGGCTGGATGAAAGGCGCCAACGATTTCCCGCCAGCGGCGCTGGCGATCAGAAATGCACAGAAAGCTGCGGCAGAGAAACCCGAATTCAAAGGCACGGTGAAGTTGGTCGAAACTGGTGATTTCGTTCGCAAGCCTGAGGACTCACCGCACCCCGGCCATGTCCACCATGAATACGGTAATGCGGAGACCTATTTCCTTGTCGGTGATGCTTTGGGTAAAGCCATGCTAACCCTGATGCAAAAGTGAGAATGAATCATGATAACATGCGAACCATCCTTGCCCTTACCGTCCTGAGTTCCCTTGCCCATGCTGCGGAAATCGAGAGCACTTATTTCGCGGAAGGACTCCGCGACCCGATGGAACTCGCCGTCGCACCGGGCGGCAACCTGATCGTTATCGAGCGCGAGGGCCGGGTGCTGCGGGTCCATCCCGCTACGGGAGGCGTGTTCGAAATGGGTAAGGTGCCGGTGACGGCACTGCGCGCCAGCGATTCCAAAAGCGTGTGGGCGCGGGAGGACGGACTTCTCGGCCTGGCACTTGACCCTGGTTTCGCCACGAACCAACGGCTTTACCTCTACTACAGTCATCCAGAAAAATTGCTCAACCGACTGTCCCGCTTCACCGTCAAGAACGGCAAGCTCGACATGGATTCCGAAAGTATTCTACTGGATATTCCGACGGATCGTCGCGACTCGGTATGCCATCAAGCAGGCTCGCTCGCCTTCGGCCCCGGCGGCCTGCTGTACCTCAGTACGGGTGACAATACGAATCCCTTCGAGAGCGACGGCTTCTCCCCGCTCGATGATCGCGAAGGCCACGAACACACGAACGCGATGCGCAGTGCCGGGAACACCAACGACCTCCGCGGCAAGATCCTCCGCATCCGTCCGACTGAAAAAGGATATGAGATTCCATCCGGAAATCTATTCGCTCCGGGCAAAGCGAAAACTCGTCCAGAAATCTACGTCATGGGTTGCCGCAATCCATTCCGGATCTCGATCGACCCCACGACCAACATCCTTTACTGGGGAGAGGTCGGTCCAGATGCGAGGGAAGCGGGAGCCAATGGCCCACGGGGACACGACGAAGTCAATCAAGCCAGGGCCGCGGGAAATTTCGGCTGGCCCTTCGTGATCGCGAACAACAAGCCCTACCCCATCGTGGATTTCACCACGAACACTCCGGGCCCCATCACCGATCCCGCGTCTCCCAAGAATCCGGGCAGACTCAATACCGGACTAACAGATTTACCTCCGGCACAAAAGGCCTTCATCTGGTATTCCTACGCGGATAGCGAGGAATTCCCATCGATGGGGCAAGGTGGTAGAAACGCCATGGCCGGACCAGTATTCTATCATTCATCCACCCGGAAATATAACCTGCTGGACAAAAAAGATGACCATACATTGCTCACCTACGACTGGATGCGTGGCAAGATATGGAAAGCTAAACTCAATAGCGACGATTCACTGGAAAAATTGGAACCACTCATCAGCGATTTCAAGCATCCGATGGATACCGAAATGGACCCGGATGGAAACCTGTGGGTGCTGGAATACGGCTCCGCTTGGTATTTCAACCAAGACGGCCGCATCCGCCTCTTGCGCCCATCTGATGGCAACCATCCACCGGCCATCAAAGTCGCTGCCGAGGGAGCCAATTATACCGCCACGACTTCCGATCCGGACGGTGATGAAGTAAAAATCAACTGGTGGCTAACCGAAGGTAGCGGCGAAACCCTGCTAGGCTCCGGTGCGACACTCACCCACACCTCCGGCGGCTCCGAACTGCGTGCCGTCGCTACCGATGGCAAAGGCTCCGTCGCGATCTCGCGGGTTTCACTGACGGACAATCTGGCCGAGCCTTCGCTGCAGCTTGAATTCGCGAAGCACCCGAAACAACTCGCCTTCGGCGAGACCTTGGACTTTACCGTCAAAGGAGCGGCAGACCCGAAGAATCTCGTCGTCAGGGCCAGATACATCCCACCGACCGGCCATGACTCGGGAGGCCCGCAATTCGCCTCGGAAATGGAAAAGCTGTTGACGTCCAGGCAATGTCTGGCCTGCCATCAGGTGGACCGGGTATCGATCGGACCCGCCTATCTGAATGTCGCAATGAAATATCGCGAAGATGCCGGTGCCTTGGGCAGACTCCAGGCCAAGTTGAAATCGGGCGGCAGCGGGGTCTGGGGTCCCGTCCCCATGCCGCCGCAAACCGCCGTCTCCGATACCGAGGGAGAAACCATCATCCGCGCCATTCTCGGGCTTGCCGACGGCATGGTCGAAGCCCGAGGCAACAGCCAGGGAACATTGACGCTATTCACAAAGACGGCGAATACCCAGTCCGGGGGCGCATGGGAAATCACGGCGGAAGCTCCCGGTCACTCCGCCGCCCGAACTCTCATCCCCGCCATGTGACACGATCATCCGAAAGGTGCCTCGCATCGCTCCCACGGTCCGACTATCCCCAAACTCATACTCCGGACGACTCAGTTACCGAACAATTTTCAATTGCATCGTCTGTCGCAATACTGCGGCCTGAGCACCGTTGGATCATGCATCTGTTTTCCCATGAGCTTCATCCATGGTTCAACGCGCGGACCGACCAACATCCGGGCTGCGGAACGCACGCATTTCCACCCATCCTCCAAAATGATTACCCGCTCTCTCCTCGTCCTCCCGGCCTGCATTTCCTTTTCGCTGGCCCAGGAAATTACGCCCGTGAAACCGGAGCCACCGCCGGTTGAGGACGCCGCAGCAGCCCCGGTGAAGCCTTCCGTGACCAAGCTGGATGAAACGCGTTATCAGATCGGCGGCGTCGTTCTGGACCGGAAAAACCGAGAAATCCGTTTTCCCGCCAAAGTGAACATGGCCGAAGGACTCATCGAATACATCATCATCCTCCAGAAGGGGAAGGCCCACGAAGCGCTTCTCATCACGCCGGTCGCCCCCACCGATCTCAATCTCGCGTTCGTGCTCCTCCGCTATGCTCCATCGCCAGAGATGTTCTCCCAGATCGACGAGACCGGACACCCGACCGGCATCTATCCGGAAGTTCCTGCCCCCGTGAAAGCTTCCGCCAGAATCTCCATGGAAGCGGAATGGAGTGAAAATGGCACCACCCGCCGCGTTCCCATCAATGAGTGGCTCCGGAACAACGCGAAGGACACGGCTCTGGCTCCGGGTCCGTGGCTCTACACCGGATCGAATTTCTCCGAGGGGAAGTTCATCCCTGAACTCAGCGGAGATATCGCCGCCATCATGGTCGATTCGAACGCGATGATCAACTATCCCGGCACTGACAACGAACAAGACGTGACCTGGTTCGCATTTCCCAAACGGGTCCCACCCGTTGGAACCAACGTGACCGTCATCATCACTCCCTACTTCAAAAAGTAAACTTCTCCCAACTCCCTGAATCTCCCCTCTATCAATATGAGTATCCAATGGAAGGGCGTCATGCCCGCGACACTGACACAATTCAACGCCGACCTCACCATCGACCACGGCCTGATGGCCGAGCACGGCAAATGGCTGATCGACAACGGTTGCACGGCCATCGTCTGCAACGGCTCGCTCGGCGAAGGAGCCACCCTCTCATTCGAGGAAAAACTCGCGCTGCAAAAAACCTACGTCGCCGCACTGCCTGATAGTCCGATCATCCCCGGCGTCGCCGCGCTATCCACTAAGGAAGCCGTGGACATCGCAAAAGCCGCCAAGGACAATGGCTGCCGTGGCCTGATGGTCCTGCCGCCCTACCTTTACGCTTCGGATTGGCGGGAAATGAAGACGCACATGAAAGCCGTCATCAACGCCACTGATCTGCCGTGCATCATTTATAACAACCCGGTCGCCTACAAAACGGATTTCACTCCCACCCAAATCAAGGAACTCGCCGACGAGTGCCCAAACGTCGAGTCCGTCAAGGAATCCTCCACCGATGTCCGTCGCATCGCCGGCATCCGCGAGCTTTGCGGCGACCGCGTGGCGCTCGGCGTGGGCGTGGATGACTGTGCTTTGGAAGGTGCCGCGATGGGTGCCACATTCTGGATCACCGGTGTCGGCGACGCCTTTCCCGCCTACAACGTGAAACTTTGGAATCTCGCCACCAGCGGAAAAATCGAGGAAGCGATGGCGATCTATCAATGGATGCTGCCGATGCTACGGATGGACACCGTTGTGAAATTCGTGCAACTCATCAAACTCCAACAGACCCTCGCCACCGGCGGCAAGCTCGGCAACAACCGCGTCCGTCCACCGCGCCTCGAACTCACCGGAGTCGAACTCGCCGAAGCCACCGCCATCATCGAACTCGCCCTCGCGACTGCACCTAAGATCGCCTAAGCGTGGCTGGAGCGTCTCGCAAAACACTGTTAGCTCAATTCCCAAGAATCAGAAAATACAACCGCAGATGAACGGGATGAACGCAGATGAAGAGGACTAAAACGCACTCTTTATCTGTGTTCTCCATCTGCGTCCATTTGTGTTCATCTGCGGTTAAAAATCCTTAAACTGACAGGATTGGGCGTCTTGCCCCTGCCTTCATTTCGACACCATTCCATGACCACCTCACTCCTCGGCACTTCCTTCATCGGCTACTCCCGCTCCACCGGCACCGAACCCTGCGGCAACGCGGTCCAGCCCGGCACCGGCACCAAGCTGGAACCCACATATCTAACAACCACGCCCGGGGAAGTGGAGCAAGCCATGGCACTCGCCGCCGCCGCATTTCCCGCCTACTCGATTCTCTCTGGAAAAACCCGCGCCGGATTCCTCCGCGCCATCGCCACGGAAATCGAATCCGTCGTCGATGACATCGTCGCGCGCGGCATCTTGGAAACCGCCTTGCCCGAACCCCGCCTGCGCGGTGAAACCGGCCGCACCACCGGCCAGCTCCGGATGTTCGCGGACTTGATCGAAGACGGCTCCTGGGTCGATGCCCGCATCGACCGCGCCCAGCCGGACCGCCTGCCGATTTCAAAGGTGGACCTACGCTCGATGCTGCGTCCGCTCGGCCCGGTCGCCGTTTTCTGTGCAAGCAATTTCCCACTGGCATTCTCCGCCGCCGGCGGCGATACCGCGTCGGCCCTAGCAGCCGGTTGCCCAGTCGTGGTGATCGCCCACGCCTCGCATCCCGGAGTGGCTGAAATCGTCGCCAACGCCGTGATCCGCGCCGCGAAACTCACCAACATGCCTGAAGGCGTCTTTTCGCTACTTTACGGCGGTGGCCGCAAGGTCGGCCAAGCCGTGGTCAAGCACCCGGTCACCCAAGCCGTCGGCTTCACCGGCTCCCGCGCCGGTGGCACCGCGCTGATGGAGTCCGCCGCCAATCGCAAGCAGCCGATCCCCGTTTACGCCGAGATGAGTTCCGTGAACCCGGTCGTCATCCTCCCCGGTGCCCTTGCACGCGGCGAAGAAGCATTAGCCGAAGCATTCTTCGGCTCACTTACGATGGGCGTCGGGCAATTCTGCACCAATCCCGGCCTCGTCTTCATCCCCGCAGACCAAGGTGACGCATTCCTCAACAAGCTCAAATCCCTCATCGAAGCAGGCACTCCCGGCATGATGTTGAATGCCTCAATTTGTAAATCCTTCGCCGATTCCACCGCCGCCTTCGCCGCTGCGGATGGCGTGGCCACCCTCGCCCGCTCCGCCACCGTGGCCGGTCCCGGCCAAGGCGCACCCGCCGTTTTCACCGTTTCCACCGCCGACTTTTTGAAAAACGAAGCGCTGCAAGGCGAAATGTTCGGCCCCGCCACCTTGATCGTCCGTGGATCGTTGGCTGAAATCGAAGCCGCCATTCCCCACCTCGAAGGCCAGCTCACCGCCAGCCTTCACGCCATCGTAGAAGAACTCGCCTCTCACACCAGCCTCGTCCACGCCCTCCAACAGCGTGCGGGCCGGCTCATCTTCAACGGCTTTCCCACCGGTGTCGAAGTCTGCAACAGCATGGTCCACGGTGGCCCCTTCCCCGCCACCTCCGACGGCCGCAGCACCTCCGTCGGAACCATGGCGATCTTCCGCTTCTGCCGCGCCATCGCCTGGCAGAGTTTCCCGGACGCCGCGCTGCCAGCAGAGCTCCAGGAAGCGAATCCGCTAGGCATCAAGCGGATCGAATAGTCGATCACATCTGGATGATTCCAGACGAGTTCATTTTCCCGCAGTTCGCGGCATTGGCCGGTTGAAAGCGATCCCGACTCCTAACATCCGGCAGCGCGAAGCCCGGTTCCCAACCAAGCACCGGGGGACCGAGGCGAGACCCGCCTCATCGCCCGCCCCACCCATTCGCGGTCGGGAGCGCCCGACGCCAGCGGATGGCGGATTCCGCAAGGCGCTTGGCGAGGTCCGGCTTGCTCGCGGCGAGGTCATGTTCCTCGCTGCGGTCGGTGACGACGTCGTAGAGTTCCATGCCGCTGCCATCCGCGTTGAGCAGCAGCTTCCACGGTCCTTCACGCACCGCTAGATTCGGGCTACGATCACGGCCTGTTGGATACTTGAAAGTGGCATTGCGACCGTATTCCCAGTACAACGGCTGTGTCCTAACGGCAGCTTGGCCTGACCACGCCGCGCTGAGATCCTCGCCATCGAGCACCGCATTTCCCGGCACCGCAGCACCGACGATCGCGCACAGACTGGGCAGCAGATCGACAGCGGCGAACACCGTGGAATCATCCACCTTGCCGGCAGGAATGCGGCCCGGCCAGCGGACGATGAATGGCAGCCGGATGCCTGCTTCATAGAGGCTCCATTTGGCACCGCGCAGTCCGCC
>JANMJQ010000113.1:0-5864 GCA_031371445.1 Akkermansiaceae bacterium
TTCCAGCCTCCGCACCCAACTCCTCGCCGGCGAAACCACAGCCGCCGCCATTCTCAATGACCTGGCCGCTGGCATTGCGGCCCGCGATGGGACGACTGGCGCCTATCTCTCGCACAACCTCGAAGCCGCCCTCGCCGAAGCCGCAAGCATTGATCTGAGCCTGCCCTTGGGAGGCATTCCGATTGCCATCAAGGACAACATGAATGTCCTCGGCCAGCCCTGCACCTGCGGGTCGAAGTTTCTCGAAAATTTCATCTCTCCCTACGACGCCACCGTCATCCGCAAACTGCGCGAAGCGGGCGCGATCCCCTTCGGCCGGATGAACATGGATGAATTCGCGATGGGCTCATCCACCGAAAATTCCGCGCTCGGAAAAACCCGCAATCCCCGCGACCCGTCACGCATTCCCGGCGGCTCATCCGGCGGATCCGCGGCGGCGGTTGCGGATCTAACAGCCATCGCGGCGCTGGGTTCCGACACCGGCGGCTCGATCCGCCAACCGGCATCGCATTGCGGCGTGGTGGGGCTCAAGCCGTCTTATGGACGCGTGTCGCGATACGGTCTCGTCGCCTTCGCCTCGTCGCTGGATCAGATCGGTCCGCTGACAAATTCCGTGGAAGATGCGGCGATGATTTTGCAAGCCATCGCAGGCCACGACGAACGCGACTCGACTTGTCTGGATGCGCCAGTACCGGACTATCTAACAGAAATCAACCAGGGCGTCGCAGGACTCAAGCTCGGCATCCCCAAAGAGTATTTCGGCGATGGTATTGATCCCGGTGTCCGCAAGCAGGTTGAAGCAGCCATCCAATCACTCGCTTCCCAAGGTGCGGAGATTATCGATATCTCTTTGCCACACACGCCGCATGCCGTCGCGACTTACTATGTCATCGCGCCTGCGGAAGCCTCATCGAATCTCTCGCGCTTTGATGGCATCCGCTATGGCCATCGCGCGGCGAATCCCAAGGACATCCTCGATCTCTATCGCAAATCGCGCGAACAGGGATTCGGTCCCGAGGTGAAGCGTCGGATCATTCTCGGCACCTATGTTTTATCGAGCGGTTATTACGACGCCTATTACGGCCATGCGCAAAAAGTCCGCACGCTGATCCGCCGCGATTTCGAGAACGCCTTCAAGCAAGTGGACGCCATCCTCTCGCCAGTCGCGCCAGCACCCGCACGGAAAATCGGCAGCGTTTCCGGCGATCCCCTACAGGAATATCTCTCCGACATCTTCACCCTCGCCGCCAACCTCGCGGGGATCCCCGGCATCTCCGTTCCCTGCGGGACTACGGAATTCGATGGGAGCAAAGATTTGCCGGTTGGCTTGCAGATCCTCGGACCTCATCTTGGCGAGGCGATGATCCTGCGGGTGGCGAAGGCGGCGGAAATAGCATAATCCACCAGAATCCCCACACCACCAACGCGCCCGATGAATTCATGGTATTTCAGCAAGGACGGCCAGCAGGAAGGTCCCGTCACCGCCGCCCAGATCGTGGCCTTGGTCAACGCGTCCGCCCTTGATCCCGCCGCGACTCAGGTCTGGCGGGAGGGCCTTGCCGACTGGATTCCGCTGACGCAGTCACCCGTGTTCGCTGAAGCGCCAGCCATGCCCCGACCGGCAAATTCCATGGCGGCGGTGAACCCTTATATGGTTTCCTCAAGTACGCTCGCCAACTCCCGCGCCGCCCGCCCGGATATGCCGCTGGAGTATCCGGGGATTGGTCGGCTTGCTTACGTTTTGTTCGCCATGGTTTCTGGCATCGTGCTCTACGGCATCCTCTTTGTTACTATCTTGGCGGCCTTTAAAACGGGTCGTGGAGCAGGTCTGGCGCTCGGCACGCTGTTCATCGTTCTACTGTTTTTCGCAACCTCACTTTATCTCGGCGCGAAGCGCGTCAGCAACCTGGGCATGTCCGGTTGGGCGGTTCTGTGGTCGTTCGTGCCCTTCATGAACATCTGGATTCACTGGCGGATGTTGGCCTGCCCGGCCGGTTATGAAAACCATCGGACCCTGGACACCCCGGGCAAAGTCGTTACCGGCCTCTGGATCGGCGTTCTGGTCCTTAGTTTCATCGCGCCGCTGTTCAGCCGATAGAGACCAAGGTGCTGGGACGAGACGTCCCAGCCACTATTTTTAGGAGCTCGCGCTTTCTTGCGGTGTTGCTTCCGGCTTCCGCATTTCAGAGCATCGGGAAAATTCCCACCAAGCCAATGCCACGTCTTCTTGAAATTGTATTCGCCGCCGCCTGTTTCGGAGGGCCTCTCGCGTTCGCAGAGGAAGCTTTTCCCGTCCACATCCAGATCGATGCCGCGCGGCCGATGGGACCGATCAAGCCCATTTGGAATTACTTCGGAGCGGACGAGCCGAACTATGCTTACATGAAAAATGGCAGCGAGTTGATCGGCGAGCTGGGAGAGCTCGATCCCAAGAATGTTTATTTCAGAGCGCATAGCCTCTTGGTGACGGGAGAAGGAACGCATGGCCTCAAGTGGGGATCGACCAATGCCTATACCGAGGATGCATCGGGCAAGCCGGTCTATGATTGGAAAATCGTCGACCGCATTTTCGACACTTATCTCGAGCGCGGTGTCCGGCCTTACGTGCAGATTGGCTTCATGCCCCAAGCGCTTTCTGTAAAACCCGAGCCCTATCGCCATCATTGGACTCCGACGGCGAAGTATGACGACATCTTCACCGGCTGGGCTTATCCGCCGAAGGATTGGCAAAAATGGGAGGACCTTGTTTACGAATGGGCGAAACATTCCGTTGAAAAATATGGCAAGGACGAGGTCTTGAAATGGTATTGGGAAACTTGGAATGAACCGAACATCGGCTACTGGCGCGGCAGCCGTGACGAGTTTTTCAAGCTTCACGATCACGCGGTAAAAGCTGTTAGACGCGCGATCCCGGAAGCCAAAGTCGGTGGTCCCGATCTCGCGGGCGGTGCGGGTGGCGATTTCCTCAAGGCTTTCCTCGATCATTGCGTGAAGGGCAAAAACAGCGCCACCGGCGAAACAGGGACACCCACTGAATTCATCTCATTTCATGCCAAAGGTTCTCCAAAAGATGTCGGAGGACATGTGATGATGGGCATTTCAAACCAGCTTCGCGACATCGACGACGCGTTTAACGTCATTGCCCGCTATCCTCAATTTTCCAAAACACCGATCGTCATCGGCGAGTCCGATCCTGAAGGCTGCGCTGCTTGCCAAGGCCCCAACCTCGCTTATCGCAACGGCACGATGTATTCGAGTTACACCGCCGCCAGTTTCCCGCGGAAGCTCGACCTCGCCGACAAGCATGGGGTCAATCTCGAAGGCGCGGTGACTTGGGCCTTTGAGTTCGAGGACCAACCCTACTTCGCCGGCTTCCGCTCACTCGCCACGAATGGCATCGACAAGCCGGTGCTCAATGTGTTCCGGATGTTTTCGAAAATGAAGGGCAAGCGCCTACCGGTTAGCAGCGATGGCGCGGTCCCATTGCCGGATCTGCTGCGGGCAGGCGTGCGTGGCAAGCCGGACGTGTCGGCATTTGCCAGCCTCTCGGACAAGGCTCTTGCGGTGATGGTATGGCATTATCACGACGAGGATGTCCCGGGTCCTGACGCCGCGGTTTCGCTGGAGATTCCCGGCCTTCCGATCGCCGATGGCCAGGCCAGGGTTTCGCAATACCGCGTTGACGAAACGCATGGCAATTCCTTCACCGTTTGGAAATCGCAGGGTTCCCCGCAGCAACCGACGCCAGCCCAATATCAGGAAATGGAAGAGGCGTCCAAACTCGCGTCGTTGGCCCAATCGGGCACCCCGATCACGGACCATACGTTAAAATTCAATGTGACGGTGCCCCGCCAGGGCGTCTGGTTGCTGGTTTTCGAGTGGAAATAGACCGGTGCGTAGGGGCGATCACCGGTCGCCCCGAATTCATCTCTCCCCTACCCTAGGGAGCCGGCCGGGCCTTCCCTGCCTATTTTTGGAAGAATATTTTTGGGCGCATGAATGCGCGATGGATTGGATTCGGGGCGACCGGTGATCGCCCCCACATTCCGGAGCCCCCTTCCGTCTATTCCGCTTGCCCGACTCGCCCCCGTTGACTACGGGAATCCCGCCGAGCGCTCCGCCGCGGAGCGATTTTCCTGAACGCAAACGACTTCGTTATGCCCATCACCCGCGCCCTTCTCTCCGTTTCCGACAAAGCCGGCCTGGCCCCCTTCGCGAAAGCGCTCCATGAAATGGGCGTCGAACTGCTCTCCACCGGCGGCACCTCCGCCGCGCTGCGGGCTGCGGGACTTCCCGTCATCGACGTCTCCGAATTCACCGGTGCCCCCGAACTTTTCGACGGCCGCCTCAAAACACTGCATCCGAAAGTCCATGGCGGACTTCTTCATCGCCGCGATGACGCCATTCACGTCGCCGAAGCCAAGGCCAACGGCATTCCTCCGATCGATCTCGTGGTCGTGAATTTGTACCCCTTCGAGGAAACCGTCGCCCGCCCTGATGTGACCCTTGAGGAAGCCATCGAAAACATCGACATCGGCGGCCCATCGATGCTGCGCAGCGCCGCAAAGAACCACAGCCATGTCACCGTCATCATTGATCCCGCCGACTATTCGCGCGTGATCGCAGAGATGAAGGAAAACAATGGCAACACCACCAAAGGCTTCCGCGAACAGCTTGCCGTGAAAGTGTTTCTGCGGACTTCCCAATACGACGCCGCGATCACCAACTACCTCGGCCAATGCCGGACTGGCACGGGTTGCAATTTCACACTGAGCCTGCCGCTCGAACAGGAACTCCGTTATGGTGACAACCCGCACCAAAAATGCTCGCTCTATGGAAATTTCCGCGAGTATTTCACACAGGTCCAGGGCAAGGAGTTGAGCTATACCAACATCCTCGACATCGAAGCTGCGGCCGATCTCATTCTCGATTTCATCCGGCCCACCGTTGCGATCCTGAAGCACACAAATCCCTGCGGCGTCGGTCAGGATGACGAGGATCTGCGTGTCGCCTGGCAGAAAGCTTTCGAGACCGATCGCCAGGCCCCCTTCGGTGGTGTGATCGTTTGCAACCGCCCGCTTACCCTCGAACTCGCGCGACTGATATCCGAAATTTTCACTGACATCATCATCGCCCCCGACTTCGAGAGCGACGCCCGCGCCCACTTGCAGAAGAAGAAGAATCTGCGGCTCATGAAAATGAACGACGCGTATCTCGTCGGCAAGAAAGCGCCTGTCATTCGTTCATGCCCCGGTGGCATCATGGTCATGGATCGCGATCACACCGCGCTTGGCCTCGATCGGCTTGAAGCCAAGGTCGTCACCAAGCGCCCACCGACCGAAGAGGAAATGCGTGCCATGCGCTTCGGTTGGAGGATCGTGAAACACGTGAAGTCGAACGCCATCGTTTACACTGCCAGCGAACGCACGCTGGGAATCGGCGCCGGCCAGATGAGCCGGGTCGATGCCTCACGCATCGCGATTTGGAAAGCCAAGGAAGCGGGCCTCAGTTTGAAGGGCAGCATCGTTGCTTCGGACGCGATGTTCCCCTTCGCCGACGGCTTGCAGTCCGCGATCGATGCCGGGGCGACCGCCTGCATCCAGCCCGGCGGTTCGATGCGCGACGCGGAAGTCATCGCCGCCGCGGATGCCGCGGGAATGGCAATGATCTTCACGGGTCACCGGCATTTCCGGCATTGAGCTGTAGCGTCGGTCTATGACCGTCGCATCTTGGACTGCGGTGGCAGAGCCTGCCCGTTACCCATAAGTCGTACCACTTCGCGCTTGTACTAAACGATCGTTTGACATATCGCGAGGGATGGATCTTGAAACTCCCTCCGTCGCTGCGATTCGTTCGTGGGCTTC
>JANMJQ010000129.1:0-8513 GCA_031371445.1 Akkermansiaceae bacterium
ATCCTTAAGACGGAAATCGACGACGGGGCCGGTCGAGACTTGGATGCTAAGGTCCGTGAGTTTGCAGGGGAGGGAATCGATGAAGCCGCGCACGTCGGTTGCGTCGGATTCCGTGGTGATGTGCATGACCTGATCGGGATCGGCGGGGGAGACGAAGCGGTTTTGCGGGACGCAGGCCGTTGCGGGGGATTCCAGCGATCCGGTGGATACCATCAAGGATGCGTTGCTACGTTTGCCACGGCAGAGGTGGAACAGGATGTTTTCCTGGAGCACGTCGTCGCGGCTGAAGGCCTCCAAGCGCGATTCGAAGACATGGACCCGGCTGAAGTTGGCTTTTTGCAGCAGTTCGCGGCGGAACTCGCGGAAGTAGGGGCCGTTGCAGAAACTGCGGGGAGTGATGGCTGCCAACTCGCCGCCATCGGCCAACTGGCGGACTGCCAGCCAGACGAAAGCGGCGTAGAGGTTTGAAATTTCGATACCCACCGAAGCGAGCAAGGTTCGTTCGCGCGAACGGGTGGCAATCTTGCGGTAGGGTGGATTGAGGATGGCGTGGGTGACTCGCGGAGCTTGGGCGGTTCCGAACAATCCAGGATCAAGCGCGCGGGCGGCTCCCTCAATGTAACTGCCGTGGTTGAGCTGAACGGTGGCGCGGATGCCGGCTTGGCGGAGCAGCGCTGCACAGGCGGACAAGTTCTGCCGGAGGGCGGGAAGAAAGGCTTCATCCAGCTCCCAGACTTCCAAGGTGATTTCCTTCAGAAGAGGCAAAGATCCACTGCCGTGCAAGGCGGCGATCCGGTCCACCACGGCGGCGGTGAGCACGCCGCCACCCGCACCGGGGTCCAGCAAATGCAGCGATGGGCGGTTGAATCCTTCCGGCTGAAACCATCCGGCCAAGCAGCGGGCAATCGCGGGTGGCGTGAAAAACTGCCCATTCTCACCGCGCTCTTCCCGCGTCTTCTCCACGCAGGTCTGCCAGCCGCTCGAATCGGCCAAGGCGAGAACGTGAGATGCGGAAGGGGAGATCATGCGTTCATGTGAACAGTTTTCGGGCGGTTTGTCAAAGGAGGATTTAGGAAGGCTTAAGTGAAGAAAATGTTACGGTGTGGGAACCGACCCCAAGATTGGATAGTTCGACCCTTAAAGCTTTGCGATCCGGTCTTTCAAGGCGACTAGTTGTTTGCTGGTAATTTGGGTGGATGACATTTAGCTATTGGAGTGTTGAGAGAAGTCGTCCGGCGATAATGCCCATTATCTCGATCGATGCTGCCGCCTCTGCGGGTGTGACGCTTGGCAACCAGGGGCGACCATGACCTACGCCTTGTTTGTTCCGCAGGGTATTGACGGCACACCCAGCATCATAAAGTGCACGGTCCAGCTTCTTTTGGGGCGGTTCTCCTTGTTTCACAGGATCCATCGAGGTAGCCAGGCCAGCCGCGATGAACGCTTGTCCTAATAAAGTTGGGAAATTGGAAGTGTGTGAATAAGTGCCTCTTTTTTCAGTAAGGACATGTGCAGCACTTGCCTCGAGAAGATCCTTTGCCGTGCCGGTTAGCAGTGCTGCGTCTTCTGAACCTTTACGAGCTCTCGCTACGTAGACGGAAAGTGCATCGGTAAGTGCCCGTCCGCTAAGTGAATCTAGGACCTTGGGTTGAAGAGAGCCATCCTTTCCCAAGTCGAAACCCTCCTCAGCAAAAGACTGTTGAGCTCCGATGATAGCCTCAACACCGACGTAGTTTTGCGATGCTTCCCGAAAGCCCCCTGCAGAACGTATATTGGCTATTAGCATTGCAGCCAATTTGCCTCCTGAATTCACCGAATTTTCGAGGGACCAACTCAAGACCGCCCTTAATCTCTTCGTTTTTCCAACCACCTGCCCTGAAGATTTTGGATCCGCCTGTGCCAGATCACACTGGCTGATAAAATCTAGGTCTGAATGGCTTGGATATCGATTTTCAGACCGGGAGTCATCCACCAATCTGGATAGCGAGAAAACGATCGAATCTGAGATGGGTGCTACATTTGCCATTGGATATTATTTCTGAGTAATCATGGCGTTGAGGCAAGGCCTGAACAAGATGAGGGTATCGAATCAGCGGGGTTGCTCGTTGAGCATGGAACTCGGTTGGGGAGCAATGTCGCGGTAGCTGACTTTGGAGTTTCGCTGTTGGGTGGGAGCGGTTGCCAAGGGGCGGAGGCCGATCGTGAGTTCACAGCCAAGGGCGGTGGCGATTTTGACCATGGAATCCAAGGTGAAATTAGTTTCGCCGCGGAGGATCTTGGTGACGTAGGCGGGAGATGATCCGATTTTTTCGGCTAGGGCGGTGCGGGTGAGGCCGCTGGTTTTCATGAAGGCGACGAGGTCCTCGGTAAAGCGGAGGGACGCGCCTTCCGCGCGGTAGGCGTGTGATTCGCGGGCCTGCTTGGCTTTGGCTTTGAGTGCGGTGAGGTCTTTCATGGCGGGAAATCAGGCTTGGGGGAGGGTCGCCCCAGCAACGGTCTGGAGCAAGATGCTCCAGCCACTTTTTTGGGGTGCTGCTTGTTAATCGATGAATTTCAGTTTGTTGGCTTTTCTAGCGGTTTCGTAGGCTTTCTTCCACTTGGCGGCGGTGGCGAGTTCGCCGGGAGGCGTGGTTTGGCGTTTTTTCAGAAATCCGTGGGTGCAGAGAATGATACGGTTGGCATCCCAGAATCCGATGAGCCTGAGGCCGCCGATGGTTTTGAACTCAAAGAGGCCGTCACCGAGGGTGTTGACCTTTTGTTTGTTCTTGGGGAGCCCATGTTCGCAGGAGTAATCGAGGAGCTTGGTGAGTTTGGCGAATTCGTCGGGTAAGAGGTTGGTGGCGGCGGTGAGGAAGGATTCGGAAGGGCAGTTGGAACCGTCGGCGAGGAGGTAGATGCGGCAGGCGGGACCGGAATGGTAGAGGATGGCTTCCATGAAGAGTGTTAACCTGTGGGTTAATTTTGCAAGATGGAATTTGGGGCAAAAAAAGAGGGCACAAGAATGTCGCCCCTCCAAAATTGATGGCTTACTGGCAGGCCTCGCACGTCCCGCCGGTGAGCATGACGTCGATGGCGCCCTTCTTCGCTGAAGCTACGAAGGACAGGCAGGCGTTTTTTTCCTCGGCGGTGCCGTTCATTGAAATTTATAGATCCAGCTTCACCAGCAGGTCGTCGGCATCCACGCGGTCGCCTTTGATGACGAGGACGTTGGTGACGGTGCCATCGGCGCTGGCGCAGACCGTCGTCAGCATTTTCATGGCTTCTAGCGTTAACAATTTGTCGCCGGCTTTCACTTCCTGGCCGGGTGAAACGGCGACCTCGGTGATCATGCCAGGCATCGGCGCGCAGGCTTGGGCGGGGTTGTTGGGATCGCCTTTGATGCGCGCCGCCGTGGAAACGGATTTGAGCGAGTTGTCCACGACCACCGACTCGCGCGGCATGCCGTTCAATTCGTAGAACAAGGCGCGGCGGCCCGCGGAGTCGGCTTCACCGATCGAAATCAGTTTGATGATGAGGATTTTTCCGGTGTCGATCTCGATCTCCATTTCCTCGCCGATCTGCAGGCCATAGAAAAACGCGGGCGTGGGCAATCCACTAAGGTTGTCGTACTTCGCGCGGAAGGCGGTGAAGTCGGCGAAGACCTGCGGATACATCAGGTGCGAATAGAGATCGTCATCATCGGCGGGGCGGCCGAGCGCTTTGCCCAGGGTGACGCGCGTGGCTTCGAGATCGACCGGTGCCGCGAGTTCGCCGGGTCGTTTGGTGACCGGCTTGCGGGTTCCGAGTACGACCTTCTGGACCTCGGGCGGCCAACCGCCGTCGGGTTGTCCGAGGCCGCCCGCGAGCATGTCGATAACGCTTTCGGGGAAATCGATCGAGCCCGGTTTGATCTTCGGCACATCGGCCGCCTTGATGCCGCGGGTGACGAGGAACATGCACATGTCGCCAACGACTTTCGAGGAAGGCGTGACCTTGACGATATCCCCGAACAACTGGTTCACCTCGGCATAGGTGCGGGCGATTTCGCGCCAGCGGTGGCCGAGGCCCATCGAATTGGCCTGCTCGCGGAGATTGGTATATTGGCCGCCGGGCATTTCATGTTCGTAAACCTCGGCGGTTCCGGAACGGGGCGCGGAGTCGAAGGGCTGGTAAAAGGACAACACCTGCTCCCAGTAATCCGACATTTCGTTGAGCGTATCGAAATCGAGCTGCGGATCGCGGCTGCTTCCCGACAAGGCCGCGGCCACCGAGTTGAGGTTGGGCTGCGAGGTCGAGCCGGACATGGAGGCGATCGCGAGATCGACCACGTCGACGCCGGCCTTCGACGCGGAGAGCACGGAGGCGGCGTTGATGCCGGAGGTGTCGTGCGTATGGAAATGCACGGGGATGCCGATTTCCTCTTTGAGCGTGCTGATCAATTTCCATGCCGCGCGCGGTTTGCAGAGGCCGGCCATGTCCTTGATGCAAAGCATGTGCGCTCCCATCTTTTCGACCTCCTTGGCCTTGGAGACATAGTATTGCAGCGAGTATTTGTCGCGGCGCTCGTCCATGATGTCGCCGGTATAACAAATCGCGGCTTCGCAAATGGCCTTGCCGTGATTTCTAACAGCTTCCATCGCGACCTGCATGTTCGGCAGGTAGTTCAGCGAGTCGAAGATGCGGAAAATATCCATGCCCGAGTCGGCGGCGTGCTTCACGAAGCCGGCGACGACATTGTCCGGATAATTCGAATAGCCCACCGCGTTCGATCCGCGGAAGAGCATCTGGAAGCAGATGTTCGGGATCTTCTCCCGGAGCCGCCGCAAGCGTTCCCAGGGGCACTCGCTGAGGAAACGCATGGCGGTGTCGAAGGTCGCGCCGCCCCACATTTCCAGCGAGAACAGGCCGGGCAGGCGATGGGACACGGCCTCGGCAACCCGCAGCATGTCGAAGCTGCGCATCCGCGTCGCGATCAATGACTGGTGTGCGTCGCGGAAGGTGGTGTCGGTGACCAACAGTTTGTTTTGGTCGAGAATCCACCGCGAGAATTCCTCTGGGCCCAATTCTAACAGAACATCGCGGCTGCCTTTGGGAACTTTGGCGAGGTGCTCGATGACGAATGAATTTGGAACGATCGCTTTTGGCAGGGGAGCCGCGGGCTTCCAGCCCTTCGTCGCGGGATTGCCATTGAGCGTGATGTCGGAGAGATAAGACAGCGTCCGGGTCGCACGGTCGCGGCGGCGCTTGAACTGGAACAAGGCGGGCTTGGTATCGATCAGCTTGGTGTGGGCCTGGCCGCTGCGGAAGGTTTCATCGGCGATGACATTTTCCAAAAACGGGATGTTCGTCTTCACACCGCGGATGCGGAACTCGCGCAAGGCACGGTCCATGCGTTGGCAGGCAACCGGGAAATTGCGGCCCATCGCGGTGACCTTGACCAACATCGAGTCATAGAACGGCGTCACCACCGAACCCGCATCGCCCGAAGCCGCGTCGAGCCGGATACCGAAGCCCGCTGCCGAGCGATAGTTCAAGATGCGCCCATAGTCGGGTGCGAAATTCTTCTCGGGATCTTCCGTGGTGACGCGGCATTGAATGGCAAAACCGTTGCAGGGAATCTGGTCCTGTGGCGGCAGCGCGATTTCATCGCCGAACAACTGATGCCCTCCGGCGACCAGGATCTGCGAGCGGACAAGGTCGATGCCCGTCACGCACTCGGTCACCGTGTGCTCAACCTGGATCCGCGGGTTCATCTCGATGAAGAACCAATCGTTGCGATCCATGTCATACAGGAACTCGACCGTGCCCGCATTGTCATAACCGATGCCCTTCGCCAGCGCGACCGCTGCATCGCAGAGTTCCTTGCGGACCTTCGGATCGAGGTTCACCGCGGGTGCGACTTCGACGACTTTCTGATAACGGCGCTGGACCGAGCAGTCGCGTTCATGGAGATGCACCACGTTGCCATGCTGGTCGCCCAGGATCTGCACTTCGATGTGCTTGGCGCGCAAAATGTAGCGCTCAAGGAAAACGGCTGGATTGCCAAACGCGTTCTGCGCTTCGTTCTGCGCTTCGGCCAACAAACCGGCGAGTTGCTCCGGTTTTTCCACGACCCGCATGCCGCGCCCGCCGCCACCGAAAGCGGCTTTGATGATGAGGGGGAAACCAATTTCGTGCGCCGCTGACAGGGCTTGGGTAGGATCGGTGATAGGCTCCTCGGTTCCTGGCAAGGTCGGGACATTGAACGAATGCGCCAACGCACGCGCGGCGGTCTTGTCGCCCATGTTTTCTAACAGATCGGGGGAGGGGCCGATGAAGATAATCCCTTCCCGCGCGCAGGCCCTTGCGAAGGTGGCGTTTTCCGAGAGAAACCCATAGCCCGGATGAATCATCGACACGCCCTTCTGCTTGGCCAAGGTGACGATGCCCTCGACATCGAGATAAGCGCCAACCGGCCCCTTCGATGCGTCGAGCTGATAGGCTTCGTCGGCCTTGAAGCGGTGGATTGAAAACCGGTCTTCCTCCGCGAAAATCGAGACGGTGGTCAGCCCCAATTCGGTTGCGGCGCGGAAAATGCGGATCGCGATTTCACCGCGGTTGGCGGCCATCAATTTTCCGGCGGGACGTGGGGTATCAAGCATGCGCGGATGATTTAGGCGCTGGCTCAGGATTCGGAAAGCGGAAATCCAGTCTTCTGGAGGGCGACTTTCCTGAATCCGCGGGGAAATCCCAGTGACCCCTAATAATTATCTGCCGTGGTGCTCCCCCGCCGCGAGTGAGGAGAGTCGAACTTCGGTCGACTCGCGCGGGACGCGCAAAGGGGCGGACCGCAGTTCCGCCCTCCTTACTTGCACCGGGCGGAAGTTGAATTTAAACGGCATGATAAAACCCAAAAACGGGCAGTGGCCAGGCCGGTGCTGGCGCTGCCTCTTTTTTCCATAGTCCTTGGTTCGCTTCCGAGGGCCAAGCGATGTAAGTGTTTTTGCAATGACACGCCGTCTCCTTATCGTTCAGTGGCTGGTTCTGACCGCCTCGCCCTTCGCCATGGCCGCAAGTCCGGGTGACGCCGCCTTCCCACTGCCGGCGACGGATTCATTTCTAACAGCCTCGACTACGCCTTCTCCTGGTTCATTCGCCCTTGCGGCAACCGGAGCCGCAGCGCCGATTTATTATTCAGCGACGGATGCGAAGGTGGTGGAAATCGCAGCGACCGCGCTGGCGAGCGATGTGAATGCGGTCACCGGTGTGCAGCCTATATTGTCGAATGGTTCGCCCTCGGCCGGAGCAGTGGCGGTCTTCGTCGGCACGCTGGGCAAGAATCCGGCGATCGATGCGATGGTCGCACAGGGCAAGATCGATGTGTCCGCGGTGCGAGGCAAATGGGAAGCCTACACCGCTGCGGTGGTGCCGAATCCGGTTGCGGGTGTCAGTCTCGGCCTGGTGATTGTCGGCAGCGATCGGCGTGGCACGGCCTACGGGATTTTCTCCTTGTCGGAAGCGATGGGTGTTTCGCCGTGGGTTTGGTGGGGCGATGTGAAACCGATAGCCCGCGAGGCGATTCATATTGCCGCAGGCTCGCACGTGGAAGCGTCGCCGGTGGTGAAATACCGTGGTATTTTCATCAACGACGAAGATTGGGGGATGAAACCATGGGCTTCGAAAACCTTCGATCCCGCGCAGAACGACATTGGACCGAAGACCTATGAAAAAGTTTTCGAGCTGCTGCTGCGCCTGCGTGCGAACTATTGCTGGCCCGCGATGCATGAAGTCACGCAGGCTTTCAATGTGTATCCGCAGAACAAGGTGGTGGCCGACAACTATGCGATTGTCATGGGTTCATCGCATCATGAACCGATGTTGAGAAATACCTCCGAGTTCGACGAAAAGAAGATGGGCCCGTGGAGCTATTTCACCAATCGCGATACGGTCTATAACTTTTGGGATCAGCGGGTCGCATCCAATGGGATTTACGAAAACCTTTATACCATCGGCATGCGCGGGATCAGCGACAACGGGCTTTCAGGAGGAAGCAAGGGCGAGCAAGTCACGAAGCTGCAGGAAATTTTCGCGGACCAGCGGCAGATTTTGGCAAAGCGGGTGAATCCCAATCCAGCATTGGTGCCACAGGTGTTCGTTCCTTACAAAGAGGTGCTCGGACTCTATCAAATGGGCCTGAAGGTTCCTGATGACGTGACTTTGATGTGGGTCGACGACAATCATGGTTATATCCGCCAGCTATCGACTCCTGAGGAACAAAAGCGGAGCGGTGGTGCGGGCGTGTACTATCATTTGTCTTATTGGGGCGATCCGCAGGATTATCTGTGGCTGTGCACGACGCCTCCCGCCGTGGTCTGGGAGGAGATGATGAAGGCCTTCGACTACAACGCGAAGCGCGTGTGGATCGTGAATGTGGGCGACATCAAGCCGGGTGAAATCGGCACGGAGTTTTTCCTGGAGCTTGCTCGCAACCCGGAGAAATTCCGCAAGTTCAGCCAGCGCGAATATTTGAGGACATGGGTGGGCCGCACGTTCGG
>JANMJQ010000164.1:0-24121 GCA_031371445.1 Akkermansiaceae bacterium
TGGTCTTCGCCTGCGGAGACACCGACATAATCAAAATCAACGTTAAGTGGCGGCGCGGCGTTGAAGGTCACTTGCAGGCCTTCACCGTTTTCGAAAAGCACCGCAGGCGCTCCAAATCCATTGTCGTTGAACCGATAACCGATAACCATTCATCACCGCGTCATCCGGTTTTGCCGCGAAATGATTGTGGCGGACGCAATGCCGCAGATAACCACGACTCCTAACAGGACGATGGCGCAGTAGTCTTCCGTTTTCATTTCATCATCGCGTTCGACGAATTTGCCGCCCGGTGGCGTGGGCTTGGCCTTCATGAAAGGAATGGGCTTCTTGAGCGCGTGAAATACAACGCGCCGCGTGTTGTCGCGGTAGTCATTGCGGAACGTTTCAGCCTCGCGGACCATGAGATCGATCCGATCGTTGACGAAAAACTCAGAGGCGGACCGGGCGTTGGGGGCGTTGTCGGGCCAGACTTTCATCGATTCCACTTCGATGCGCGAACCAGAGGTCGAGATGCGGCGGATGCGTTCGATGATGTTCGCGGCTTCATCGCGTGTCTGCGCCCCCGCTGCCAGCAACCGTCGGAGACCTTCTTTGACAAGGTCGAAGCGCTCGACCTGCTTGGGGGTGAGATCGGTCTTCGAGCGGACGCGGTCGATCCGATCCTGCAAACGGATGCGTTCGGCTTCGAAGGGATTGTGGGTTGCCTGTGCGACGATCATTCCCTCGTAGGCATAGCGCAGGGGCATGACCGCGGCAGGCACCGGCACTCCGGCGTTTTCACGGATGTCAGAGTTTCTGAACAGGGCGTGGTTCATTTCCTTGTAGGACACCAAAGCGCCGGCAAGCAACATCTGGGGGACGAGCAGCAATGGCACGGCGGTCAACGCGGCGCGTTCCGTCTTCACCAGCGATGACACCACTAGCGCCATGCCCGTGCCGGTCCATGCCGTGAGTGTCATCCACAGCCAGTGGTGATAGAGCATGCCGTCGATCTCGAGGAAGTAGTTCCCGACGACGAGATAGGTGAAGCATTGCACGGAGGCGACCAGACCAAGCGCGGTGAATTTCGCCAGCACATAGGAACCTGCGCCGGGTTGGCAATTTCGCTCGCGCCGCAGGATCGGCCGGTCCCGCAAAACCTCGGTCGCCGAATTGGTCAGCCCGAGAAACATCGCCACCGTTGCGGTTAGGAACAGGTAAGCCGGAATGTGCAGTGCGGTCGCAAAGCGATAGGAGCCTTCGGGCGAAGAGCGCAGGGTGATGGCAATGAGCGCCGCCAGCAGCGGGGCTTCGAGGCAGGTGCTGTAAATCGTCCCGTGGTTGCGCACTTTGGATAGCAGCGAACGCAGGAAATGAGTCGCGAAGACCAGCAGCACCGCGCGGAACAAACGGGTGGGTTTCGGCGGCACCGGCAAGCGTTCGCCCTCGCGTCTTTCACCGGGCTTCGATACCGGATTGCTGCCCACACGCAGCGACTGCATGAGCGCAACGCTCTCGAATCGTTCCTGCCAGAATGACGACGGGAAGCGCCGCGCCGCGCCGGTGTTGGATCCTCCACCGATCGAGCTCAGTGGCGTCTCCAACACGTCGAAGACAAAGTCCGCGCCCAATGGGGTTTTGGCTGCAACCGAGGGATGCGAAATCGAGAGTTCCTCACAAGCGTCCTGGAAATAGTCAACCATCTCCGTCGGCGCGCCGAAATACGCCAGGCGTCCGCCGGTATCTAACAGAAGCACCTTGTCGAACAAGCGCAGCACCGGTGCGCCCGGCCGATGCAACGACGCGATGACAATTTTCTCCCGGGCCAACGAACGCAGGGTCTCCGCGACGTGCTCGGAATCCTTCGACGACAAGCCTGATATCGGCTCGTCGAACAGGAACACTTCCGCGCGGCTGCCGAGATCCACGCCGAGATTGAGACGGCTGCGTTCGCCGCCGGAAATCGTCTTGTCACCGGGCGAACCCACGCGCCGGCGGGCAATCGACTGGAGACCGAGTTCGGCGAGCATGCTATCGACGCGGCGCTCGTGTTCGGGCAGCGACAAGGCCGGACGCCGGATGGTGACCGCGTGGCGCAGATGTTCTCTAACAGTTAGCTGCGGGCTGAGCGCCTCTTCCTGCGGCATGTGCGCGATAAACGGCACCAACTGGTCGCGGTGATCGTAGAGCGGGATGCCATTCAACTTCACCTTGCCGCGGGTCGGCTCGCGCTGGCCTGATAGTACGGCAAGCAGCGTACTTTTGCCGCTGCCGCTGGGGCCGATGATGCAAAGCATTTCGCCGCGCTTCACCTCGAAGTTCACATGGTCGAGGGCGCGCGAGTCCTTGCCGAAGTCGTGGATGAGGTCCTCCACCTGCAACGACTCGATCAAGGTTCGTTCTTCATCGAGAAAGCCCTCGCTGAAACGGCATCGCACCGCCTGGCTCCCCGACAAGCGGATCAGCGAACCGTCATGCAAGGTAGCGGTTTGGCGGATCGGCACGCCATCGACCCAGATCGGTCCGTGGCTTTCGCGGATAAACACCGAGCCCTGCGATCCCTCGGCGTCGAAGCGGATGAAGAGGACGGTTTTTGGCGAGAGCTTGGGACCTAACAGAAGGTCGCCGGCCGACAGCGCCGAAGGATCGTTCGATACGAGATATTCCTGGCGATCACCGGCCAAACGGAAACGCCGTCCCGACTGGATGGCCTTGCGGCGCAGTTCGTTGATGGAACGACTGACACCGGAGGCATCGCCAACCCGCTCGTGATTGCGGCAAACCACTTTGTCGCCTTTTTTCAGAGGCCCTTTGTTGCCCGCATGGAGCTCCGTGTCGCGGAGCGCTTCGACCTCCGCCTGCAAGCCGAAGGAAACGCGCAACAAGCTGTGTCTGCCCCGCGTCCGTTCGGCGGTGAGGCCCGCTTCGCCCGTTGCAAGATAGATCGCCGGAGCATTGCCCGTGCGTTTTACATCGAGGAAAAACACCAGGTCCTCGTGGCTGAGCGTCCAACCCGGCACCACCAGCGGCTGCCGCTCGCGCATCCGCAGAAACGATCCCGTCTCAACCGAGCGGCCGCGGATCCACAGCGGGGCGTTGCCGGTATTTCTAACAAGAATCAAGTCGCCCGCGCGATAGACACGGAACTCATGATCACCCGCCGCTGGTGGCAACAACACGTCCGCGCCGTCGCTACCGAAGACCAAACGCTCGAAGGGCAACTCATCGTCACCGGGTTCGCCGGCGTCGCCCCGCATTTCGCGCAAAATCGCAACACCATAATCAGGCCGGCCGAGGCGCCGCATGAAGACTTCAAAGCTCGTCCGGTTGCGCTCGGAGCGGCCCGCGGCGTCCACCAGGGTGAACAACTGCAGGCCGAGCGCGAGTTTACCCATGTCGTCGAAGCTGTCCTTCAACTGGATGGCCAGGCCCTGCAACGGCCGTGGATTCCGGACCGCGCGCTGCATCCGCCGGCCAAGCCAACCATGATCGACCTCCGGAAACGCGCTGCGCAGCATGTCAAGAATCAGGTCCGCCTCCAGCGAACTCAGTTCATCATCCAGGGTCGCAAAGGCCGCGAAGGAATCGACCAGCACGCCGACATGCGCGTCGGTCCCGGGGCGCAACGCGCGGATCCGGCCGATGCCGGGAATGAGTTGCAGCCACCGCATCGCCAGCAACCGACGCAGCAGGTCGGGGGCAGGGTCTTTGCGGGGGGCCGGGTTTTCCACGCCCAAGTGTTGGCAGACCTGCAGCCGGGCCGCAAGCAACGGGAAAAAAGGGTTTTGCTTTTCCCCCCCTTGCGGTATCCTCGCTTGCTCCCGAACCGCTTGCGCTTTCGCGTTTTCAACGCCGCGCCGCCGTTCGGGCATTTCGATTCCCCATGTCTGACTCACCGAACACCCCTCCGCCCGGCAACGGCTCCAACCGCTCCTCCGGCGATAGCAACGGCTTCAACTGGAAGGTGCTTGGCCTGATGTCCCTCGCCACCGTTATCCTCGGCGTTGCATTTTTCAATCCGATCACCAACCGCGGCGCCCAAACCCTCAGCTATGCGGAATTCCGCCAAGCCTGGGAGCAGGAGCGCGTGATCCGCGGCAATCCGAAACAACCGCTGAACCTCGAGAAAGATCCGTCCACCCTCGACGCGAAAATCACAGGCTGGGCAGCCCCACTTCCCGAGCGGCCCAAGGACCCGCAGACGAAAGCCAGCGACTTCCGAGTGCTCGTGAACCTCAGCCTGCAGGGCAACCAAATCCGTGAGATGCTTGGCGACAGCATCCGCATCCAGCAAATTGCGAACGCCTCGCAAGCGCCGATCGAAGGCGATCTCGAATCGCTCTCGCTGTCCGAATTTCGCAAAGCCCTCGCCTGGGGCGAAATCAAGATCGACGACAAGGTCAATCCCCTGCGCATCCTCACCACGGCGGGTTCCACCGACGCGGTTCTCGTGGGTCATCGCGAGATCATCACCAACCTCATCATTCCAAGGGATGCTGCGGGCAAAACCAAAGGGCCTGTGCCTTTCAGCGTTACCGTTTCGCTTGCCCTCCTCGGCGACGAAATGACCAAATTGCTGCAGACCGAGGCCAACTACGCGCCCAGCAACGATTACCTGAAGAACGCGCTGTTCACGTTTTTGCCCTTCCTATTGATCATCGCCATTCTGTTTTTCCTGTTCCGGCAGCAAATGAAATCGGCGGGCCGCGGCGCGATGTCGTTCGGCAAAAGCAAGGCCCGCTTGCTCACCATGGACCGCAACAAGGTGACCTTCAAAGACGTCGCCGGCATCCAAGAAGCGAAGGAAGAGTTGTTTGAAATCGTCGATTTCCTGCGCGATCCCCGGAAGTTCCAAAAGCTCGGCGGATCGATTCCAAAAGGCGTGCTTATGGTCGGCTCACCCGGCACCGGCAAGACCTTGTTGGCCCGTGCGATCGCCGGTGAGGCGGACGTGCCCTTCTTCTCCATCTCCGGCTCGGACTTCGTGGAAATGTTTGTCGGCGTCGGCGCATCCCGCGTCCGCGACATGTTCGAACAAGGCCGCAAACACGCGCCCTGCTTGATTTTCATCGATGAGATCGACGCCGTCGGTCGTCACCGCGGTCACGGCATGGGTGGTGGCCACGACGAGCGCGAGCAAACGCTCAACCAGTTGCTCGTCGAAATGGACGGCTTCGACACGCAGGAGGGTGTCATCATCATCGCCGCTACTAACAGGCCCGATGTGTTGGATCCGGCATTGCTGCGGCCCGGTCGCTTCGACCGCCAGGTTACCATTTCGCTGCCCGACGTGAATGGCCGCGAGGAAATCCTGCGCGTGCATGTGAAGAAGATCAAACTCGCCGCGGGTGTCGACCTTTCGAAGATCGCCCGGGGCACACCCGGTTTCTCCGGAGCGGAACTGGCGAACCTCATCAACGAGGCCGCCCTCCTCGCCGCCCGCCGTGGTCTGACAGCGGTGACGCTCGACGAGATGGAAGAAGCCCGCGACAAGGTCCGCTGGGGCCGCGAACGCCGCAGCCTGGCCATGTCAGACAAGGAAAAGACCGGCACCGCCTGGCACGAAGCTGGCCATGCTTATCTCAACATGGTGCTGCCGGATACCAACCCGCTGCACAAGGTCACTATCATCCCGCGCGGTCCTTATCTCGGCGCGACAATGTATCTGCCCGATGGCGACAAGTACTCGACGCAGAAAAAAGAAGCGCTCGCCAATCTCATCGTCACGATGGGTGGACGCATCGCCGAAGGATTTCACAGCGACGACGTTTCCAACGGTGCTTCCGGCGACATCCGCCAGGCAACTTCATTGGCCCGTCACATGGTTTGCGAATGGGGCATGAGCGACAAGCTCGGCATGGTCGAATACGGCGAAGGCGAAGGCCCGGTCTTCCTCGGCCGTGGCGACATGGGCGGACGGCGCACGAACTACAGCGAGAGCACGGCGAAGAGCATCGACGAAGAGATCAAGCGCTTCATCGACGAAGCCTATTCGACCGCATCGCGTATCCTCAACGAAGGACGCGACAAGGTGGAGTTGATTGCGAAGGCTCTGTTAGAGTTCGAAACGCTCGATGCCAACCATCTGCGCGACATCATCGACTTCGGCGAAATGCGCGACCCGCCATCGGCCCCCAAGCCGCCGCCGGTTCCCGACGAGCTCAAGAAAAAGCCCGTCCCGAAACCCACGGAAGAAGACCGCCCCGAAGGCCCCGGCCCGATTCCAGGTGCCATCGGCGCACCCGCGTAGGGGCGATCACCGGTCGCCCCGAATTCATCTTCTCACCCGCGTGGCGGAAGAAGTTGATGGTTGTCCTTCGTCGCTGAAGCTATGAAGGATTTTGGAATTGATGGTTGATAGAGGAGAGGCAGAACGTGGCTGGGACGTCTCGTCCCAGCAATGCTTCCGCATCAAGGCATGAAGAAGCGGGGACGAGACGTCCCAGCCGCTTTCTTCCTCCTCACTCAACACTCAACCATCAACTCTCAACTATCTTCCCTGCCCGCTTCCGGCACGCGGATGAAACGCTGGAGGAACAGCAACCCGAGTGGGGCGACGAGGACCATCCCGCCGATGATGAGCCACATCATGCCGGAATTCCGCGGGCCTTCCTTCGGACAGTAATGGTTTAGCAGGCTGCCGAAAGCGAGACCGGTCGATATTTTCCCGATCAATAGAGGGATGTAGGAAAGCGACGAATAAGATGCCTCCTGTCCCGGCGGCGCGATGGACGCGGCATATTCATAAACCCGCGGCGAATAAAATGCCTCACCGATGGAAAACATCACCTGCCATAGGAAGATCATGATGAAATAAGGATGCACATCACCGACGATGCCGAGGTAGCCGTTGCCAATCCCCTTTCCCAACCAACCCGACGCCAGGCTCTCAAACATCGAAGTTGGCGCACACATGAAAATGAACGAAGCGGCGGTGATGAAGCCGCCGATAATGACCATCGTGTAGGAAGCATACTTGCGGGTGAGAATCCCGACCATCGGTGCGAGCACGAGGATCATGATGCTATTAGTCGCGTTCAATCGGCCCACCTTGCTGACAGCCACTGCTCCGATCTCGCGCGTGACGAAGGGATTGAGCACATAGTCCATCACGTTGAAAACAATCTTGAGCAACCCGATCATCAGCAGGAACACCAGCAAGCCCGCAAAACCTTTGGACATGAAGAGCCGCCCAAGGGTCGCCACGGTGTCCGAAGCGGCGTTCACCACGGTCAGGCGCAGTCTGCCCAGCACTCCCGTTCCTGGCGGAAAAATGTGATCCTTGGACGGCAGCGGCACAAAGCCAGCTTCGGTCATTTGCACGCCTGGTTTCAGGAACCAAATCAATGGGATCATCACCAGATCCACCGCCATGCTGACGAGGATGAGCACGCTGAAGGCACTGAGATTCCACCCAAGAACGGGAACCGTCACCAACTCATCCACCTTGACCTTCCCCATCACGCCATCCGAGATGAAATAGCCGAACATGAAACCGAAGTTCATCAACGCGTAGAACAATGAAAAAGCGACGGTCCGCTGCGAGGGCTTCGCATAAAGACGCATCGCCGCCACCAGCACGGGCGTGCAGAGCGCCTCGCCGATCGCCAGCGGCATCAGTCCGCAGACCAGGGCGACGCCCTTGTTGGTGGCCAACGCCATCACCAGCCGCGTCAGCACGCTGATGGTCACTCCCAGAAACAAGGTTCGCCGCAAACCCAAGGCATCCGTCAACGAACCCGCGACAATCGTGCAGACCGTCATCAACAAGCCCCATGCCACAATGATGTAGCCGGCCTCCTGCTCATTGAATCCGAGGTGGCGGATCAGCCACATCGACACCAGGAAGTTCAGGATCTTGTAGGCAGTGACACTGAAGAATTTCAGTCCAAAGGTGACCCCCATCTCGCGCGGAGCCCCGCGCAGTTTCAGCATGGAGTACAAGCCCACGCCAAAGATACTCAATGCGACAATGATGCTCGGAACCGGCCCGAGCTTGAGCTTGTAATTGGCGACGAAGGCGACCAGTGCGGCAAACAACAGAATACCGACGGCTTTGAAAACCAGCCCGGGCAGGTTTACGGGATTCGGTCGGTCGGCATCCATCGGGAAAGTTTTCTCTCGGCGTCCTTTAACGGCATCCCAAGCGGCGTCAGCAAAGGCCGCGGCGCATGGACCGTAAAGGGAAAAGCGAGAAGTTGCTTCAGCAACCGTGGTAAGGAGATGGGACGCCTACGTCCCATCAAATCGAATGGACGTAGGCGTCCATTCTCCATCTCAGCCCGCCGATTATCTAACAGTCATTTCGCGTGCAGCCAACACATAGGCCAGCACCGCATCAGAGTCCGCCGGAGACAACTTGGCTTTCCCCACCATCACCGGCATAAGGTCGGTTCGAAGTTCATTCACACCGTACTTCCTTGGATCCTCAAACGCATGGCACTTCGCGCATTTCAACTGATGGATGGCATAGCCGCGTTCCAATTGCGCCGTCCGCGATGCCGTGCCCTTCGGCAAGCTGGCGACCGGAGGCGCAATATAGCTTTGCCCGCAGGAAACGATCAGCAAAGCGCCCGCCGCGGAGGTCAGCACGCGGCAGGCAGCAGGAAGGGTTGGAACTGACCGCATCGGGCCGCTTGTCAGAAGCTGAAGGAGAAGATGGTCCGAAGCTGGAAGTCCGGCTCGCCATCAAGCGAAGTAAGCTCCCACAGCCCCGCAACCGCGAGCGAATAGCAGCGGTTGCGCCATGAAAAGTTGGGGCCCGCGAAAACATGGCTTTCGGCGATTTCCGAAACCTCAGGCACCGCGACTTCATGAAGAGCTTCAACTCCCACCGACCACGAGGGATTCAACTGATAGCTGGCACCAAGGGTTTGGAAAAGCTCCCCGTTCTTTTCGTGGTAACTATCCTCCCACTCGACTTCACCACCGATGTTGTAAACGAACATCCAGGCGCCGACGTTTTTCTGCAGCAGGAGTTTGCCTTCCAACCCAAGGGTGCCCTCACCGGCGGCAACTTCGCCATAAAGTGCGGAGCCGAACGGAGACGTGTTGGGGTCGGTCAGGTTGTAAATCGCTTCCACGGCCACGCCCTGGAAATCCGTGCCGCCTTTGCCGCCCTCGCCACCGTTGTCGATGCTCCAGTCCGCGAAATAGAATGCCATCTGCAAGCGGTCGGTTACCCCGAATTCGAACTCGTGCCGGAGATCATACTCCTCCAGGCCCGGCTCCTCAGCGACATCGGTTTTCCAAGTCAGCGTCGTTTCCAACTCCATCGCGCCCCTGGGCATCGTGGTGGTTTCGTAGCTGTAAGCAAACCGGCGGCTGCCGGCTTCGGCCAGGGACAGCAGCGCCAAACTTGCGCCAAACACGGAGAGAACGGCGCGGCGGGAATCAGGGGAGGTGACCATAGATGATAAATAGTGATTTATTAATGAGATTGCGTCGCAAGAGCGTTTTACGACGGAGGAATCGGATTTGGCTACTGCATATTGAAAAATTTTACCTAGAACTCACCTTCACCAACTCTCCCGGACTGTTGCTCAGCATCGTTGGCAGCAGCACCGCTACCTCACCCCTCGGCGACTGGACGCCACTTGGCCTGATTCCGGAAATTTCATCGGGCCATTACAAATTTACCGATACTTCCGGCTTTGCCCGGCGTTTCTTCCGCGTGAGCCAACCGTGAAATTTCGCAGGCAGCCGCTGAGTAGTGGAAAAATGCGATTCAACGTCACTGCAAAAATCGTTTCCGGAGTCTTGTTGGTGGCAAGCCATCTCCATGCCGCTCCCGACGCCGGCGGATGGAAAGCACCGCGTTTTCATGATCCATCGACACCGATCCGCGAAGGCAACACGTGGTGGGTCTTTGCCACCGGCGATGGCATCGTCACCCGCACGTCGGCGGATTTGAAAAATTGGCAGGTCGGGCCACCCGTGTTCAAAACCTTTCCGGCCTGGCATCGCCAGGTGATTCCGGATCATCGCGGTTATCTATGGGCACCTGACATTGTGAAACGCGGCAACCGCTATCTGCTTTATTATTCGGTTTCGGGTTTTGGCAAAAACACTTCGGCCATCGGTCTCGCCAGCAACACGACCCTTGATCCCAACGCTCCGGGATTTGCGTGGAAGGACGAAGGCATCATCATCCGCTCCAACGACCGCGATCCCTATAACGCCATCGATTCGCAAATCTTCGCGGACTCCGATGACAGTTTGTGGATGGTCTTCGGTTCGTTCTGGACGGGAATCCAACTCATCGAACTCGATCCGAAAACCGGCCTTCGTCATCCCGAACATAAGAACATCACCCAACTCGCGTGGAACCAAACGATCGAAGCCGCCTCCCTGCTCAAGCATGGCGGGTATTATTATCTGTTCGTCAATTGGGGTCTCTGCTGCCGCGGTGTGGACAGCACTTATGAAATCCGTGTCGGCCGCAGCCGTGAAATCCGCGGGCCTTATGTGGACGCAAGCGGCAACAAGATGAGCACCGGTGGCGGAACGCTGTTCCTGAAATCACAAGGCGATCAAATCGGTCCCGGCCACCCGTCGTTTGTCGAAGAGCAGAACCGGATCCAAATGTTCTATCATTATTACGATCGCCAGCGCCACGGCTTCTCGACGATCGGCGACATGCCCCTGCAATGGACGCGGGACAAGTGGCCGATGTAGGGGCGATCACCGATCGCCCCGCATTCATTCATCCATAAAGTTGGTGGTTGAGAGTTGATGGTTGATAGCGAAGAGGGAGGAACATCGAATCGAGTACGTTCATTCGAGGCGACTGGTGATCGCTCCCGCGCCGAAGTACGGCACCAGCGCCTCAGGTATCCGGATCGAGCCGTCGGCTTGCTGGTATTGCTCCAGGAGCGCGACATAGAGCCGTGGAAGCGCGGTGCCGGAGCCGTTGAGGGTGTGGGGAAAGCGGTTTTTGCCTTCGCTGTCCTTGAAGCGGAGTTTCATGCGGCGGGCCTGGTAGTCGGTGAAGCACGAGCAGCTTGAGACTTCCAGGTATTTGCCGTGTCCGGGCGCCCAGACCTCGATGTCATAGGTTTTTGCCGAAGAAAATCCGATATCCCCGGTGCACAACTCGATCACGCGGTAATGCAGGCCGAGCTTTTGCAAAATCGATTCCGCATGCGAGGTGAGTTGTTCGAGGACCGCAAAGCCGTTGTCGGGATGGACGATCTGGACCAGTTCGACCTTGTCGAACTGGTGCATGCGGATGATGCCCTTGTTGTCACGCCCCGCCGAACCGGCCTCGCGGCGGAAGCAGGGCGTGTAAGCGACCATTTTCACGGGCAGCTCCGATTCTGTTAGAATGGTGTCGCGGTAAAGGTTGGTCACAGGCACCTCGGCGGTTGGCGCGAGGAAGAGGCTGTTGATGCCGTTCTCATCGGCATCGGTCCCATACATGTCGTCCTCGAATTTCGGAAGCTGGCCGGTGCCCTCCATGCACTCGCGCTTCACGAGGTGCGGGACATTGACTTCCTCATAGCCGTTGGCGGTCTGCGTATCTAACAGGAAATTGATCAGTGCGCGTTCGAGCCGCGCGCCTTTGCCGCGATACACCACGAAGCCCGAACCCGCGGTGCGGATGCCATCGTCCCAGTTGATGATGCCGTGCCTGAGCGCAAGATCCACATGGTCCTTTGGTTCTGTTAGAGCGGGCTTGGTCCCCCACTCGCGGACCACCGGATTCGATGTTTCATCGCTGCCCGCCGGACAAGCGTCGTGCGTGAGGTTCGGAATATTGAGCAGCAGATCCGCCTGGCGCAGCGCGGCGGCCTCCGCCTGCTGATCGAGTTCCGCAATGCGTTCGTTGATGCCGCGCACTTCGGATTCGATGGATGACGTGTCCTCGCCCTTGCCTTTGAGCATGCCAATCTGCTTGGAAATCGTCTTGCGCGAACTTTGGAGCTGCTGCTTGGTCGTCTCGGCGGCGCGGCGGCTTTCATCGCAGGCGAGCACTTCATCGACGAGCTTCCAATGGTCGCCGCCGCGAAGTTTGAGGCTTTTCTGAACAGTGGCGGGGTTGTCGCGGATGACGCGGATATCAAGCATGGCGGGCGCGAATGTCGCGGGCGATGGGGCCACGACGCAACCGCGAATTTCAACAGCCTGAAGAGATAGTGGATCGGGGATCGGAGATAGGGGATTGAGAAGATCAGGCGCAAGTTTCTTCGCCCCCGTCTTCCTCTCAACTATCAACCATCAACCATCAACTTCTTCTCTTTCACTTAAGCGGCGTCAGCACCACCTTGCGGAAATGCACCTCGCCGTTTTCGCTCTGCAGGCAGATCGCACCCTTGGTCACGCTGAGGCCGGTTGCTTCGTTGACCAGCGTGCCGTTGATTTTGACGCTCAGTTTGTCGCCTTCGCAGCGGATCACCGCGGTGTTCCATTCGCCGGCCGGCTTTTCAATTGCCCCGGCTTTTTTCACATAGCGGCGCCCATCCGGTTGGCTACCCGCCACCGTGAGGGTTTCGCCGATTGTCCAAAAATCGCCCGCATCGCCGTTCGCGAGCTGGACCTCGATCGATTTCGGCCAGACGAACATTTTCCGGCGGGTCGAAGCGTGGACAAGAACGCCGCTGTTGTCGGATTTCCCGCCGGAGGGCCATTTCCATTCAACGGTCAGCTCATAGTTGCTGAATTCCTGTGCGGTGCGCATGACACCCGGCGGACGGCCCTTGCAGATGAGGACACCATCGGCCACCGACCATACCGCCTCCGGCTTGACCGCGGGATCGAGTATGTCAAAAGTCCAACCCGTGAAGTCCTTGCCATTGAAAAGTTCCACCGGCGCGGCGGCTGTTAGATGTGGGGCCAGCAGCATCGAAAGCGCGAGAAGCTTTGGGAGCATTCACGCATATAGCAGTTTTCCCCGTGATGGCAAGCGAAGGACGGTTTGTGGCCGGATCGGAGTGCATTTTCCAACAAGCCCAAGCCGATGACAACAGGCACAGGATGCGCGCAAACTTCCGGCGAGATGGAAGCGCTTGGCCGCGCGGCGGGAGAGGCGGCTGGCGCGGGCTCGGTATTCGCTCTCACAGGTGGTCTGGGTGCCGGGAAAACCCATTGGACCAAGGGCTTTGTCCTAGGCAGCGGATCAACCGCGGAGGTGACCAGTCCGACCTTTGGCTTGGTTCATGTTTACGAAGACGGCCCGGTGCCGCTGTTTCATTTCGACTTCTACCGCCTCGGATCCGCAGCGGAGTTGTTGGATTTGGGCTGGGATGAATATCTCGACCAGGGCGGCATCATCATCGCCGAATGGGCGGATAAATTTCCCGAGCTGCTTCCCGCAACAACGCGCTGGCTCGATTTTGAAATCCAAGCCGATGGCAGCCGCGAGGTCCGCCGGCGCGGGGTCAGTTAGCGTCCGCCGCCCAGCAAGCCGACCGCACTATTGACGGTGTTACCGGCTGTGCGCATCAGCGCTCCCGGCAGGCCGCAGGAACCCAGGGAAACGGCCATGGCCGCGAGCAGAACCACTTGAAAAATCCGTTTCATGGCGCGCAGCATGCCCCATGCGGTCGGCGAGTCAAGCCAGCGGATTGCCCCGCACGGCAGGCTCCCGACACTTAGGAGCAACGACCCCAAAACGACTCCTGTTTCCGAAGAAATTTAACCACAGATGAACAGGATTGACACAGATAAAGATGAAAATGAATCCGATCTCGATGAGATGGGCAGGGCAAATGGCAGCGGATTGATCAATCATCCTCTTCATCTGCGTCCATCTTGTTCATCTGTGGTTGGCTTTCTCCTAATGTCAGCCCCTGCCCCGCACGGCCATTCCCGAGCTGAAAAACAGGGTGAATTCCTGCCGGTTGTAGGGGAGATGCGTTCCGGCGATGAGGCGGAGCCCTTGGCCGGCCGCCAGATCGACCGCGTGGCGATAGAGCTCGTCCAATTCGTCCAGCGAGGCGGCCCCGGGCGTTTTGAGCGTGAACACGACCAGCCCCGGATCTGTTAGAAATCGGCTGAGGCGGATGACCTGCCGGAGCGAGGCCAGGGCGTCGCCATTCATGTCGCAGAGGATCGCCTCGAAGCGTGTGCTGGGAGTGGGCGTGTATTCGGCAACGCCCGCCTGGAGGAACAGCAGTGCCGGGTCTTGCGCCAAACGCCGGTCCAGTGGCGCGCGGTCGATGGCGGTCACCCGGAAATGGCAGCGCAGCAATTCCGCCGTCATTCCGCCGGGGCTGGCGCCCAATTCCAACCAACGGCTTCCTTCGGGCAAGGGCGCTTGGTGCATTTCCAGGTAGTGCAGGGCTCCGGCGATTTTCGCACCGGCGCGGCTGATGGAATCCGGTCCGCCGGTGGCGATGTATTTGGTGCCGCCGGGATAAACGCCGTTGCTGTCGATCGCGCTTTGGAGTCCGCAGAACAAGCCTTCCTTGCCGACCATGCAAAACAAGACAGGCGCATCAGCTTCTTCCGCCGGGCGATTTTCCGGGAACAACTGCAGGGCTCGGCCGCGGAGATTCGACGCGAGCTGTTTGAAATAAGGATTGCCCCCATCCAATGCCCCCACCGCAATCCGCTGCGGTTTCTCACTTCCGAAACGCGCGACCAAACCACGGGCCGCCTTTTCGATGAAGCCCTCCATCTTGACGGGATTGCAGGGCCACGCGTGATCCACCCGCAGATTCCATCCAACATACTTCCATCCCTCAGAACCGCGCATGGCATCCGGCTCGGTAACACGGACCAGTGTGTATTCCTTCGCTAAGGGCCGCACCATTTCGCAGCCCAGACGTTCGATGATTTCCGGAACCCACTCGGCAAACACCGGGGCGATTCGGAGCAGCCAGGTTGCAGGGGGAAGAATTTCAGCAGCCACGATTCGCGAAGACATAGCTACCGACCGCGGTCGCCGCAACCCCAGGCCGCCGTCAGACCGCGCTGCGCAACTTGTCGGCTGGATTAGCCGGTGCCGCTTCCGCCATACCAGGAGGCGTGCGGTCGACATTGCGCTGCAACCAGGCCTCGGCGTCCTGCCTGCTCTGGAAAATCTGCAAGCGTTCGCTCGTTCGCGACCAGACCCCAAGCATCCTCACAATGCCATACGTCGCCGAAGTCGTCGCCACAAAGGCCAGCCAACCCCGCGACCGGTTCTCCTCCTGCTTCAACAGCAATGCCAGGCGCAACACGTCATTTGCCGACATATCCAACTGCGCCCCGCTGAAATCAATAAGGCCGTGGAAATCAGGCGACCAGCACGGGTCTGACACCATCGCCGCTATCACCGAGCGAATGTCACTCAAGGTCACCGCACCCTCGTAAACCTCCGTCCGCACCCGCCGCTCGGTGTCGATCCGATAGCAAGCCACTGTCTCGGGCGATGGATAATCAAGTGTTAACAATTTCATGCGGTTCCTTACTATCGGACCCGTCTAGCAGATATTCGTTCAAAAAATTGCTAGCCCGTTTAAGCACAAGCGCTTGTTTTTTAGGATGTTACGCATTTCCTAAAAATACGGAAACCTAAACAATATGCGCCGCAATCCCTTTCGCAGCGATGGCCCAATACCTAACAGCTAACAGAAGCCGCCCATTTGGCTCTTGGAAACACCCGTAAAATTTTATCGAGAAAATTTAACGTCAGCGGCTCAAATCTTCCTGAAAGAGCAGCTTGAATCCGCTCTGATGGAGCACCGCCACGGCGAATTCGTAGTCTTCGACATGCATTGCCAGCATCGATTGGCCTTCCGGACAGGGCAGCAGGGCATAGGCGAAATCGACGTTGGTTTCGGCGATCATCAGGGTGTCGAGACATTGCAGGAGGCCGGGACTCGACTCGCGCATGGCGATCACCACCAGCTCGCAGACCGTGTGGGCAATGCCCTTCTCCATGAACAGATGTTCCGCCGCATCGGGATCGGAAAGCACCAGACGGGCCACCGTCGCGTCGCGCGAATCCTGGACGCTCAGGCCGATGACTTCGATGCTGAGCGAGCGCAACAGTTTCACCATTGCAGCCAAAGCGCCCGCCCGGTTGGGCAGCATGACGGAAAACTGCCGGACCGGTTCGCCGTGTTCGATCATCGTGGCGGATTCCATGGCAGAGAGCACTATCCTAGCCACGTGGTCCGCGCAAGGGTATCGTCTTTGTCTCGCCGGTCGCGGACTCGCGGATGACGAGTTGGTTGGGGCGCACGTCGGAGACCATGAACTCCGCGCCGTCGGCGGCATAGAAGCGTTGGCCGGGCGAAGCGACATAGCGTTTGCCGGTGGCCCCGTCTTCCACGAGCGCGACCGGTTCGTGGGCATTGGGTTGGATGCCGGCAACCCATTCGCGTGACACGCCGGTGCTGCGGTCCTGCACATCGACCACTGAAATCTCCGTCGGCACCCCGAGGTTCACCTTGCTGTCCTCCATGCGGCGCCGGACCCGCACCACCACGAGATTCGAGCCCGGAATCGCATCGCCCGCCCGGACTTTGATCTCGCGGGTGCTGACTCCTGTTAGAGCGATGGTTGCCACTTCGCCCTGGACGCTCTTCACGCGAACCGGAATGTCCTTGTCCCGATAATGACGCATCACCAGATCGGGCATTTTGGCATCGCCGGCTTCCGCTTGTGTTGCAGGAGCGGGGGCGACAGTGGGCGGGGCGTGAATGGAATCCGACTGCTTCCCGAGTGTCTGATCCTGGAGTGGCACAGCAGCTTCACGGCGTGCCTGCGTTTTGGCGATTCGAGGAAGTTCGATCGTTGAAGAAACCGGAAGAGTGGCGCTCGAGTCAGCACCCGTCGCCGAAGGGATAGACTTCTTTGCGGGGTCTTCATCCGCCTTTGCAACCACGGCATCCACGTAGTCGGTCATCTCTCCGGCGATGGTTTCAGGACTGTCCAATGCCAGGTCAGCAGGCAGCGGATCGCGCGAAATCAATGCCGCCAAATCGGGATGACCGGCGGCATTGGCAAGGTCCGCCGCGGTCCGTCCTTCGGCATCGATCGCGAGACGGCTGGCGCCAATTTCTAACAGCATCTTGACTGACTCCGTTCCGCCGTTCTCAGCCGCCACCATCAGCGCCGTCCGGCCGTCATCCATCCTCGCATGCACCGATGCGCCGAAGCTCGTCAGCGCGTCAATCACCGCGGGCTTGTCCATCATCGCGGCCAACAGCAAGGCGGCGTCGAGATCCTCGCGGTCACGGGCCGCCAATTCGCCGACAGTCGCGGCGCTGCCTTCGCGCACGGCGAGCATCAAGGGCTTGTAGCCTTCGTGGTCTTTCAAATTTGCATCCGCCCCCTGGCGCAACAACCAGCGGACCATCTCCGCTTTGTCGGCGATGACTGCATCCATCAATGGCGTCCGCTCGCCCGCTCCGCGAACATTGACGTCCTGCTTGCGATCTAACAGAAATTCCATCGCGGCCAAAGCTCCGTTGCCCGCGGCGACATGAAGCGCGGTGTCGCCCTCGGAATTGCGGGTCGATGCGGAAAATCCGGCGGCCACAAATTTTTTCAAAGCGGCCACGTCATTGCCCCGGCACGCGCGAAACCATTCCTCCGGAGTAAATCGATAACCCGCCTCCCCCAGATCCGCCTTCTGCGTCTCCACGTGCTTGCGGCAGGACGGCAGGCAACCGAGCGCGAGCGCAACGGCGAGGGCGAAACTTCCCGGCATGGATTTCATGCGGGAACCAATACTTCGGATTTCCTAAGCATTCAATCCCGAACCTTCCGCCGGCTCAATCGAGACAATCCGGCAGGTCCCGCCCCCGACAACGAAGCGCACATTGCAGCCGCAGAGCGAGGCTCCGAAGCTGCGGCCGGACTCGTCGGCGCGGGTGGCCGGACGGGCATCCAGGGACAAGGCCTCCTGCAAAACCGCGCGGGCGCGTTCCGGCAAGGCCCCAAAGGCATCGTCCGCCTCCCCCGCAACCTCAACCGCCAGCCGTTCGATGGGCTCGGCCGCGAAGCCCGCCGTCGCCTGCGGCAGGGCGTCCGCATAGGGCAGGTACGGCTTCACATCATAAACCGGCGTGCCATCTAACAGATCTATCCCGCCCAGCAGCAACACCGGCGCCGCCTCACCTGTTAGATCGATCCCTTCCAGGCTCACGACCGACAAGCCCAGGCCGTTCGGGCGAAACGTCGAACGACTCGCAAAGACCCCCACCCTTTCATTCCCCCCCAGGCGCGGCGGGCGCACGGTCGGCTTCCAACCCTGATCGAGGGTTTCATGAAATCCAAAGATCAACCACACATGCGAAAAACCCTCAAGGCCCCGAACCGCTTCACGGCTCCGATACTCCGGATGAAACAGCAGCCTTCCCCAAGCCGATGGACAAAGCCCCGGCTGCCGCGGCACTGCAAACTTTTCTCCGAAGCAGGAACGGACGAGACCTATCGGCTTAAGGGTCATGGGTGGATCGTGGATAGGAGATAGGAGATAGGAGATAGGAGATAGGAGATAGGAGATAGGAGGGCGAGCAATATCCAAGGGCTTGTCGACAGCTTGGCACGGCTTCCTCATTCTGGATTTTCAACCGCGAATTTACGCGAATGAACACGGATGGAAGAGAGGAACTATGAGAGATGAAAGAGAGACGCGAGAGACCAGAATCCAGAATCCAGACAAGATGAAGGCTTCCATCCCAAATCCACGATCTACTATCCACGATCTCTGATTCGCGTCCATTAGCGTCCATTCGCGGTTGGCATTCTTCTCCATATGAGTTGGCCCTGGACTGCTTGCCACACCCAATCCCCGTGCGTATTGTTTGCTGCTAGAAGCGGGCCATGGAGAATAAGCTTCAAACCGAGGTCCTCATTGTTGGGGCGGGTCCAACCGGGCTTTCGCTGGCTTGCCAATCGACGATCCATCGCTGATACGCACCGATGTTTTTTATCTGCTCGAAGATTTCGGTTAGAGCATTTTCAACCATAACGTGACCATCTTCAAAGGCCCAAAGGGCTGGTCCATACCAGCCCGGCCCATCGGGCCGGGTCTCCTCGCGAAGCGAAACACGCGCAAGTTTGAGGCGCTGACAGACACACAACCTCCATCGCAGCGCCCGAAGGAGGCGCTGCTGGCAGGCGTAGGGTGTTGGCGACGTCGCCGCCAGTTTGCGCCAATTTCGCTTCGCGGATCAAACCTGGGGCGGCATTCGTTCCTCACTTGCCCCAGGCTGATATAGGTTGGCCCGTTGGGACAAGGAAAGCGGTGACACGATTTCTCAACCCGCTCTAGCAGACGCAAAAAAGAGCCGGTGCTTTTGATGGCACCGGCTCCTGACTTGCCTCCACGTGAGGCTGCTTTGTGAGTGATATCAGCGCGTCTTGAAGTGCACGCTGGAACGCAACTGCGAATTTTCGCGACGGGTGTGGATCGTCAAACGGTCGAGATCGCCAAGGACGGCGATGGATTCCTCGATGACCTTCTTGTCGGCAGGACTCATTTCACCGTTGGGATTGAGTGCGGCGGCGTTTTCATCATACAACTTGTAGGTGTTCTTGGCGTAGGTTTCGAGAGCCTTGAAATTCAGATTCAGATAGAAACCGGTGCGGCCTTCGCCACCTTTGTCAGCCTTGGCGATGAGGTCCAGCGCCTGCATTTTCGAGGACGATGCGGCGAACCATTTGTCGCCGACAGTGACGGATGGAAGGAAGTCGTCGTTGAAGAATGGCATCGGGAAGAACCAGGTGGTGTTGCCATTTTTCTCAGAGCTGAGCGGCTTTTGCATCGGGATTTCCTTTCCGGCCATCTCGCTGACTTTCGCGAGGACCGAGGTCAGCGTGGTGTTCATCTTCTCCCACGAGCCGGAGAGTTTGGCGCGATCGATCACCGGTGCCACCAAGGCAATCCGCGGCACTTTGGCCTTGTCGACGATCGGTTGTGGAAGGCCGGGAATGGCAGGAGCAGCTCCATTCAAATCGACCACCACGGCGCGTTCGTGACCGAGACTTGCATTGAAGCCGTCGGCATAAGCATCCCACAGCGCGACCAGGTCGGGGCGGAATTTTTCATCGAACATCTTGGCCATGCCTTTGAATTCCGCGGCCTTCTCGTCGGTCAACGGCGCTTCGGAAACCTTCATGGTGATCGCATAGGCGGTTTCGACCATCGCTTCCGCATAAGCGCGGGCCTTTTCGTCGAAGTTGGCATCCACTGTGGCGTTCGCGAAGAACAGTACATCATCGGCATCACCGATGTGGGAGAGCTTGTTCGGGGTTTTCCAATCCAGCATGGTGTTGTCGGTTCCGCCGAAGGATTCCATTTTCAAGCCATCTTCAAAATACGCGACGAGGCCCATCCCCTCGGTGGTAGCCAGTTTGCGGAGCGCGGCCTCACGATCGGAAAGGATGCCGAACAAGGCTTCCAGGTCGCGGGTATTGCCAAGGCCATCCGCACCAGCGAGGCCATCGCGAATGCCATTGGTCATGTCGGCAAGACCACCCGCCGATTTGACGAGGAGTTCGAGCATTTCCTTTTTGCCATAAGCCAGCGCCGCGAGATCCTTCGATGCGTAGGCGTCGCTGAATGCGAGCGCATCCGAACCCACGAGCGAATGATCGGCGTCAGCGGCCAGCTTGAGGTCGTCGGTGGAAGCGCCTACAAACATCACCACGTATTCGCCAACAGTACCACTGGCAACGACCACGTTTTTCTTGGCGATGGCTGCAAGCATTTTGTCCACCGTCGCGGTGTCGAGTTCCTTATCCATTTCCTCGCGGTCTTCGGCCAACATGGCGGAGATTTTTGAGCCAAGGATTTTCGCGCCCTCGAACTTGAAACCACCGGATTCGAAGGTGACGGGCTCGACCATTTCACCCATCATGCTGACGTTTTCCACCGTGGAGGCGATCAGCCGCGCCGCACCGGCGCGATCACTCTCCTTGGTGCGGAAAGCGATATAGATGGGAGGCACGTTCATTTTGTCAAAAAGTCCCATCCCTGATTCGGGATCATGGGCGAGGTCCTTCATCAATTGCTCGCCATAGCTGTTGGCGAACGACTCGCTGAGCGAGGACATGTCACCGCTCTTGGCAGCGGCGGCGAAGGCCTTGGCAATGCCACGCATTTGGAAATAACTCATGCGCCGGTTCAAGGTCAGCAGATTGCCGGTTTGCTCACCGGTGGTCTTGCCAAACGCGAGGGTAACCTCGGTTCCCAACAACACCGCGGGACCGACGGGTTCGGGCATGTCCACTGCATGATCGGCACCGGCAGTGTCGTCGGCAGCGGGATCCTTCATTATCGGGTTAGCCTCTGCGGCCCCGGCTTCCGCTTCCTCAACCGCTTGATGCTCCTCAGCACCATCAGCAGGCGCGGGTTCTTCAGCATCACCTTCCACAGCGGGAGCTCCGCCGGGTGCCGCCGCCCCGTTATCCATTTCCTCATCCGGGCCGGACATTCCTCCGCCGTTCATCTGGGATTCGACCAGTTTCCAAAGCTTCGAAGCTTTCAGCCGGTCTGCGGTCTTCGAACCATTGTAAAATGCGAGCACCACTTCGGTGTCCTGCGGCAGATGTTTCGCAAAGCCTAGTTTCGCGCCGCGCTCGGTCGGTGAAATCTTTGGCCCGGCCACCTTGGGTAGCACCGGGGCGACGGCTTCGGTGACCTTCGCCACCATTTCATCAACCTTCGTTGGAACTTCAGGAGCCTTCGTCTCCTTGTTCTCCTTACACGCCCCGAGGCCGAAAGCCATCGCGGGGATCACCAGCCATAATACTCGATTTTTCATACTCGACCGAGCTAGCACCCTGCCGCGGAATCTAGCAAGAAGATTGGTCAGGGCGTTTTGAAAAATTTTCCACCGGTTCCGCCCACCCGCCGGTGATGCGATCAGTTATGGTCGGGTTCCCAGCGGGCGCACCCAGATGTTGCGATATTCCATGGGATCGCCATGGAACTGGAAGCGCATCGGTGCCAACGTCGGGTGGGTCGGCGGATAGCTGGCCAACTTGCGGTGCTCCGTGGGGCCGAGATAGGATTCGCCGTTTTGGACGCAGACGCCGTTGTGAAAAAGAGTCAGCTTGGCAGGTTTGGTGACCTTGCCATTTTCATAAACCGGCGGTTCGAAGGCGAGATCATAACTATTCCACTCGCCTTGCGGCGCGGTGGCGTTGACAAGCGGCGGGAGCTGCCCATACATCGCCCCGGCTTGGCCGTCGGGATAGGTTGGATTATTGTGGCTCTGCAGGACCTGGACCTCATAAAGGCCCATCATGAAGACCCCGCTGTTGCCCCCGCTTTGTCCATCAACAGGACGACCCGCCGGAGCACGCCATTCGAGATGCATTTGGACCGCACCGAAGGACTTCTTGGTCTCGATGTCTTTGCCGTTGGCCACCATCGCACCGTCCTTGATGAGCCAGCCATCCGTGAACGCGTCGAGCGATTTCCCGTCAAAAAGCACCAGCGCATCCGAGGGCGGCTTGACCACCACGGCACCTCCCGTCGTGACGACCGGTGGCTGCGGCCGCGCCGGGTCGTGGACTACGTAGGGCACGCCAGGAAGCTTCGGATCGTCCGGATAGCCTTTGATTTCCGCGTTCATCACGCCGCAGGATGCCGAAACCGCCAGGATCATCAATGGTGCTGCATTCATCTCGTCCAAAAACGCCATTTCCCCGCAAATCTTTCAAGCTCTTATCATATCCGGGTTGCGGGCGGCGTCCGTCTGTGGCTGTTTTATCCAAGCCCCACCATCATGGCAGCCACTCCCACCCAGACACCTCGCAGCGATCTGTTTCCCTTCGACCTTGTCCGCCCGGAACTCGAGAAAGTGGAAATTTTCATCCGCGACCAAGTCCGTGCCTTCGATCCCGCGGTCGAACCTTACGTCACCTACATCTGCAACACGTCCGGCAAACGCATCCGCCCGGCGCTCGCGGTGCTGGTCGGTGGTGCGGCCGGCGAGGTGCTGGACGAGCACTTGAAACTCGGGGTCATCCTGGAACTCATCCACATGGCCACGCTGGTCCATGACGACATCATGGACGGGGCGAACACCCGCCGCATGGTTCCCACCGCCAATGCGAAATGGGGCAACGCCTTGTCCGTTCTGTTAGGCGACGCCATTTTTGCACACGCGCTCACGCTGGCGACGGATTTCAACAGCATCGAGGTTTGCCGCAAGGTGGGCAACGCCGCGCGCGAGGTTTGCCAGGGGGAAATCATCCAGACCCAGCGCCGCTTCGACCTGACCTTCACCAAGGCCGAGTATTTCCGGATCATCGGCATGAAAACGGGAGCTCTGTTCGCCGCCGCAACCGGACTGGCGGCGAAGTTGTCGGGCTTGCCGGCCGATACCGAAGAGAGCCTGCACAATTACGGCATGAAGCTGGGCACCGCCTATCAGATTTACGATGACTGCCTCGATCTCGTAGGCTCCGAAGAAGTGGTGGGCAAGACCCTCCGCACCGATCTGCTGAAGGGCAAACTGACGCTCCCGATATTGAATCTGTTAGAAACCGCATCGGAAGCGCAGCGGATGAAATTGAACAAGCGCATCCTCGCCCAGGAGCCGCTCGACCTGCCGGTGCTGCTCGGAATCGCCGAATACGAGGGAGCCATCGAAAGCGCGGTCGACACCGCCCTGGGATTGCTCGCGGATTGCCGCAAGGACCTCGCTCCGCTGGCCGACTCGGTCCACTCGGAAGCGCTGCATCAAATCACCCGCTTCCTCGCCGGGCTGTTGGAGAAATGCAGGAGGTAGAGAAGAAGTTGATGGTTGTCCTTCGTCGCTAAAGCTATGAAGGATTTGGAGTTGATGGTTGATAGGAAGAGAAACCACATGCAGCATCTTCTATCCGACTTTTGACTTTTGACTTTTGACTTTCCGACCTTCGACCTTCGACTCTTTTCATGCACACTTCGCGCAAGGTTCTCATCATTGGTGGCGGTTTCGCGGGTTTGCAGTGCGCGAACAATCTTGCGAATGATGAACGCTTTGCGGTGACCCTGGTCGATCGCACGAATCATCATTTGTTCCAACCACTCCTCTATCAGGTCGCCACTGCTTCGCTGGCAGCTCCCGACATTGCCCGTTCGATTCGCCAGATCTTGGCGGATGCGAAGAATGTCACCGTGCTGATGGATGAAATTATCGGCATCGATCCCAGCGCGCGCCGGGCCACCGGCAGTTCGGGAGGGAGCTATGATTACGATTACCTG
>JANMJQ010000167.1:0-1971 GCA_031371445.1 Akkermansiaceae bacterium
TCACCTGCACCTTGACGTTCTCCGCGGCGGGATGAAACGCACCGGCAAGTTGCTGCGCGAAATGAGCGTCCTTCGTATCGCTGACCACGTAGTAACGGCCGTTGCCGTGGCGCGCGAGCTCACCTAACAGACGATCGTTCAGGCCATCCGCGCCGATCCCCGCGATGTCGAAGGCAATGCCTTTTTGGCGAAGGGCCTTCACTTCTTCCGCGAGCTTGTCCGGATCCGCATTGCCGAGATTGGCGGCACCATCGGTGAAGAGAACGATCCGGTTCTGCGCGCCAGCCACTTGATGACGAAGCGCCAGTTGCTCGCCGACCTTCATCGCTTCCTCAAGATTTGTGCCACCTTCGCTGGCGGTTTGGTTCACGAGTTCGCCGAGCTTGCCCGCTTGGTCGCCGGTCATGCCGTCAGCCAGCAAATGCGGAAGACGCGAGAAGCCGACCACCGAGATGACATCGTCTTTGGTGAGAAGGCCACCGAGTTGTGCCAACGCTTGCTCCATCGCAGCGCGGCGGTCCTCACGAACCATCGAGCCCGATTGATCAACGAGCAGAGTCAATCGCAAGGGCTGTGCCTTGGAATGTCCCGTCGCACCCACACGCAACGCCACCCGCACCAGGCTGCGGCCCGGAATCACCGGATGCGCCGATTGCTCGATGGTCGCCGCCACCGGCTGGTCAGCCGTGGGAGCGGGATCGCCGTAATCGACCGCGTTATAAAATTGCTCGGGCTTGATGCTCTCCGGATCAGGCCGCTCACCCTTATCGAGCGCGGCCTTTGCAGTTTGGAAAGACGCGTCGTTGATGTTGAGGGAAAAGGTCGAATAGGGATTATCCGACGCGGTAATTTCTTCCATCAGATCCACCAATGCTGGAACCGGGGCATCTTGAATCGGCGAACCATAATTGACAAAGCCATCGAACTCTACCACCGGTTTGCGAGACAACTCGCTCGAGTCATCTGAGGAAGCAAGCTCCCCTTCAACATCGAGCTTGTCGTTGAATTCATACTCTGTCGGGTATGCGAACCCGGAGTATGTGGTGAATCGATTCACTCCACCCGCTCTCAACGCAGCACCCGCAGCCGGCACTGGAAGCTCCCAAGCGGCCTCAACACTCTTCATCAGTTCGGCCCGGGTGCTGTCCAACGCCGGGGCTTTCTCCTGATCGCTATAAACAACAACATCATCAAGTCGCTTCTGGGCCGCGGCATCTGCCTCAGGTGAATTCACTTTCGCCACATCGCTGCGGGCGCTTACCTCCGATTCCTCATTCGCTTTGTTTTTCGAAAGGCTTGGCATTACTTCCCGCGAACGATTCGGATTATTCAGGATCGCATCGATGTTGTTGCGATTGATCGCCTGGTCACCGCTGCGCAGGCCATTGGTAATGCCGTTTGTAGCAAACTGATCAGGGTCCGCGGGGATGCCGTCCACCGAGGTTCCATTAACCGGGCTGATGAAATCAGAACCGCTCCTGTCCGCAGCCGCTTCCTTGTCGCGACCCAATCGACCGCCATCACCTGCAGCAGGCTTATCGCCATCAAAGCTCGACGCCAGCGAATCCATGGCTTTCTCAGCCGGGGCCATTTCTTTTTTCTCCAGCGATGAGATTGGTCCGTTCAAAGTCCCGCCGCTCACCGTTGTCGAGCCCGTGTATGTGTTAGCGCCGTTCAATGGCTTTCCATCCGGTTGCGCCGTTGACCTTCTTCCAGCCAACACTGGCGGTGGCGGCGAAAGATCATCCTTGGCTCCTTTGGTGGCCTTTTCGCCAACCGGTTTGCCTGAAGCCACTGTTCCTCCATTCAAAACCACCGCACCGTCGAAATAGCCAGCCACCTGCTCTTCCGAAATTTTTCCTGCGAAAGCCAACTTCGCAGGCTGCGGTGAATCGGCGGGCATCGACTCATCGGCCAAAGCAGTTTGACCCTTTGGCATAGGAGCCGCACTCGAAGCTGCGACCACAGGAG
>JANMJQ010000171.1:0-9450 GCA_031371445.1 Akkermansiaceae bacterium
CACCGACGGTAATGGCATGGGTATTAGTGATGCCTGCCGTGGTCCGCAGCGTGCCACCGTTGAGTGTAATCGCTCCGGCGGTGCCACCTGCGCCCCCGAGACGCAGGTTGTTATCCACCGAGACGGTGCCGTTTGTGATAACAAGGCCACCGCTGAAGGTGTTGGTGGCCGTGCCAAGAGTCAGCGTGCCCGCACCGGTCTTGTTGAGAGCGCCGGAGCCGCTGATGACACCATTGACCGTGTAGGTTGTGCCCGAATTCGTTAGCAGCGTGCTGTTGGCATTTCCAAGCGTGATGTTGCGCGTGGTCGTGATGTCGGCGGTTGTCTGCAGGGTACCGTTGTTCAGGGTGAGAGCGCCGGAAGCGTTGCCCAGGCTCGTCGCGCTGTTGATGGCGAGGGTTCCTGCGTTAACGATCGTGCCACCCGTGAAACTGTTGGATGTATTGATCGTCACCAAGCCGTTGCCATTTTTGACAATTGAAGCGTTGCCCGCGATGCCAAAGGCACCGCTGCTGGCAATGGTGTAGTTAACCGCCGTCGTATTATCGAAAGTCAGCGAGTTAGGACTGACGTTCGCAGCATCGATTTGAATCGTCTGGTTCGCTCCCGGCGTATCATTGAATACCACATCGTCTGCCACGATGAAGTCAGTCGCCACGTTATCCGATGTCTGTTTCCAGTTTTGAGAGCCGCCGACCGGGGTTACGGTCCATTGACTACTTTGGAGTCCAGTCCAATAGATCGAAGTGCCGTTGACCTGCAGCGCGACATTGTTGCCATTGAAAACGAGTCCTCCGCTGGTTTGCCGGGCACCCAAAGCGGTCCCGGTTACAGCGCCCAAGGCGAAGTCATTGATGTCAGCGGATGCAAAGGAGGAATAGCTGATCAGGTTGTTAGGCCCGTTGTTCCAGGCACCCGTTCTGGCGATGTTGACGACAATGGCGCTGTCCGTTCCAGACGTTGTCAGTGCACCCGCGGCAATTCCCGCGCCGGTTGTGGTACTGGCCAGATTAACCGTTGCAGCTCCACCGAAGCTGAGAGCGCCGGTCGTGAGCGTGGTCGTGCTTCCGTTTCCATTAGCCAACACCTTCGTCGCCGCGAGGCCGGAAGCATCCAGACTGACGGCACCCACAGTCCCCGTGCCATCGAGCGTCCCTTGAGTCAGGGTAATGGCCGACGTCGAAGCTACAGAGCTGAGTTGCAACAGTATCGCGCCGCTGCCGTTGATCGTAATGCCGTTGCTGCCGTTGATCGATCCAGTGCCGGTCAAGGCCAGGGTCCCACCACTCACCAACGTTGTGCCCGTGTAGCTGCTCGCGCCAGTAAGCGATAACGTACCGGTGTTATTCTTGGTCAAGCCGCCGTCGGTCGCGAGGTCGCCGCCGACGTTGCTGTGCAAGAGTGCTTGGGCGAAGGTCACGTCAATGCCATTGGTATTGATGATCGCACCGAGGTTACGGACGTTGGCAGTCGTGGTGCCACCGGTGCCCAAGTTGAAGAAGGCCCCCGCGTTGGCGTTGGACGCCACCTTGAGTGTCCCGCCGTTGAAGTTAAAGGTACGGGTGCCGAAATTCACCGATGACATCACCTGCGAGATCGCAAACGTGCCGCCATTTAGGTTGAAGGTATTATTCCCTCCGGTGGCACCTGCATTCTCCATATCGAGAACGGTGGCGCCGCCAAGCGTTCCACTTCCAGTGCTTCCGTCATTGCTATAGGAAACTACGCTTCCGCCATTCATGTTGATGACGCTGGTACCAGTGCCAGAGTTGGTGTTGAATCGGATATCGGAGCCCGTGTTCAAATTCAGTGTTCCGCTGTTAATGTCGATCTGACCGGCGACGGTGTCGAAGGCAGCCACTTTCAGCCATTTTTCCGCCGTGTTCCCCACGTTCACGGTCCCGCCGCTGACGATCAAATAGCCTTTTGCGGTGCTGTTGCCTCCCACGCCTACGGTCGCATCCTGCGTCGATGTCACCGTCCCGCCACTTACGGTCATCGTTCCCTTCGCCGTGTTGGTGCCGGCAATACTGTAAGCCAGTTGGATACCGGCGGTCGTCAACGTACCACCTGCAATGTTGAAGTTACCCGTACCGGCGATCCGGCCAACCATCGTGTTGCCGGCGGCTGTGACGGTGCCGCTATCCATATTAATCGTGCCAGTGCCTCCCTGGGAACCGACAAGGATCGATGCGTTGCTGACATTCGACACCTGGGTCGATTGGGCGGCGATGGTGCCCGTGGTATTGATGTTGACGGTTCCAGTGCCGCTATTGTTGTCCCGGCCGCCGACCCAAAGTTTGCCAATGGTAAGACCGCCGGAGCCTTGTGCGAACGCCGTCAGCGTGCCGCCTGTTCCGGACGTGTCCGCAATATTCAAAAACCCAGTGCCGCCGGCGACGTTGCCGACGTTTCCTCCCACGAAAAACCATTGCCCAGCTGCCGCCGTGACGACGTTCTGCGCCAATGTGCCGGACCGGATATCAAGGCGACCGGTGTTAGCTGCAGCGGCACCCATAGACACATCACCCGGTGTTAAGGTTCCGAGAGTGGCGGCCGTGATGATCGGGAAATTGCCGGTATTCAAGTTGAGAAAAAGGCGGTCGCCGTTGGCTGGAAGCGTGCCGCCCCAGTTGGTGCCAACATTCCAAGCCTGGCTCGTGGTGCCCGACCAAGTCTTGTCGGCAGCATCAGCGGAATGCGTGGAAAGTCCCGCGACCGCAAGGCTGACGCAGATGGCCAGAGAGGCTGGACGGAAGTGGCGGAGGAACGGATTGGATTTGGGTTTCATGAACGTTTTGGGGTTTTTGGAGCGATGGCAGCACCCGGGAAACGAGATTCCGGATGAAAGCTGAGTTGGGTTTGACTATAGATAGGAACGAGATTTGGCGCAAAGTCCCGACATCTGGCTCAATAAAAGTTGGGTTTCAGTGAGCCCACGCCGAATACGCCTCAATTAATCAAACATGTGTGGAAGGAATATTAAGTGGTGGATTTTGAGAATAACCCTTATGGGTTATGGGTTTGGGAGACGACGGCGGAAGCCGAAAACCTGGCGGACTGACCCACATCACTCAGCGCTTCCGCAGCGGACTCAACGAGGATTTTCCTTTCCAAGGAAAGCTGCCGGGTGTTTTGATTAAGGCCAACGCCAGCATGTCCGGAAAGAAATCCCCGCAGGAGCACCCGCTTGCCAATATTCTGATCAACGTGCTCGTGCCGGTGCTCATCCTGAGCTACCTGAGCAAGGATCCGGAGCTACAGGCGCGGCTTCACAAAGTCGCGAGGCCGTGGCACATCGGACCGCTGAAGGCGATGATCCTTGCGCTGGCCCTGCCGCTGGGATACGGGGCCTGGCATTTCATCAAAACCCGGAAAGGCAATTTCTTCTCCGCGCTGGGCTTGATTTCAGTGATGCTGTCGGGCGGCCTCACCCTCTATCTCTGGAACAAGAATGGCACGGTCAAACCCAACGCAGCCATCCTGTTCGGCATCAAGGAGGCACTCATTCCGCTCGTCCTCGGGATCGCGGTCCTTTCTTCGCATCGTTCGTCCACACCGCTGATCCGGGTTTTCCTTTACAACGACACGCTGTTCGACATCCCGAAAATCGAGACCCGCGTGAGCGAAATTTCCGCGGGCAACCGTTACAACGAACTTCTGTTAGGCGCGACCCGCTTGTTCGCGGCATCGTTCTTCGTGAGCGCCGCGATGAATCTAACACTCGCGCAGTGGTTCTTCCGCGGCTTCGACAGCGGCGCCCAGGATGCGCTTGAAAATTACAACGGCATCATCGCCAAGCTGACCGGCTGGGGCTTTGCTGTGATCGGTGTGCCGATCCTCATCTTCCTGTTCCTCACCTTGCGGCGGCTGCTCAAGGGCCTGTCCGATCTAACAGGTCTCAGCGACGATGAAATGATGCTGCCTCGTTAGGAGTCACGACACTCCTGTCGTGTCTTTTGAAGAGATGAAGAAGGGACAAGAGTGTCCCTGCTCCTTAAGTAAAATTCAATCCACGAGATTGTCCACGCGCTGCGCGAGTTCCACGTCGAGTTCGGTCACTCCGCCGGCATCGTGGGTGGTGAGCTTGAGGGTCACCTTGGTGTGCTTGATGGTGATGTCCGGATGGTGCTGCGCCTCTTCGGCGATCTCGGCGAGATCGTTCACGAAATCGACGGCATCCATGAATTCCTCGAACTCGATGGTGCGGGTGATCGCTTTTTTTTCATAATCCCATTCGGGGCATTTTTTCAATGCGGCGCTGAGATCGTCGTCTTCGAGAAGTTCTGACATGGTTGGAATCGGTGCAACGTTCGGATGAAGATTGCTGCGCGGAATTCGCCGTTGGCAAGCCCGTTTCCGGAGTTCTTGAAAATCCGTCACGAGGCATTGCATCCGGCACGGACTGCGGATAATTTTTGGCGATGAAAAAATACTCCGCCCTGCTTTTTTCGGGACTTCTGTTTGCCGCCTGCGCGCCCGAGACTCCCGAGACGCGGATCGGCGCACATCCCACCAAGTTCGAGGCCTTGCCGGCCAAGCAGCAGGACCTGGTGAAGCAGGGTCTGATCGCGCGGGGAATGTCCAAGGACGCGGTGCTGCTCGCGTGGGGGCAGCCCAAGCAACGATTCGCGGGTTATGACCGGTCGAAACAGTCGGAACGCTGGGACTACAGCGCCACGCAACCGGTTTACAGCGGCAATTACTATGGCGGATTTGGCTATGGGGCGGGCTACAACGGGACGGCTTTCGGCTTTGGCCCGCAGGTCACCTATATTCCCCACCGCATCGCGTCGGTCTGGTTTCTCGACGAGCGCGTCAGTTCGTGGGAACGACTCAGGCCCGGCGCAACTTACTGAGAGCTTGGCTTGCATTTCCGCCGCGATCCGCAAATCTCCGGCGACTCAGAAATAGCCATGAAATCCAAATCCCTTCTCATCGTTGCCGGAGCGGCGTTGTCCGCGGTCATTCTATCCTCCTGCGGCGCCATGTCCTCGGGCGGCGCCGGATTGTCCGCCTATCACGCATACGACCGCCCGGCCAAACTGCCATCCAATCCCAGCAACGTGCGGGTGAAAGTCTCCCTCTCGGCCCAAAAGGCCTACGTGATGGAAGGCTCAACACCGCTGCTGATCATGCCCGTTTCCGTCGGCGGACCGGGTTCACCAACACCCACCGGCAGTTTCACGATCTATAACAAGGAAGAAAAGAAACGCGCCAACACCCACGGTTACGCCTACAGCGGCAACCAGGTGAAAAAAACCATGCTCAGCAGCAAACCCGCCGGCTGGGCTTTCAAAGGCACGCCGATGCCCTTCTGGTGTGAGTTCAAAGCGGACTACGGCTTCCACACCGGCTGGTTGAAACATACTCCCTGCACCCATGGTTGCATCCGCATGCATGAAAACCTCTCGCCGAAATTCTACCGCCTCGTGAGAATTGGAACTCCGGTGAATATCGCCTATTCGCAACCCGAAGACAAATCCATCGGCAATATTCCGCTTCCTCCGGATGCGGGTCCATTGCCTGACTATCCGGGCACGACCTACACGACCGACGGTTATTTCAACCAGCATAAGAGCCCGTCTTTCCAATAAGCATCGCGTCGTTTCCGACCCATCACTCAACAAGACCCCGTGGGAAACCGCGGGGTCTTTTTTATCCCCACATGAGCCGGATCGAAAGGCCGGCCAGCGCGGCGGCGAAGGCGAGATCGATCCATTGCTCCAGCCTTGCATAGCGATTCCGCAGCGGCGCCCATTGCAGGAGCCATGCCCATGCCGACCACAAGACCGCGGCCTGGCCGACGAGAATCCCCCAGATGGCGAAGGGCCACCATGCTGGATGCGCGCCACGCAGGAAGGGTGCACTGGCCGCGGCGAGAAAGATCGCGGCTTTCGGGTTGAGGAGGTTGCAGGCGAGGCCCTGGAGATAGGGATTTCCAGTGGAAATTTCCGCCCGCTCTTCCCTGCTCCCTCCGGAGTACCAAACCACGAAATGCGCCACCGCGATGCGATACGCCAACCACAGCAGATAGCCGGCAGCCAGCCATCGCATCGTTTCGCGCAATGCCGGCAATCGCTCCAGGGCCAGCGCCAGTCCTGCCACGGCAATCGTTGCGTGCACGGCAAGGCCGGTCGCAATTCCGAGCGCCATCACCACCCCGACCCTTCCGCCCCGTTTGAGCGAGTTTCGCGTCAGCAACAGCATGTCAGGTCCCGGGCTGAACTGCCCAAGCACCATCACTCCCGCGAACGCGAGCAACTCGACCGGGGGACTCATCGCGACACGTTCACCACGCGCCGACGCTAACCCTCGGTGCCGGTCAGCTCAACCGCCGAATCCATGCCGCGCGGCGGGGTCCCGCCACGAGGGAGAAAGGCAACCACAGATGAACAGGATTGACACAGATTAAGATGAAAATGAATCCGATTGCAATGAGATGGGCACGGCAAATGGTAGTGGAATGAGCAATAATCCACTTGATCTGCGTTCATCTTGTTCATCTGTGGTTCAATTTTTTTCGGCACAGGCGGTGGTTTATCCCTAGGTAGGGCCCGGGGGCCCGCGGCGGGTGATGAATTTTGACAAATTTGGTCTCGTCCCTACCCTCCCGCCCCATTCACTTTGGCGGCGGCGTTTTTTGACCGCCGGTTTCCTACAACGACCTTTTTCATGAACACACTCCGCACCTTTACGACCGGCTCGGGAGCCGAAGGAAAATTCCACTCCCTGCCCGCCCTCGCCGAACAAGGTTATCCCAATCTCTCGCGCCTGCCGGTTTCGATCCGCATCGTGCTTGAGTCGCTGCTCCGCAACAACGATGGCCTCAAGGTCTCGGACAAGGACGTGAAAAATCTCGCCGCCTACAACGCGAAAGCCCCCGGCGATTTCGAAATCCCCTTCGTCGTCGCGCGCATCGTGCTCCAGGATTTCACCGGTGTGCCCTTGCTCGTCGACCTCGCCGCCATGCGATCCGCGGTGGATGCAATGGGTCTCGATGCGAAAATGATCGAACCACTCGTGCCAGTTGATCTTGTCGTCGATCACTCGGTGCAGGTGGACTACGCAGGCACCGCCGATTCGCTGGAGCATAACCTTGATCTGGAGTTCCACCGCAACCGCGAACGTTACGAGTTTTTGAAATGGGGCGAGCAGGCTTTCGATACTTTCAAGGTGGTGCCGCCCGGCATCGGCATTGTCCATCAGGTGAACCTTGAGCACCTCGCGAAGTGCGTGCTGGAAAAGGATGGTATTTATTATCCCGACACTCTCGTTGGCACTGACTCGCACACGACAATGATCAATGGTCTCGGCGTCGTCGGCTGGGGCGTGGGCGGCATCGAAGCGGAAGCGGGCATGCTTGGCCAACCGGTCACCTTCCTTGTGCCTGAAGTGGTCGGCGTTTATCTAACAGGAAATCTCAACACCGGTGTCACCGCCACGGACCTCGTCCTGCTCGTCACCGAAGTTTTGCGCAAAACAAAAGTCGTCGGAAAATTCGTCGAGTTCTATGGCCCCGGCGCGAAAGCCCTCAGCCTTCCCGATCGCGCCACCATCGCCAACATGGCCCCCGAATACGGGGCTACCATGGGCTTCTTCGGCATCGATGAAATCACCACCGGCTACCTGCATGGCACCGGCCGTTCTCCCGAACTCTGCAAGACCGTCGAAAATTACTACAAGGCCCAGGGTCTCTGGGGTATCCCGACTGCCAAGGACGCGCTCGAATTCACCCAGGTCGTCGATCTCGACCTTTCCATTGTGAAACCCGGTGTTGCCGGACCGAAGCGCCCGCAGGACCGCATCGACCTCGACAATCTCAAGGTCAAATGGGGCCAACTCCTCGCGGCACCAATCGCCGACGGAGGCTTCGCCAAATCCGAAAGCAAGACCGCGATCGTCACCGTTAATAGCAAGGACGGCGTGAAAGACACCATCGGCCATGGCTCGGTGCTCATCGCCGCCATCACGAGTTGCACGAACACATCGAACCCGAGCGTCATGCTCGCCGCCGGTTTGCTTGCAAAGAAAGCGAATGCCCTCGGCTTGAAAGTGAATCCGTCGGTAAAGACTTCGCTTGGCCCGGGCTCACGCGTCGTCACCGATTATTTGGAAAAGACCGGTCTCCAGACGGAACTGGACAAGCTCGGTTTCCAAACCGTCGGTTACGGCTGCACCACTTGCATCGGCAACTCGGGTCCGCTGGATCTCGGCATCGAGGATGTGGTGAAATCCGAAGACATCGTCGCCGCGTCGGTCCTTTCCGGGAACCGCAACTTTGAAGCGCGTGTCCATCAATCGATCAAAGCCAACTTCCTGATGTCGCCGCCGCTGGTAGTCGCGTTTGCATTGGCAGGCACCGTTAACATCGATCTAACAACCGAGCCGCTTGGCAAAACACCCAAGGGCGAACCGGTTTTCCTCAAGGATATCTGGCCCAGCGGTGAGGAAATCACGGACGCGATGAACTCCTCGCTCAAGCCCGATGTTTTCCGCCGGCTTTACACGGGCTTCTCCGATCAGAATCCGAAGTGGAACGAAATCAAATCGTCCACCGGCAACGTGTATGAATGGGACCGCGAATCCACCTACATCCAGGAGCCGCCCTTCTTCGATGGTTTCACCCCGGCTCCGCGTGACATTGTCGAAATCCATGGTGCCCGCCCGCTTGGCATTTTCTCCGACTCGGTCACCACCGACCACATCTCGCCGGCGGGAGCCATCAAGATGGACAGCCCGGCCGGCCGCTTCCTCGTGGAAAAAGGCGTCGGCTTCGCGGATTTCAACTCCTACGGCTCGCGTCGCGGCAACGATCGCGTGATGACCCGCGGCACCTTTGCCAACGTCCGCATCAAGAACCTGATGGTGCCCGGCACCGAAGGCGGCGTCACCAAATACTATCCCACCACGGCGCCACACAAGGATCACCTCATGGCCGAAAGCCACGAGATGAAAAACGGCAAAGTGTCCGGCCAATCGGTGACCAACGGTGAAATCCCCACGCTCGCCATCTATGACGCCGCCGCCGTCTATCAGGAGGACTGCATCCCCACCATCATCATCGGCGGCGAAGATTACGGCATGGGCTCCAGCCGCGACTGGGCCGCCAAGGGCACGAATCTGTTAGGCGTGAAAGCGGTCATCACGAAATCCTTCGAACGCATCCACCGCTCCAACCTCGTTGGCATGGGCGTGCTGCCATGCAACTTCGTCAACAAGGAAGACTACGATAAAATCAAGGACCTCGGCAACGCGACCTTCGACCTCACCGGCATCGACAACAACCTCAAGCCGATGCAAATCGCCAATCTCAAAGTGCACCCCGTCGGCGGCGCGAGCTTCGATGTCCCGATCATCGTCCGTATCGATACGCCCGTGGAAAAAGACTACTACCGCGCCGGTGGAATCCTGCCCTACGTGCTGGCGCAGATTCTGGATTAAACGGCA
>JANMJQ010000199.1:0-2256 GCA_031371445.1 Akkermansiaceae bacterium
GTCCTGTCAGGTGCCGACGGAAGTGAAACGAGAGACGAACATCGAATCAGAAAATGCTGGCAAGATTGGCGCGCGATTTATCGTCTTGGGAAAACCCATGAAATTCGCTTTCGCCCTGATGATGTTCGCTCCGTTGGTTCACGCCGATGCCCCGGCCGGTTGGAAGCAGGTGTGGGCGGATGAATTCGACGGCAAGGAAATCGATTTCACCAAATGGGCGGTCGAGGAAAACGGTGTCGGCGGCGGGAACAACGAGATGCAGTTTTACGTGGATCGGCCCGAAAACATCCGCGTCGAGAATGGGAATTTGGTGATCGAGGCGAAGAAGGAGAAATTCGGATCCGGGGGCATCGACCGCGAGTTCACGTCGGGAAGGATGCGCACGAAGCGGCATGCGAGCTGGCTTTACGGCCGCATCGAGGTGCGGGCCAGGTTGCCGCAGGGCCGCGGAGTGTGGCCTGCCATTTGGATGCTTCCGGAAAAAGACATCTACGGCGGCTGGGCGGCGAGCGGCGAGATCGACATCATGGAAATGGTCGGTCATGAGCCGGACACGGTCCACGGCACGCTCCATTACGGCGACCGCTGGCCGAAAAACGAGCACACGGGCGCGCCTTTCAAGCTGAAGCAAGGCGTCTTCGCGGACGACTTCCATGTTTTCGCGACCGAGTGGGAAAAAGGCGTCATCCGCTGGTATGTCGATGGCGAGCTCTACCAAACGCAAACCAAGTGGAGCAGCGCCGGTGGCCCGTTTCCCGCGCCATTTGACCAGCCCTTCCACATCCTCCTCAACGTCGCGGTCGGCGGCGGCTGGCCGGGCCCCCCTGATGCGACCACAGTTTTCCCCCAGCGGATGACCGTGGATTACGTGCGGGTCTTCCAGCGGCCCTGATTCATAGAATCCAGAGACCAGAGACCAGATAAGACGCTACGAACGACCAAACTCTTCTCTGGTCTCTGGTTTCTGGTCTCTCTCTTTCAATCCCCAATCCACAATCTCTACATCGCGGCTGAAAATGAGGTGTAGCGGCCGTAACGGCGCAAATTTCATTGGTGAGCTGGCCCGAGTTGCCCTAGGGTTCCGCCCCCTGCGGGAAATTATGGCGATACAAGGAGAAGAACTGGCGCTGGCATGCGCGAAAGCGGCGGACGGGATCAAGGCCGAGCACATCCGCGTTTGGGACATGCGCGGGGTGTCCAATCTAACAGATTATATGGTCGTCTGCTCCGGCACTTCCATGCCGCAACTGCGCGCGATTTTGCGCGAGGTGGCGGGAAATGTGGAAGAGGAGCACGGTGCCAAACCGGCCGCGAGCGAGGGCAAGGCCGACACCCGCTGGGTGGTCCTGGATTACATCGACGTAATGGTCCATGTGATGCATCAGGAGCTGCGCGACTACTACGGGCTTGAAGAGCTTTGGAAGGATGCCAAGGAAGTGGCATGGCAGGCTGCGGCCGGAAGTTAGGCAGAGATTTAAGAGCACGCTCACCTATGACAGACACTCAACTGCTATTTGCAGGGCCAGCGTTTGCCCTGCTCGCGTTATTGTTCTTTGCGATCCCAAGTGTGCGACCTAGAGCATTGACACGTGGAATCGGTTGTCTTGCTGTGTGGATCGGCTGCGGACGTGTTTGCGGTCTACCGGCTCGGCAACGGCTGGGGAGACGCAAGCTGCTGACATTCCAATAAATTCGATCGCCGGGCCGAACCCCATGCACCCCATGCACCCCATACGACTCCCCAACGAATCGATGGTAGGGATATCCGTTCTTCTGCTCTTTGCCGCTCCGCTGTCCGCGCAGACAGCATCCGGCGATCCTGCCTTCGGGCCAGTCGGTTTTGCAACGGTTGCTGGGTATGGTGTGGACCACCTGACAGGCGGAGAAAAAGGCCAGGTTGTGGAAGTCCGGACGGCTCAGGAATTTCGCAATGCCTGTGAACGTGCGGACATCGGGAAAAAGGCTGCTCAGCATAATGCCCCACGCATTATCAGGGTCATGGCCGACATCGATCTTGGCGAGTTGGCCAATGAACCCGGAGGCGAAACGCTCAAAAATGTCGGCAAGGTCGAGGTGCGTTCGAATACCACCATCCTCGGTGGCGGCGAAGGCGCAACCATCCGCCATGGCATGATCGATGTGCATGGGGCGGGCAACGTCATCATCCGCAACCTGAAGTTCCGCGATTTGTGGGAAGCCGATCCCACCGGCAAATACGATCGTTATGGCTGGGATTACATCCGCATCACGAGCTCG
>JANMJQ010000221.1:0-18319 GCA_031371445.1 Akkermansiaceae bacterium
AGCTTGCTGAATTCCTTTTTGACGAATTCGTCGTAGTCGAAATCGTCATCGGGCAGATCCAAGCCATCGAGGGCCTTGTCCTGCTCCCAGGATTTCCGGGCGGGCTTGAGTTTCGCCGGTTTCTTCGCGCAGCCCGGACACGGCTTGCCGACTTCGACGTCACTGCCGCAAGTCGGGCATGGGTAGCGGAGCGCTTCGGGCATGGGGCTTGAGCTAGAATCGGGTCAGGCGAGGATTTTTCCAGACTGGACTTGTCGAACATTCGTTATAACGTAATGACATGACCGCGACCTTGAAAATCACCAGCATCGGCAACTCCGCAGGCGTCATTTTGCCGAAGGAAGTGCTGGAAAAGCTGCGTGTCGGCAAGGGTGACACGCTTTTCCTCACGGAAACGCCGCTCGGATTTTCGGTGTCTGCGTTGGACGAAAAGGTTCGGCGGCAGATGGAGGTCGCCGAGCAAGTGATGCGTGATAACCGGAATCTGCTGCACAAATTGGCCCAGTGACTGCGGCCGAAAATAGCGAACCGGAGTGGATCGAACTGGAAACCGTCCACCGCATGCACGCCCGGCAGCTTGCAGAGCATGGCGGCATCGATGGAATCCGCGATGAAGGGATGTTGCTATCCGCATTGAATCGACCGCTCTCAAAATGGGATTATGAAACCCCACGGCCGGACATATGTGGACTCGCGGCCGCGTATGCTTTCGGACTGGCGAAGAACCATCCCTTTCTCGATGGCAACAAACGCAGCGCCGCGGTGGTTTGCGAAACATTTCTCATTCTCAACGGGCTCCGGCCAACTGCCACCGAAGAGGAAAAATATCCAGTCTATCTGGGCCTCGCCGCCGGCGAAATGGACGAAGACGCCTTCGCCAACTGGCTGCGCAAAAACACAGCGGCAGTTTCCTGAGTTTCTGAAGAATCACTTGGCATGAGAAGCGATGACGATGAAGTTCGCGGCGGGATGGGATTGAGCCTTGCGGATTTGCGGAACGGATTGCCGGAAGGCGGGTTGTTTGGTGGCGGGGCGTGGCGTTGGTCACCGGAGCCCTTGAAATTAACCGAGCATGAAGCGCGGACGATGATGGCCATGGGTCATCCGCTGGCACGTTTCCAACAAGCCTGCGACGGGCTCTATCGGCGCAGCGCGGCCGGCAAGCTGCCGGGCTGGCTTGCCGAACTGCTCGACGAGGGTAAGCCCGACTGGATGGCCAAACTCCAACGCGAGCCATCGACCGCCTCCCAGTTTCCCAGGGTGATCCGGCCGGACCTAATTCTAACAGAAGGAGGATTTTCGATCACCGAACTCGACAGCGTGCCGGGAGGGATCGGCGTCACGGCCTGGTTGTCACAAATGTATTCGGCAGCCGGTTACGAAGTGTTAGGCGGCGCGGATGGAATGCTGGAGGGCTTTCGCTCGCTGATGCCCGACGGCGGAACCGTTTTGGTTTCCGAGGAATCGATGGACTATCGCCCTGAAATGGAGTGGCTGACCGGACAACTCGGCGACGCATGGAAAGTCGCGGCCGCGGAGGAATATGAGTCCGACGGCAAGGCGCTCTATCGGTTTTTTGAACTCTTCGATTGGGAATCGATTCCCGAAGCCCGTCATCTCGCCGAGCAGGCGGCTGAGGGAAAATTGCAAATCACACCGCCCTTCAAGCCGCATCTTGAGGACAAGTTGTGGCTCGCCTTGCTGTGGTCGCCGGCCTTGAAAAAAGTCTGGGAGCATGCCCTTCGCGGCAGCCATCTCCGGCGCTTGCGCGAACTAGTGCCCTTTGGCTGGGTGCTCGATCCCGAACCGTTGCCACCCCACGCCGCCCTGCCCCGCCTCAACGCGCATTCATGGGAGGAGGTCGCGAATTTTTCCCAAAAAGAACGGCAGCTTGTCCTCAAAGTCAGCGGCTTCCACGAGTCGGCCTGGGGTTCGCGCGGTGTTTTCATCGGCCACGACCTGCCTGGCGCCGAGTGGGCCGAGCGCTTGGGTTACGCCCTCGAACAATCCTCCGAACAACCGTGGATCCTTCAGGAATTCCGCGAAGGACGGCGCATCGAACATCCGGTGTTCCGCGATGACGGATCGGTGGAAATGATGGAAGGGCGCGTCCGCCTGTGCCCTTATTTTTTCACCGACAACGAAGGCGAAACCTCATTCGGCGGCTGCCTGGCAACCATCGTTCCCGCGGATAAGAAGAAGATCCACGGGATGACGGACGGGGTGCTGGTGCCAGTAATAGTTGAGAGTTGATTGTTGAGTGTTGAGAGAAAGAAAGCAGAGACCAGAATCCAGACGAAGAGTTGGATCGTTTTTCACTAATTTTTGAGTATTACCTCTTTTCTTTGCTCTCAACCGTCAACCATCAACTCTCAACTTCTTCGACAAAAAAAGCCCGGTGTTTCCACCGGGCTGATTTGAAAATTTGATTTCCGCGAACCGAATCAAACGATTCCGGCCTTTTTCAAGGTCACGTAGGCGCCGTTTTTGTTGACGGTTTTGAGCGCGCGGCAGCTCAGTTTGATCTTCACGTATTTATCGAGCTCCGGCACCCAGATGCGCTTGGTTTGGAGGTTCGGCGAGAAAGTGCGCTTCACGACCTTGGTCACGTGGCGGCCGATACCGCCCTTTTTCTTGGCCAAGCCAGAGCGGTGAATTCTTCCACCGGAGCGGACACGGGTTCCTCGAATGCTGCAAATGCGGGCCATGATCTTTAAAACGTTGGGGTTGCGGGAGGCGGAGGATGGCCGCGGGATCAGGTCCGTCAAGACGAATCCTGACGATTTCCCTCTAAAATTTCGTCCTCCGGAGGTGCCGCAGCTTGTTCACCCAGCTTTCGACGTCGCTGAAGATCGCTTCGCGCTTCTCGTCATACATCAGCAGGTGGTAGGCGTTGGAGTAGTTGTGGTAAGTCTTTGGCACTCCCGCCGGAATCCGGGCCACGAAGCCGCGGACGTCGGAATCCGTGTTCAGGAAATCCTTGTCGCCGTGCAGAACCAGCACCGGCGAGCGGAGGGTCGCCGCGCAATCGTTCATGGTGCTGATGTGCTGTGAAAGCGCGCCAATGAACCGCAGCGTGTGCTTGTCGACGTTGTAGGAATTCTTCTGAACCTGTTCATTATGAAAGGTCGTCTGGGTCATTTGAATGTCCTGTCCGCCTGCCAGCGTGCGGGTGGAAATCCGCGCCAAGGGCAGCGTCGATGCGGCGATTTCCACTAGCCCGGGCGTCCAGGCCGGGATGTCGTCGCGGAATCGCACGATCGGCGATGATAGGATAAGCCCATCACAGGGCGGGTCATCGGCCGGGGCGATCCGCCACGCGTGGGCCGCGATCAGGGCCCCCATGCTCTCCCCAAACCACACGATTTTAGCATTCGGGTGCCGTTCTTCGACGAGTTGGGTGAAGGCAAACAAATCCCGATACCAGTCGCGCGGGTCGCCGATGTCCCCGCGGCGCTCGTGGATCGGATCGCTGCCCTGGCCGCGGACCTCGTAGGCGTAGAGGCCGGTTTTCGGTTGGTGTTGGAGAAGGTGGTTGCCGAGATTCGCGTAGTCGATGGAGGCCCCGCAAAATCCGTGGATGCCGATGATGACGACGTCCTGCTCGACGCCTGGCGCGATCCATTTGCGATAGCCGAACGAATCCGCCTTGGCGGCCGCCGTCGGATTGCGATGACTCACCATGGTCGTCTTCGGCGCACAAGCCATACCGGCAAGCGCAACCGCGCCGGCCAGAAGCCCGCGGATGATAGTTTGCGTGGGTTGAGTCACAGCAGAAATGTCGCAGAAATCATGCAAAGGGCAATCACCGAAGCACCCAAAATACAGTTATACATTTCCCTGATAAATTGAATTTCCATCGCATGCGTTTCGTATATGTAATCGATCCGTTTCAATCCTCGCTCCAATGAAAACCGTATTATCCGCCATTACCTTGTTTTTGGCTGTTTCCTCAAGCTCTCCGGCTGCTCCGCGGCTGGTTGTTTCGACGCCTTCGCTGGCTCCTGAATCACAGATCGACCTCGTTTTGGACTTCCCGGTGGTCGCCACCTCCGAGTTGGGCAAAACCGTCCCTAACACCTGGCTGGAAATCACTCCGCCACTTCCCGGCAAGTTGTTGTGGAAGGCCCAGAATATCGCGCAATTGATCCCCGACAAAGGTGCTGCGATCGGTGCCACTTACACATTTTCGATTCCACAAAAACTCCGCTATCTCGACCAGTCGCCGGTGCCTGCTGGCGTCTTTGTGACCGTCGCCGCCGAACCCTTCCGCATCATGGCGGCGAATCCGCCGAACCGTTGGTCGTCGGACTACGTGCCGTCCACCGGCGAGTGGGTGATGGCGTTCAACGACGCGGTCGATCCCGCGGCGGCGGCGGCCTTTGTGTCCTTCGCCTCCAAAAACGGCCAGCGCGTCGCAGCCAAGCTTGAGCGCGCGACGATTGCCACCGCCGGTTACTTCACTTCCTACCGGCCATGGGCCTCGCGATTTGCAGGAGCTCCGGCACCGGATACCGCCCCTGAATCGCCGGTGCCAAACATCCTCATCGTGCGTCCGGTCACACCGCTGCCGCCGGGAGAGGGATGGGGCATTTCCATTTTGAAAGGCCTTCCCAATGCATCCGGCAATGCCCGGCTGCCCGAAGATGCGAGCTATGACATTGGCAAGATCGAGCCTTTCCGCATTACCTCGATCAACTCGGAGGTAACTCCGGATGTGCCCCGCCAGGTCGCGATCGAATTCAACCAAGCGGTGCCCGAAGTCCTGCCCGCCGACTTTGTGGCAAGCTGCGTCGAGATCGATCCCGCGCCAACGAACCTGGCGGCGAAATCGGACGGACGTGTAATTTATCTAACAGGCGACTATTCGGAAAACGACAAATACAAGGTCACGCTCAAGCCTCCCTTTGTCTCGAAGGCCGGCATGGAACTGGATGCCGACCTGACCAAAGAGGTCGAGTTCGAGCATCTCGATTCCGAGTTGATCCTGCCTTCCGACAACCAGGCCCAGCTCGCGGGTGGCAGCCGCAGCTATCGCGTGCTCACCATCAATCTCTCGTCGGTTCATATCCGCATCAAGAAACTCGCAGGCACCGATCTCGTCCGCGCCTACCAAGGCTATCGCAATTACACCGGCCTTGGACACGATGGCGAAGAAATCCAACCCGCGGCGCCGGTGCCTTATCCACTCGTTGCCGGCGAACTGGTTTTCGACAAGGAAATCGAACTCGACAACGCGGTCGACACCTCGAAGGAGATCACGCTTTCATGGGACGAACTCCTGCCCAAAGGTCTTCGCGATGCCGCGCTGTTCGTGGACATCACCGGCGAACCAAACGCCGACAGCGGCAAGGAAGGACGCCGCAACGCACAGGCGCTGGTGCAACTGACCGACATCGGCCTTGCTTGGAAGCTCACGGAGAAGGACGCGGTTGTTTATGCGTTTTCCTGCGACACCGGCACGCCGCTGCCAGGGGTGAAGGTTGAGATGTTTGGAGAAGATGCGGTTTCGATCCAATCCGCAACCACCGACGCATCCGGCTTGGTTTCCGTGCCGCGCAGCGAGGCCACGCGCCACCTGAAGGCGACCCTGGGCAACGACGGATATCTAACAGCTTTCGATTCGACGCTCGACACGGTGGGGCTCTGGCATTTCCCCATTCGTTATTCATGGAACAAAGCGGTCGAAACAACGCGTGAGGCATTCATGTTCACGGACCGCTCGCTGTATCGCCCCGGTGAAACTGTTAAATTGAAGGGCCTCGTCCGCAACCAGCATGGCAATGCGATCGAGGCGGTGAAGCCCGGCAAGACGCGCATCCTGGTGATCGATCCCGCCGAGAAGGAACTTTACTCGGGCGATGTCACCGTGTCGGAAGCCGGCTCATTCGATTTCTCCTTCACCCTGCCGGAAGGAAAAACCGGCGAGCATCTGATCCGCCTCGAATACCCCGACGAGCTCGCCGAAGCCGAAGCGATTGGCGACGAGGATTACGAAAAGCAGGAGGCTATCCAGGCAAGCGCCCGTTTTGAAATACCGCTGCGGGTCGAGGAGTTCCGGCGCAACGCTTTTGAAGTGACGGAAACGATCGCCACACCCGCGCTGGCCGCTGCATCGGTTGCCTGCGAAGTGTCCGCGAAATATTACCAAGGCCAACCAGTCGCGGCGGGCAAGATCAAGCATTTCAGCCGGATCACCACCGAGAATCCATATCCCGAACGTTTCCGCGATTACTTGTTTGGCAATCACAAGACCGACGACTGGGCTTACTGGTTTCATTATTTCGGCTACCGGATGGATGATGAAGAAGGCAGCGGCAATTCCACTGGCCAGAGTTCGCAATTCCAAGGCGAAGCGATGCTCGGTCCTGATGGCAAGGGAACATTCGCCGTGGAAATTCCACAGGCCGAGTTTCCCACGGCGCGCGAGGTCGTCATTTCCACCGAAGTGACCGACGCCAACAACCAGACCCTCACATCAAGCGAGACCACGACCGTCCACCCGTCGTCGGTCTATGTCGGCATTTCGCGCAAGGACATCCTCATCCGTGCGGGCGACACCGTGCCGCTGACACTCGTCGCCGCTGACATCAACGGCGAACCCTTCCCGGGAGCGGTCAAAGTCACGGCCACCCTGACCCGCGAGGTCAATACCGCGGTGAAGTCACGCACGGATTCCGGCGCCACCGCCACCCGCAACGACGTCACCGAACAAACGGTCAGCACCACGGACATCGCCATCGATCCCACGGCATCCACACGCCAGGGCACGCCATTCACGATCACGCCCAAGGAAACGGGCCTGCATTATCTAACAGTCAAGGGCGTGGACCCGGATGGCCGGACCTTTGCCACCGTCACCTATTTCAACGTCTATGGCACCAAGGAGTATCCATGGCTTTACGAAGATGGAATGCGTGTGAAATTGGTGGCCGAGAAAAAGTCCTACAAGGCCGGTGACACCGCGCGTGTGCTGGTGCTGTCGCCTATTGAAGGCACTGCCTTGGTGACCGTCGAGCGCGAGAAAGTCCTGCGCTCCTTCATGGTCCAGCTCAAGGCCGACAATCCCGTCGTCGAGGTCCCCATCAGCGCGGATGACGCACCGAACGCTTATGTGTCGGTGCTGATCGTCAAAGGCGCGAAGGAATCCGCGCGCGAGCACAAGGAGCCGCAGCTTCGTCTCGGCTATTGCGAATTGATCGTGGACGACGCGCGGGATCGCCTCGCCGTGGATCTCAAGGCCACCGCGCCTGACTCGGGGACAATGACGATTTCCACCAAAGGCGAAAAGGCGGCGCCATCGTTCCGGCCGGGCGATGAAGTGACTCTAACAGGAACGGTGAAGCTCGCCGATGGCAGTCCCGCCGCCGGCGCCGAGGTCACGGTTTACGCCGAGGACGAAGGCACGCTGGCGGTCATGGGATATGACACCCCACAGCCGATGGATTACTTTTACAAACCGCGGAACCTCACCGTGGACACGGGGACATCGTTTGAAACCTTCATCGCCGAAGACCCCGCAGAGCAGGAGTTTTCCAACAAAGGATTCTTCATCGGCGGCGGCGGCGATCTTGGCAAGCTGGCTGATTTGATGCGGAAAAATTTCGACCCCTGCGCGACATGGGCCCCTGCTTTAGTCGCGGACGGCAGTGGGAAATTCACGCATACCTTCAAGATGCCGGATACCTTGACCCGCTATCGCCTGATCGCCGTTGCCCATCAGGGCCCTGCGCGCTTCGGCACGGTGGAGTCGGCGATTGTCGTCAAAAAGGACCTGATGCTCGAGCCCAAAACGGTTCGCTTTGCCAACCAGGGCGACACCTTCAACTCGCAGGTGCTCGTCCAGAACGCCTCGACCTATTCCGGCACCTGGGAAATCAAGTTCGGCACTGGCGCAAGTTCCGGAACACCTTGCGCGGGCCCGTTGGGCGCCACCACCCAAACCGTCACACTGGCAGCGGGCGGCTCTGCAACCGTCGTATTCCCCACCCGCGCCGATGATACGGGTGAAGCCGTCCTCACCTGGCAGGCGACACCGGTTTCGCTCACGTCGGGAAATCTAACAGCAGGACTCAAGCACAACCTCAGCGACGCCGTTGAGGCACGTTTCCAAGTCGAATATCCAATGCCGTTGCTGCGCCAATCGAAGCTGGTGAACTTCCCGAAATCCTCCGAAAAGCGCGATCTCCGTCAGCAGATCGACCGCAATCTGTTAGAAGGCCGTGGCGACGTCGATCTCGAGTTTTCCCGCTCGCCTCTTTTGGAAGCCGCGGGTTCGGTCGATTTCCTGCTGCATTATCCCTACGGCTGCGTCGAACAAACGACCTCATCGCTCATCCCCTGGCTCGCAGTCGAGGATCTTGCCCCGGTCATCCCGAAATTCGCGGCCATGCCTGAAAAGAAAGTTGCAGCCGCGATCCAGGCCGGCGCCGACCGCCTGCTTTCCATGCAACTTCCCGACGGCTCGTTCACCTATTGGCCCGGGGGAACCCAAACCGTGCCATGGGCAACGCCATACGCGGCACTCGGATTGTTGATGGCTTCCGAAAAGGGCGCGGATGTCCCTGATTCCGCCATCGAATCGCTCACGAAATATCTAACAGAAAGCCTGCGCGGGCTCGCCGCGGAGAAATCGCCATCCGTACTGGAAACCCACTGCCGCTCGTTGCTGGTGCTCTCGCTCGCCGGCTCGCCGCAAGCCGCTTATCAGAACAAGCTGATCGACCGGATCGCGGAACTCACACCGTCAGCCCGTTCGCTGCTCGCCGCAGGCATCGCGTTGGGTGACCAGGAAAATGCCGCGACTCTCGCCAAGGCAAAGTCGGTGCTATTGTCGAAGGTGCCGTTCAAATCCAAAAGCGACGAATGGATGCCATGGACCGCCGAGGACGCCTTCAGTTTGATCGCTTGGATCGCGATCTCTCCGGATGGCCCCGAACCCGCAAAAGCGCTCGACCGCATGCTCCACGACCGCAATCCCTACGGCCACTGGCGCACCACCTGGGTCAACGGCTGGAGCCTTATGGCGATGGCGACCTTCGCGCAAAACGAGAAACTCGACACCGCACCGATCAATCTCACCCTCGACACCGCAACCGCTTCAGAAGCGATCGCGCTCAACGAGGATCATCCCGCGGTTTCGCGTTCGTTCAAGCTGTCCAATGATCTCAAGCTCGCGCTCAGTTCCGATCACAACGGCTATGTCCGGATGAATGTCGCGTCGAAGCCAAAAATCGAACCATTCCAGCCCGTCGCGAACAACGGCCTGTCGATCGACCGCATTTATGAAAAGGTGAATGCCGATGGCACCACCGCGATTCTAACAGAACCGCAGGTTGGCGACATGATCCGCGTCTCGTTGCGCGTCACCCTGCCCAAGGACGACACGCGCTATCTCGTCATCGAGGATTTGCTGCCATCGGTTTTCGAAACCGTGAACAACGACTTCGCCACTCAGCGCGCCGCGGGCGGCATCAACACCAGCGAACACGAATGGACCGTGAGCCACAGCGAACTTCGCAGCAACCGCGCCGAGTTCTTCCTGGACCACGTCTATCGCAAGGGCACCTACACCCTCACCTACCTCGCCCGCTGCACCATCTCCGGCCAAGCCACCGCCCCGCCCGCCAAGGTCGAAGCGATGTATGACCCGGAACAATTCGCGCTCTCAGCGTCGCGCGTGTTTGCGGCGAAGTGATCTTCCGTAAATTAAGAAGGCCGGCGGAAAATCGGTGGGGGTGATCCGATTCTCGCCAGCCTTTCTGAACGGGGGGTTGATGAACCCGGGGGAGTTCGGTCGCCTCGTGGGGTGCTTCGTGGCGACAGGACAAGTAATACCCTATTCCGGCCGCATTGCCACTACGCGATGGCGTAAACCTCACTTGCCTCCCTTTTTGCAAAAGCAATCGACCGTGTGATCGTTCATCATCCCGCATGCCTGCATGAAGGCATACATGGTCGTGGAGCCTACGAAGTTGAAGCCCGCCTTACGCAAGGCTTTCGACAGCGCGTCCGACTCGGCCGTCTTGCCGGGAAATTCTGTTAGATCTTTGAAGCGGTTGATCCTCGGTTTCCCGCCCACGAAGCTCCACAGCCATTCGACGGGTTCATCGATCTCAAGCCAGGCCCGCGCATTCTGGCGCACCGAAAAGATTTTCCCGCGGTGACGGATGATCCCGGAATCGAGCACCAGCTTGTCGAGCTCGGTGTCCTTCATGGCGGCAACACGGGCAGGCTCGAAGTTATGGTAGACATGGCGATAACGCTCGCGTTTTTGGAGCACGGTCCACCACGATAGCCCGGCCTGCGCTCCCTCAAGGCAGATCAATTCAAACAAATAACGCGGATCCCGCGAAGGCACGCCCCACTCGGTATCGTGATAGTCGCGGTAAAGTTCATGCTGCACAGGCAGCCAGGGACAACGGGTATGATTCATGGATCTAACAATAAAGCCGATGGCTCCACGTTCATTGCAGATGGCCAGCCAATCGGCGAGCTTTTGCGAAAATGATCGGCACGACGAAAAAAATACGCGCGGGTCCGTCCCGTGAATCGGAGCCCAAACTTCGCCCGCCAAAAACTTCCGGGAATTACTTCGCCCCTTGGTCGATCCAAGCCCGGAGGATGCCGACCTGATCGGCCGTCAAAGGTTTCGCAGGCGGACCACCGCGTGGCTGGGCAGGCTTTCCATCAGGACCCGCAGGCGGTTTGGGACCATCGGGCGCACCCGGCTTCGGGCCGTTGCCGGGACCACCCTTTTTCTTGGGTGGCATCGCGGTCTCCTCGTCGATTTGCGCAGCCGAAACCACCAACGGGCTTTTCGCGCTTTCGCCTGGCGCGACAACCTTGCCATCCTCGCCGCCCTTCAACACTGCCTCCAGGCTATCGAGCCGCAGGTCGCCCTTGTGCTTGTCCTTGCCGTGGCAACGGAAACATGACTGATCCAACATCGGGCGGATGTCCTTCTCGTAAGTCAGCCCTGCCTGCTTCGCCGCCGGCGGCAGCTTGCTGAGATCGGGTTCGGCGTGCGGCTTCTTTTTGCGCGGACCTTCTTGGGCAACTGCGGCTGCGAGCAAAATGGCGCTGCTGAGCGCGACGGTAAGAATCTTGGGAAATGGAGTGGTCATGGGTGTGGCTTGAGGCATCCGATCAAAAACAACCATACGGGGCAAATGTTTCGTTTTCGAAGGAAAAAACCGAAGAACTGCCCGCGCAATCCCGTCTTGCGGCAAGCGCCCCCGCCTGCTTCCATCCGCGCCCCGACCGTCCGAATTTTATGGCCAACAAAGATGTCACCGATCCCGCCCGCATGGAGAAAATCGTGTCCCTGTGCAAACGCCGCGGCTTCATTTTCCAGGCCGGCGAACTCTATGGCGGTCTGAATGGATGCTGGGATTACGGTCCGCTGGGAGCCGAGCTAAAGCGGAATCTCAAAGACTATTGGTGGCGCAAGACGGTACAGGAACGCGACGACGTGCTCGGCATGGACGGTGCGATCCTAACGATGGAACAGGTGCTGATTTCCTCAGGCCACGTCGGTGGATTCAGCGATCCGATGTGCGACTGCCTGCTCTCGAAAGCACGGTTGCGCGCGGATCAAATTCCCGCCCAGGATGGAACCGCGGTGTATTTTTCGGGCGCAAAACATCCGGCTACTGCCTGGAGCGTTGACCGTGCCTTCGCAGTGCTGGTGGCACCGGGCAAGGATCCGATCGAGTCACACAAGACCGCGCGGAAATTTTATGGCGAGTTGATGCCCGATAAGAAAATTTCGCCAAAAGAACTCGAACTAACCGAAGAGCGCCGCGAAGAACTTACGGGCACAACAAGCTTCAACCCCGACAATGGCTCACTTCTAACAGAACCGCGCCAGTTCAACCTGATGCTGCAAACAAACTTCGGCGCGACCGGTGACCAGATCGCCTATCTCCGGCCCGAAACCGCGCAGTCGATCTTCGTGCAGTACAAGAATGTCCTCGATTCCAACCGCGTGAAGCTGCCCTTCGGCATCGCACAATGCGGCAAGTCGTTCCGCAACGAAATCAATCCGCGCAATTTCACCTTCCGTTCGCGCGAATTCGAACAGATGGAGATCGAATACTTCTGCCATCCGAACGACGGCCTTCGCCTGACAGACGAATGGCTTGAGGAACGCTTGAAATTTTACGGCGAAATCGGCATCCCGCGCGAAAAACTGCACATCAACGACATTCCCGATGGCGAGCGCGCCTTCTATTCGAAGAAGACCTACGACATCGAATACGAATTCCCGTTTGGCGTGCAGGAGTTGGAAGGTGTCGCCTACCGCACCGATTACGATCTCGGCGTGCATGAAAAAGGCGCGGGCAAGTCGCTGCTGTATTTCGACGAGGAGACGAAGGAAAAATTCCTGCCGCATGTCGTTGAACCCTCCGCCGGTTGCGACCGCACCGTGCTGGCGCTGATTTGCGAAGCCTTCGATGAAGAGACTCTAACAGACGAAAAGGGCAAAGATGAAAGCCGCACCGTGCTGCGCTTCGTGCCGCGCATGGCACCGATCAAGGCGGGTATTTTCCCGTTGTTGAAGAAGAACGAAGAACAAGTCCGCATCTGCCGCGAGATCCAGAAGGCGCTGCAGCCGTGGATGACCGTCTCCTATGACGATGGTGGTGCCGTTGGCCGCCGCTATCGCCGCCAGGACGAGGTCGGCACGCCCTTCTGCATCACCGTCGATTTCGAAACGCTCGGTGAATCCGGCGACGAATTGAAAAACACCGTCACCATCCGCCATCGCGATTCGATGGAGCAGGAGCGTCTTCCGATCAGCGGGCTGCTCGCGTGGCTGCTTGAGCGCGTGCGCTGATCGCCTTCGATTTCAAGCAAACCACTCCACGGGCGGCGCAATCACGCGTAGTCCTTCGATCAGGCTGAAGTGCTTGTCCGAAGTCATCACCATCGATCCCGTCCGCAAAGCGGCGGCGGCAATGATCGCGTCGGGTCCGGGAATAATTTTGCCTTTGCGATCGAGTGACCACGCGAGATCCGTCGCTTCGGTCCACAGATTGTTATCCGTGCGGATGTTGATCATCACATCCATCAGTGAGGAAAGCCTTTGGAATGCTTTCAGCGATTTCACGCCGCGCAAAACTTCGAGCCGAATCATCCCGCAGATCGCAAGATTTCTGTCACGCTCCTCGGCCCAATCTACAAGCACCGCCACGACATCCTTCCTCGCGTTGAAGAGGTCGATGTAAACGTTGCTATCTACCAAGACGTCACTTGCCATATTTGGGCGGAATTTCGGCGACTCGCAAGGTCATCAAATCATAATTGGGGTCCACGGCGTCGCCCAATTCCTCAGGCGTCATTCCCATCCCAATCTTGCCCAACTCGCGGAAACGGACCCTGCGATCCAGCTCGCGCAAGGCCATTTCAACGGCCTCCGTCTTGCTTTCGAAGCCGTAGGCTTCGATGACTCGGTCCAACAGGGCCTCGTCGATGTGCATCGTCATTTTCATGCCATACACGGTATGGCATGTGGCACCCATGTCCAGTTTTTTCCCAAAAAAAGCCTCTCTTCCCCCTTCTTGATTCTTCCGTCCCAGCCCCTCAGTCTCCGCCCATGTCCGAGCCCGCGCTGACGCCGATGATGGCGCAATACCAAGCCATGCGGCGCTCGCTGCCGGCGGACATCATCCTCTTTTACCGGCTCGGGGACTTTTATGAAATGTTCTTCGAGGACGCGAAGACCGCGTCGCCGATCCTGAACGTCGCCCTCACCAAACGCGGTGGCACTCCTATGTGCGGCGTCCCCTATCATGCGGCCCAGGGCTACATCGCCCGGCTGCTGCAGGCGGGCAAACGGGTTGCCATCGCTGAGCAAACGTCGGATCCCGTCGCGGGAAAATTGGTGCAGCGCGAGATTTCACGGATTCTAACACCGGGCTCGATCGATGACATGACGCTGCTCGACGACCAGCGCCCCAACTACCTGGCCGCTGTCTATCGTCATGGAAAATCCGTGGGACTTGCTTGCGTCGATCATACTACTGGCGAGTTCATCATTGCCGAATTCGCGGACTTGGCTCACCTCGAGGATGAATTGGCGCGGCTTTGTCCGTCGGAGTTGATCATTCCCGATCATCAGGCCGCCGAGTTTGGAAAACTGGCGAATTCACTGAGCTACGAAGGCTACACCTTCCTTCCCGAGCATGCGGGCCAACTTCTCAAATCGCATTTCAACGTGCATTCGCTCGATGGCTTCGGCTGCGCGCATCTGTTCGCGGCCAGCGGTGCATCTGGTGCGGTGTTGCATTATTTGATCCACCAGCTCCGCCGGCCCTGCGGTCATTTGCATCCGCCGCGCGTGCGGAGCAACTCGGCCCATGTCCTCATCGACGCGGCTTCGCAGCGCAATCTTGACCTTGTCGAATCGCGCGCGGGCAAGGCGCACACGCTGTTGGGAGTGCTCGACCGCACCGCAACACCCATGGGCGCGCGGCTATTACGGGACTGGATTCTGCATCCCTTGCGCGATCTAACAGTTCTTACCGCGCGGCAGGATTTGATCGCTGCTTTTCTCGAAGAACCCTTTCTGCTCTCGAAATGTCGGGACGCGCTGAAAGGCATCCGCGACATCGAACGCACCACCTCACGGCTTTCGCAAGGCTCCGGCAATGCCCGCGACCTTCAATCGCTTGGGGTATCGCTTTCACATGTCCCCGCGCTCAAGGAAGACCTTTCCTCCCTTTCACTGTCTTCCATCGGCAATCTCCAATCGACGCTACTGCCCCGTCTCCGGGAATTCCACGATCTAACAGAAATGCTCGGCAGGGCCCTTGCCGACGAACCTCCCGCCCATCTCCGCGACGGTGGCGTGATCCGCGATGGCTGGTCACCGGAGCTCGACGAACTTCGCGACGCTTCCCGTGGTGGCAAGGATTGGATCGCACGCCTGCAGGAAGACGAACGCAAGCGCACCGGGATCGATTCGCTGAAGATCAAGTTCAACAACATCTTCGGCTATTTCATCGAAATCACCTCGTCCCATCTCGCGAAAGTTCCGGATGACTACCGCCGCAAGCAAACCATGTCGAACGCAGAGCGCTACATCACGCCGGCGCTCAAGGAAATGGAAAACAAAGTCCTCGGCGCGGAGGAACGCTCGAAACAACTCGAGATCGAACTGTTCGGAAGACTGCGTTTACAAGTGGTTGAACATTTGCCCGCGATCCAGGAGACCGCCGCCGCGGTAGCGGAAATCGATGTGCTTTGTGCCTTGTCAGAGGTTGCAAGGTATCATCGTCATTGTCGGCCAGTGCTCGATTCTTCAAACGCGTTCTTCATCACCAACGGCCGCCACCCGGTGCTTGAACAAACTTTGACGGAGGTGAAATTCGTCCCCAACGACACCGAACTCGACCCCGAAACCGCCCGCCTGCAGATTCTAACAGGTCCCAACATGGCCGGCAAATCGACCTACATCCGGCAGATCGCACTGATCGCCGTAATGGCGCAGATCGGTGCCTTCGTTCCCGCCGACGCCGCGACATTGGGCTTGGTGGACCGCATTTTCTGCCGTGTGGGTGCTTCCGATGACCTCTCGCGCGGCCAATCGACCTTCATGGTCGAGATGAGCGAAACCGCCTTGATTTTGAATCACGCCACGGACCGTTCGCTCGTCATCCTCGATGAAATCGGCCGCGGCACGGCAACCTTCGACGGCCTGTCCATCGCTTGGGCGGTGGCGGAACATTTGCATGATGCCATCGGCTGCCGCACGCTGTTCGCCACCCACTATCACGAACTCACCGACCTCGCGAACACCAAACAGGCTGTCGCCAACTACAACGTCGCTGTTAGAGAGTGGAACGAAGAAATCATCTTCCTCCACAAGATCCTGCCCGGTGCCGCCGACAAATCCTACGGCATCCAGGTTGCCCGACTTGCGGGTTTGCCGAAGGCTGTCGTTGAACGGGCGAAATCCATTCTTTCCCACCTCGAGCTTCACTCCGTGAAACCCGAGGCGAAGACGCAAGGACCCAAGGCCAAAAATACTGACCAGCCGTCGTTGCCGAAACCAAACGCCCCCCAAATGGACCTCTTCGCGGATTTCTAACTGTGGCAGCGGTTTCCAACCGCCATGCCTGTTCCAGCACCTTAAAAAGATCACAATCATCCACAATTTGAGTTGCCGAAACAGTTCTTTTGAACACCATTAGTTTAATGAACGAGAACCTCGCCGTCTTCGAAGGCTACGAACGCATGCAGGAACTCTCCGATCCCTCCCGCTCCCTCGACCGCGCCCGCGAAACATGGCAAGGAATTCAGACAAGCCCTTTGCAGCGCTTCCTGTCTGAGCAGTCGGAAATCAACATCTCCAACCTTCACTTTGTCCTCACGTATTTCTGCACCGGCGATTTGGTGCCGTCCTTGAAGGTGACCTGCACATTCACAAACTGGGAGTCATTGGGAACGCTTAGATAGAGATCGTCGCCGACTTCATACATGGTTTCCGTTGGCTTGAAGGCGAAGGTCTTATCCAACGCCTCGCTGTTGAGCGAATAGTGGACCTCCTTGATCACCGGCCGATAGGACATGAGGGTGGAGAAATATAACAACACCTTGCCGTCATAATCGCGGAACATGAGCCACGCGCCGGACGCCGCGTTGAGCATCATTTTCCCCTGTGCCATCTGCTCGCCGGCGGTGGAGAATTTGAGGGTGTAGGGGCCGTTCGTCTGGCCGTTCTTGTCCGTGTATTTCACCATCAGCGTGTGCTCACCCGGTGGAAGGTTCAGGAGCGGGACGTTGGTATTCACCATGGGCAATCCGGTTTGCGGATTAACGTTTGGCAGAAGGCCGGTGGAGACGAATTCGCCCTTGCCATCGAGTTGATAGAATAACTCCTTCACCTTGTAATCGGCCAAACCGAAGTTGACGCTCCATCCGGCATTGCTTTGCATGGCGGACACCGTCACCGGATTTACGAGAGCGGATTGATCCGCCAACTTCGCCCAGCGCGCGTCGGATTCCTCGATCCATTTCTGCGCTTCCTTCTTATCCAGGAAATATTTGAGGAACCTTCCTTGCGCATTGGCCGTGCGGAATTTTTCCAGCCAGTCCTTTTCCGCGCGCTTGTCGGCGAGCGTTTGTTCGCCCTTCTTCGCATCGGAGAATTCCTGGCTCAGGAGATATGGCAATGGGCCATATTCAGGGTGCGCCTCCGCAAGGGACTGGAGTTTCGCAACGCGCTGCGCGGTTTCTTCCAACAACGCGATCGTGGTTTCATAAGAGACCGTTCGGGGCTGAAGCTTGTCGCCGAAGTAACGCAGCGTCTGCGCGGCATCGGCCCGACCTTCCTGCGCCTTGAGCATGGCCGCATAGCTTTGCCACGGGTCGAGGACATCGAGGTTCGCGGCCAGGTAATCGCCATATTCCTTGCGGGCGGCGGTGAAGTTCCCGTTCAACTCCTGGATGCGCGCGTTGTGGTAATGTTCTTCGGGAGTTTTCGCGCCGGGGATGAGCCCGCCAGTGCTGGCGAGCGAGTCGAAGCGCTTCGCGATTTCATCCACGGAGGCCGCGATGTGCGAACTGTCCTGGCGCAAGGCCGTGGTGTCGTCGTGGATGGTTTCAGTGGTAGCGCGGATGGCAGAAGTGTCCTCCTTCACGGCATCTACTTTGCCTTCGATTCTGAACAGGGACGCCTGCAATTTATCCATCCCCGGCACGACGTTGGCGAGAACCCCCTTTTTCGGGTCGCCCGTCATTTCCGCGGAAATCACGAAGCCGCCCATGACGATCGATGCGATGATGGAAAACGCGAACAGCACCGACCAGACGTTGCGCTCGCTGAGTTCCTTAACTTCGTGAGGCTGCATCGCGCCATCCGAAACAGCGGCAAGGTATTGGCGACGGTAGCGCAGGAACCAGAGCGAACCGGAAAGAAACGCGATGAAAAGGGAGACAAAAAACAGAAAGAGCGAGAATTTGGCGATGGTGGACGCGAGGTCCGCGATGGCCCCGAAGAACATGGTGATGGGCGTGGTGACGATGGCGCCCCGTTTGACAAACGACCGCAGGTTTTTCAGGGCGCTGCCGCCAACGGAAATGACTTGGGAGGTTTCTAAAACTGCCATGATCGGAATTACGGGAAATCCGATGGCAACTCAAGCATGGAAGCGCGGTCCAGCATTCCAATCCAGGGCATTTGGTTTGAATCTCGGCAGGCCTTTTCGCTGTTGATTTCAAGATAGCGCTAGACAAATGGGCACGAAAATGCTCGGTTAGGTTTGTGAAAACGAAATCCACTGTCAGGGACGGCGATGGGGCGGAGTTCCCC
>JANMJQ010000223.1:0-8741 GCA_031371445.1 Akkermansiaceae bacterium
GCGGGATGCTGCTGGTTTCCCCGCATGCGAATTTTAATCACCGGCGGAGCTGGATTTCTGGGCTCACATCTCTGTGAACGTCTCCTGGCTGAGGGCCATGAAATCATCTGCATGGATAATTTTTTCACCGGCCGCAAACGCAACATCCTGCATCTGCTGGAAAACCCCTTCTTCGAACTGGTCCGCCATGACGTCACCGAGCCCTTCAAGTATGAGGTGGACCAAATTTACAACCTCGCCTGTCCAGCCTCTCCGCCGCACTACCAGCATAACCCCATCAAGACGGTGAAAACCTCGGTGATGGGCGCGATCCATTGCCTGGGCCTCGCCAAACGGACCGGAGCCCGCGTGTTCCAGGCCTCCACCTCCGAAGTGTACGGCGACCCCGACGTCCATCCGCAGCCGGAGTCCTATCATGGCAACGTCAATCCGATCGGCATCCGCGCCTGCTATGATGAAGGCAAGCGTTGCGCCGAAACCCTGTTCTTCGACTATCACCGCCAAAACAAGGTCGAGATCCGCGTGGTCCGCATCTTCAACACCTACGGCCCGCGGATGCTGCCCGACGATGGACGCGTCGTTTCCAATTTCATCGTGCAGGCGCTGCGTGGCGAGGATCTCACGATCTATGGCGATGGCCACCAGACGCGTTCGTTCTGCTACGTGGACGACCTCGTCGATGGCTTCGTCCGCCTGATGAACCATCCATCTCTAACAGGTCCGGTGAATCTCGGAAACCCCGGCGAGTTCACCATGCTGGAGCTCGCTGAAATCGTCCTGAAAAAGGTCGGCGGAAAATCGAAGCTGACCCATCTCCCGCTGCCCGGTGACGACCCGAAACAACGCCGTCCGGATATCACGCTCGCGCGCAACGAACTCAAATGGGAGCCGAAGATTCCCCTGGAGGAGGGCCTCGATCTGACTATTGCTTATTTCAGGAAATTGCTGGCCGAGTCGTGAGCGGCTGCGGCGAGGCCCCGGCAATTGAGTTGAAAAGCCGGGGTCAGGGGTGCCGTAGTGCTGTCCTCATGATTCGTTTCCTCTTGCCGTTTCTGGTGGCGGCCGTCTTTCCCGCAATGGCCGAACCGCCTGACAGTGGCGCAAACAGCGGCCAGCCGGCGATCGCCTGGATCTGGAAAAGCACGGTGGCCAAAGACAAGGAAAAGGTGTTTTTCCGCCGCGAGTTCCAACTGCCCCCCAACATTTCCGGCGGGGCGATGACAGTCTCTTGCGACAACTGGAGCCACGTTATCATCAATGGCAATGACCTTGGCATGGCCAACGATTGGCAAAACCCCCGCACCTATGACGTGACAAGCCAGCTCAAGCCGGGCGGTCGCAATGTGATCGCCGTGGAAGGCCGCAATGATGACGGTGCGGCGGGTCTGGCACTTCGCCTGCGGGTCACTTTGAAGGATGGGAAAAACCTTCATGTGGTGAGCGATGGCACCTGGCTTTGCGCGGGTGAAGCGCCCGATGGCTGGTCGAACCCTGATTTCAATACCGAAGGATGGTCACCCGCCGCCGTGATCACCAAGATGGGTGGTCTGCCCTGGGGTAAAATCATGCCGGCTGAACCGGAGGAACCCGGGATGGCCAAAGACATGACGGCGTCATTCCGGGTCGCGTCGGGCTTCAAGCTCGAACGGATCTATCAGATCCCAAGCAACCAGGGCTCATGGGTGGCAGTGACCGTGGATGGCAACGGCCGACTCATTTGTTCCGACCAATATGGCAAAATCTATCGCGTCACGGTGCCTGCGGTGGCCGACAGCACTCCCTTGGTGGAACCCTTGGATATCCCGCTGCAGGGTGCGCATGGGCTTTTGTGGAATGACGGCGTGTTGTGGGTCTCCGTCAACGAAGGCAGCGATCAAAGTGGCATCTGGCGCGTCATCGATAGCAATGGCGACGGTGAACCGGACACGCCGGAACTCGTGAAAGCCTTCAATGGCCGCGGCGAGCACGGGCCGCATCAGATGGCTCTGTCACCCGATAAGAAATCGATCTACGTCACCTGCGGGAACTTCACCACCCTTCCGGAAATGGACAGTTCCCTCGTCTCACCGAATTGGGCCGAAGACCAGTTGCTGCCGCGTTTGCCCGATGCCAACGGCCATGCGCGCGACCGGATGGCACCGGGTGGTTGGATTGCGCGATTCACCACCGATGGCAAAAATTTCCAGCTCTTTGCGAGTGGCTTCCGCAATGCCTACGACCTTGCCTTCAACGACCAGGGCGATCTTTTCACCTACGACTCCGACATGGAATGGGACCTTGGCATGCCATGGTATCGTCCGACACGGATCTGTCATGTGGTGCCGGGAGCGGAGTTCGGCTGGCGCAATGGCAGCGGACCATGGCCTCCCTACTATGAAGATAGTATGCCGCCGCTGGTGGAGATTGGTCCTGGCTCGCCGACCGGAGTCCTTTCAGGAGCCGGAGCGAAATTCCCGGCGAAATACCAGCAGGCGATCTTCGCCCTCGATTGGACCTTCGCCACTATGTATGCCATCCACCTCACGCCCGATGGCGGTGGTTACCGCGCGACGAAAGAGGAATTCGTGGCCGGTGCCGGACTTCCTTTGACCGATGCGGTCATCGGCAAGGATGGTGCCATGTATTTTCTAACAGGTGGCCGGCGGACGGCGTCGGCGCTTTGGAAAGTCAGTTACACCGGATCGGAAGATACCGCCCCCGCAGCCAAAAGCGCGCCTCATAGCGGTCCGGTCGCGGATGCCGTTGCGGAAGACCAAAAGCGTTTGGGCCAAGTGGTTGCCGGCTCTACGGAAGCGGAGATCGATTCCCTCTGGTCACACCTGGGCTCGCCGGATCGTCTCCAACGTTACAGCGCGCGGCTGGTCCTAGATCGGTTGCCGGTCACCACGTGGCTTCCGCGGCTTGCCTCTGAAAAAGATGCCTATCGCATCATCAGCGCGTCGATGGCCGTTGCCCGCAGCGGTGCCAAAGAGAATACACTTGTCGCCTTGGCGGCATTGGATCGCGTGGCGTGGGATCAACTCGATCGCCAGCAACAGATCAACTGGCTGCGCGCGGTCGGTCTGCTTTTCGCACGCTCCGGCGAACCGTCGGAAGCCATCCGCGCGCGTGTGCTCGAGAAAATCGACTCTCGTTTTCCGGCCAAGGACGATATCCTCAATCGTGAGCTCTGCCGCGTGCTGGGTTATCTGCAGGCTCCGGGAATCGTTGCGCGCACTCTCACGCTGATGGATTCCGCCGGTCCTTCGCCAGCGCCGGACTGGCTGGATCTCGCGCAACGAAATGCTTCCTACGGCAAGACCGTCAACGAGATGATCGCCAACCTGCCGCCCGCGCAGGTGATTCATTATGTCCTCTGCCTTCATGTGGTCAAAGGCCCGTGGCATGAGGATGAACGCAAACGCTTCTTCGCATGGCTCGCGAAACTTGCCTCTAACAGCGGAGGCAACAGCTACAGCGGTTTCATCGCCGACCTGCGCAAGCGGACGCTTGAAACATGCACCCCGGAAGAACGCGCATGGATCGAAAAACTCAACCCCGGCGCGCCGCCGAATCCATTTGTGAACCTTCCAACCATCAAAGGACCCGGTCATGAATGGACCGTCGATGAAATCACCAAGCTCGCGGAGGGCGGCTTCGAAGGACGATCCAAAGAACGCGGCCACGACATGTTCCGCGCCTCTCTCTGTGCCGCCTGCCATCGTTTCGGAGGGGAAGGGGGCTCGGCCGGTCCGGACCTCACATCGCTTGCAGGCCGCTTTACGGTGAAAGATATCGCGGAGTCGGTCCTCGATCCCAACAAAGTTATCTCAGACCAATTCGCCTTCGATCTGATCTCACGCACCGATGGCACTGAAGTCATGGGCAAGGTCATCCAGGAAAAAGACGAGAAGTGGATCATCGCCACCAGCCCCTTCGATTTCACCCAAACCATCGAAATCGAACGCAACAACATCAAAGGCATGAAACGCTCGCCGGTCTCACCCATGCCACCCGGCCTCATCAACCGCTTGAATGCGGATGAACTAAAGGACCTATTGGCGTTTCTGTTAGGAAAGTAGGAGCGTCGACATTCTGTCGGCAGTGAAGACGGCGGACAAAATGTCCGCCGCACATAGCGCTCAAAATGAGCGCGCTCCGTTCAATGACTCACATTCTCAACCGCGGCGGGATCGTGCTTGTGCTTAAACACCAGCGCGAAGGCGATGGCGATCACCAACGAATAGGCCGCGAATGACAGCCAGATGTGATTCCAGTCCTTCGCGCCGTTGTGGGTGAAGTGGTTTTGGATCACGTAACCGCTGGCCAAACTTCCGAGGATCGAGCCGAAGCCGTTGGTCATCATCATGAACAAGCCTTGCGCGCTGGAGCGGATGCGCGAGTCGGTCGTCGTCTCCACAAACAAGGAGCCGGTGATGTTGAAGAAGTCGAAGGCCATGCCGTAAACGATGCAGGACAAGATGATCAGTGGCAGGCCCGAGCCGGGATTGCCATAAGCGAAGAATCCGAAGCGCAACACCCAGGCGAGCATGCTGATAAGCATCACGTTCTTGATGCCAAAGCGCCGCAGGAAGAAGGGGATCGCGAGGATGAACAGGGTCTCGGAAACCTGCGAGATCGACATGATGATAGTTGAATATTTCACCACCAGCGAATTGGTGTATTGGGGCACGTCCTTGAACTCGGAGAGGAACACGTCGCCATACATGTTCGTAAGTTGCAGCGCGCCGCCAAGAAACATGGAGAAGATGAAAAACAGTGCCATCTTGGGCGTGCCGAACAGTTTGAACGCGCTCAAGCCGAGCATTTCACTCAGCGGTGCATTCTTTGAAGTCATCTTCAGCGGCGGGCACTTGGGCAGGGTGAATGAATAGGCCCCCAGCAACATCGCGACGGTCGCGGAAATGTAGAACTGGTTCGCCGAAGCCTTGTTGCCGGTCAGGTTGGTCACCCACATCGCGACGATGAAACCGATCGTGCCCCAGACGCGGATGGGTGGGAACACCTTGATGACATCAAAACCATTCGTCTTGAGGATATTGTAAGCCACCGAGTTCGACAGCGAAATGGTTGGCATGTAGCACAGCATTGCGGCGAAAATCACCCAGAAGAAATTGCCCGGCGTGTTCACCATCGGGATGCAGGCAAGCGCTAGGCCGCCGAGGATGTGAAGGATGCCGTAAAGTCGCTCGGCGTTCATCCAGCGGTCCGCGATGATGCCGGTGAGCGCGGGCATGATAAGCGAGGCAAAGCCAAGGGTTGAGAAAATTGCACCGAATTCCGCGCCGCCCCAGCCTTTGGTGATGAACCAGTAATTGCTGACGGTGATCAGCCATGCCCCCCATACGAAGAACTGGAGGAAGCTCATGACAAGTAACCGGCCTTTGATTCCCATGATGATGAATTGTGTGGTTGATTCGAAATCCGCCTTCCTTACCGGACATGCAAGCGCCAAGCTGCGGGAAGCAGCGGGGGGATTCAAGCTTCGAAAGTAGCCCCGGACTTCAGTCCGTTATGAAAGTCGAAGACGGACTGAAGCCCGGGACTACTTTTCAATATTCCCGCTGAAGCAGGTATCCGGCGATTTCGAGCAAGCGCTGGCCCTTTTTGCCCAGGGGTTTCAGCGCCGCCATCGCCTCATCCGTTAGCTTCGCGGCTTCCTTGCGTGATGCCTCAAGGCCCAACACCGACGGGTAAGTGGTTTTTTCCACCGCTTGGTCCTTGCCCGCGGTTTTGCCCAGGACCTCGGTGCTCTGCGTAACGTCGAGGATGTCGTCGATCACTTGGAAAGCCAGTCCGAGTGCCCGGCCGAATTCCGTTAGGGCAGCCAGCTTGGCGGGTGATGCATTGGCCGTCATGCCACCGAGGCGGAGAGCGCAGGTCAGCAGAGCCGCGGTCTTGGCCTCGTGAATTTGAACCAACGCGTGCTTGCCAAGTTTTTTCCCTTCACCTTCCAAATCCATTACCTGTCCGCCGATCAATTGCGTGCTGCCACCAGCTGCAGCGAACTCCGCGATGTATTCGCGGGCACCGTAGCGCTTCGTGGCAGGTGTAGTTGCCAGCACCGCGAACGATTCTGTTAGAAGCGCGTCGCCGCAAAGCACCGCCATCCCTTCGCCGTAAACCTTGTGGCAGGTCGGCCGGCCGCGGCGCAGATCGTCGTCATCCATCGCCGGCAGATCGTCATGCACCAGCGAATACGTGTGCATCAACTCAACCGCGCAGGCCGGTGCCAGGGCGTCCAGCATTTCACCACCGCAGGCTTCCGCGGCGGCGATGCAAAGGATGGGCCGTAGGCGCTTGCCGCCCGCGAAGACGCTGTAACGCATCGCCGCATGGATCGTCGCGGGACGTTCATCGGCCTTTGGCATGCATTCATCCAACGCCGCATCCACTTCCGCAACGCGGGCGGTTAGGTATTCGCTGAGGCTCATGGTAGGGAGATAGTGGATCGTAGATAGTGGATCGTAGATAATGGATGGGGGATCGCGGATGAATACTACTATCTACAATCCACGATCCACTATCTCTTCAAAGTATCTCCGCAATCTGCACCGCATTCAACGCCGCGCCTTTGCGGACCTGGTCGCCGACGACCCACAGGTCGAGCGCGTTCTCCAGCACGAGGTTGGTGCGGATGCGGCCAACGAGGCAATCGTCCTTGCCGGTGGTGTCGAGAGGCACGGGGAAAACCTTGTTCGCCGGATCGTCCACGACCTCGATGCCGGACTTGCCATCATAGGCCGCACGCGCCACGTCGGGAGTGACGGGACGTTCGAACTGCGCGGTGATCGACACCGAATGCGAGCGGTAAACGGGAACACGGACGCAAGTGCAGGAAACTTTGAGAGCGGGCAAATCGAGGATTTTACGGCCCTCATCTTGCATCTTCATCTCTTCCTTGGTGTAGCCGTTTTCCGTGAAGACATCGACTTGTGGAATCACGTTGAAGGCGATTTGCCGCGGATAAACTTTCGGAGTGAATGGCGTGTCCGAAGTGATGGCCTTGATCTGCTCCTCGAGCTCGATGATCCCCTGCGCGCCAGATCCCGACACGGCTTGATAACTCGAAGCGATGATTGCCTTGAGGCCAAACGCCTGATGCAGCGGCGCGAGCGCCATCAATGAAATGATCGTCGTGCAATTCGGATTCGCGATGATCCCCCGCGGCCGATACTTCGCGGCGGCGGGATTGATTTCCGGAACCACCAGCGGCACTTGGTCGTCCATGCGGAACGCCGACGAGTTGTCGATGACCACTGCACCCGCAGCAGCGGCCGATGGACCAAACTCTTTCGAAATTCCGCCGCCGGCACTGAAGAGGGCGATATCGACACCTTTGAACGAATCGTGGGTGAGTTCTTCGATGACGATTTCCTCGCCGCGGAAAATCATGCGGCGGCCGGCCGAGCGTGCCGAGGCCAGCAATTTCAATTTGCCGACGGGAAAATTCCGTTGTTCGAGGCAAAGCAACATTTCGACGCCGACGGCACCGGTCGCACCAACGATCGCTACATGGGGATTATTCATCTTCAAGGACCGGCGGAATTCGCCGGGGCGCGGAGCATACTGGCTTGCCGCCGTGTTGCAACCGATTCGTTTCAAGTCCGGGCCTGCCTTCGGAAAAGGGTTGCAGATTTTTCCATCTGTGTACGATCGGCGAATAGTTTCCTCCATTATCTCATGAAAAAATATATCTGCGAGTTTATCGGTACCTTCTTCCTTGTTTTGGCCGTCGGCAGCACGGTCATCACCCCGGGTGCAGGCCCATTCGCCGGCCTGGCGATCGGCGCGATGCTGATGGTGATGATTTTCGCCACCGGCCACATCTCCGGCGGCCATCTCAATCCCGCCGTGACGCTCGCCGTCTGGATGCGCGGGAAATGCTCTACCTGCGAAGTTCCCGGTTACATCATCAGTCAGGTGCTCGGCGCTCTCGCTGCCGCGGTCCTCGTGCTTTTCATGAAGGGCCATCCCACCGTGACGCCGATCGTGATCAGCAATGTTCCCGCGGCATTCATCGCTGAATTCCTGGGTGCCTTTGCGATCGCATATGTCGTCCTCAACGTCGCCACCGCCAAGGCCAACGCGAACAATTCCTTCTACGGCCTTGCCATCGGTTTCACGGTGGTTGCCTGCGCCTATGCCCTCGGTGGTTACGCCGGTGGTGCCTTCAATCCCGCAGTGGCCGTGGGCATCACTGCGATGGGCTTGAATCTGGTTTCGAACCTCTGGATCCACGTCGTCGCCAACCTCGCGGGCGGTGCGGTCGCGGCGCTGGCTTTCAAAGCGACCAGCAGCGAGGACGCGTAAGCATGGAGTGCTACAGCCTGCTGTAGCTTTCGGTCCCGCAGCCTGCTGCGACCGGCGGTGGAGCGGTGGGACAGCAGGCTGTCTCGCCAAAGCGGAAGCAGGCTGCACGCAGTCCAAGGTTTGCTCTAAGGATAGAATGTCAGATTCCCCGCCGCCGCGGCATCAGCCAAAAGCGCCTTGCGCAAATCCTCCGTGGCTTTGACCCGTTTCACTGCTTCAAGTGCTGCGACGATCTCAGGCTTGGCTTGGTCGAAGCTGCGCGGTTCCGTGGGTTTGCGTGCCGTGATCTCTACCAAATGCCAGCCTAGCTTGCTTCGAATGAGCTCGGCCTTGTTGGGTTCCATCAGGAACAACGGTGTAGCGAAATCGGCGGGCAGGCGTTCGCGGGTCATCCAACCGAGCGAGCCTCCGCTGTTCTTGTTGGCTTC
>JANMJQ010000225.1:0-2855 GCA_031371445.1 Akkermansiaceae bacterium
CTCTGCGTGAAGAGGCAGAAGAAGTCCGAGGGCGGCAAGAGGTAACAGGATGTTTTTCATGGAAGTAACGTGCAGCTGGCGGAAGCATGTGAGCGCGTCAAGTTCCCGTGCGCATGTGCCTCAGAAATGGTAGTGCGTTTAGCCGCGGCTGCGAAGCCCGAGGCTGCCGCCTTTGCCAGAAAACGGTCGCCAGCTCCGCGGAAAAACCCGGGAAAGAATGGCATTAGTGTTCTTCTCTTTTCAGCACCAAAAGGCAGTGCGGCGGCAAACTGATGGCGAGGCTGGCGGGCATGCCCTGGCTGCCTTCTTCGCGCGAATAGTAGCTGAGCGGCGTCGGCATCGTGAACGCGCTGTTGCGGATTTCCTGATCCGCCTGGAACCATGTGGTCCGGAAAACTTCACGCCACAATCCGGCGGCGGGACAGCCGATGGTATAGTTGTGATCAAAGTCCGGCCCCATGCTGAAGCGGATCACAATGAGAATATCACTTCCGGCGACTGTCTCGTTCTTGCGATGAATCACCACCACCTCGTTGTCGGTATCCGCGGGAGCGAGCTGTTGGTGAAACGTGTCGTTGCGGTCAGGCAGTGCGATTCTCAGCGCGGGCAATGTTTTGCGGAGCTTCGTCAACTCGCGCCACATGCTGACCACATTGCCGCGTGCTCCGGCGAGTTCCCACGGCAGCGAAGCGGAATCGTTCCAATCGCTTTCCGCGCCAAGCTCGCCGCGGCCGTCGGGCCGATAGCGGCTGTTCATGAATTCCTCGCCCATGAACGCATAGGGAATCGGTGTTCCAAGAAAGGCCATCGATTGGATGATGACCGTGCGCCGGCGTTTCCATGATTCCGGCATTTCCTGATGATGCATGCCCACGCGGCGCAGCGAGCTGCCGGTGTCGTTCACGGTATTATGGCTGGAGAAATTCGAAAGGCTTGGATACCGCACGTAATGGTCCGGTCGCGGCGAAGTCCACGGATTGGCGTCATGCTTCTGCACATGCCAGAACATCATCCCATGCACAGCGCGGCGAATGTCATCCCCGCGCATCCGCGTTGCCGCGAGATCCGGGAAGACGGCGTGCTCATCGTCACGTCCCATTTCCCACCCTTCAGGATTAGGCCAGTTCGCCGACATGCCCAGTTGGTCCTGCATCGCGCGCACGCTCAGGTAATTTTCAGAAAAGGCGATGAATCCCGGCTTCCGTTGCTTCATCTCATGCATGAACTCGTGGAGGAATTCCTTGCCGTTCATTCCCGAAGCTTGCTTGCCACCGATGGAAAAAATCGCGTCGAAGCGCAGGCCATCGACATGATATTCATTCACCCACATCCGCAGCGAGTCGCCGGCATAAGCCTGGTTGGCGGCCTTGAGACGGGGATCGAATCCATCCACCGTTGTGCCTGTTAGATTGACCGAGGGCCCCCAGGCGGTGTTCATCCACTGATCATCCGGATGCGAGGCAATGTAGGGCGGAAACATCCAGCCAAAATCGTTGTTGGGTTCTGTGAGACGATTTTGGAAATCGAACTGCACCAGCGGTGACGCATAGTTGGAAGGCTTGCGGCTAGCCACCGCCGCGGGGGCCTTGTCTTCGGGATAGTAGCTATCATCCAGGTGGTTGACGTTGACATCAAGAATCACGGCAAGCCCACGACGATGGCATTGCAGCACAAAATTCCGGAATGTGTCGGCACCTTGGGCAGGATCCAGATAAGCGCCCTTCAATGTGAAAAACGTGAGCGGGTTGAAGCCGAGTGTGTAGGGGGACGTCGCGCATTCGACTACGGGCATGACTTCGATGGCATTGAAACCAAGCGATTTGATCCAATCGATTTTCGACAGGTCCGCTTTGCCATCGCCATTGCTATCCACCCCTTGGGCAACATTGAGCAGATCATTGAAGCCGCCGTATTTCCCGTCGCGAAGGGTCATGCTGCCGACATGAATTTCATAGATCATCAAATCGCCAAGAGCTGGCGCACCGAATGACGAGTCGTCAAATGAACCGGACTTCCAAACGAAAGTGCCGGGATCAACTGCCACCGCATTGCGCCCATCTCCCGAAAACACCCGTGTTCGCGGATCGCTAACCCATTTCTCGTTTTGAATTTCAGAGCTGGTGATGACGAACTTGTAAGCGCTACCCGCTTTCAGTCCGGGAACCGCGCCCTTCCAATAACCGGTCGGCTGCTTCTGCGCGTTGGTCTCCATCGCAAGCGGAGCTTTGCTTTGCCAGTTGTCGGATGAGCTGCGCACGTGAATGGCCGCTGATGCATCACCGGCCGCATTGCGGGCCGCGGCGCGGGGAGCGTAAACACGCACCCAGCCATCGATGGCTTTGCCGTCCACCACTCCTTGCAGCCCATTGCCACCGAAACTGTCGGCGCTTGATGGATCGGTTCCATCGTTGCGTTCGCGCACATCCGCGAAGCCATCGCCATCGCTGTCGGTGACCTTGGGAGAAGCGTCTGCGGAATCCGCGGAATAGCTTGCGGGCGGGACAGGGAATGCAAGCAACAGCAGGCAGGTTCGTATCGTCCCTTTCATCCGAATGCGGCTGGGTCCTTTCATGTCCGTTAGGGAACCCTTATGCGTTCCCGCTTGGAATCGCAAATATCGACTCCACATTCACGAAAAAATCCTCGATTTGTTGAAATGCGAGACCTGACCCGAATGGCATTATTTCGTGAATGTGGAATCGCAAATGTCGTTAGCCCGACTTTCGCTGTTAGATGGGTTTTAAGATCCGAATCGTTGAGATTGCGTTCATTTTTTCAAAAGGTCTCCACCACAGGCTTGGGAGTTCGGATTTCGGGCGGGGGTTGTGCGGGCAGGATGAAGCCGAGTTGGTCGA
>JANMJQ010000332.1:0-5381 GCA_031371445.1 Akkermansiaceae bacterium
CGCGGCCGGCAACCAGTTCCTGCTGCTCACCGGACTTTATCCGGACTTCCTGAAAAACCGCAGCGAGAAATGCGGTGCCCCCGATCTGGACTTCTACGAATCCTTCGCCCAACAGGCCTTCCGTGGTGCCTCGGACAGCAAGCAAGCCCCGCGTCATGTCTCGCGGACCTTGCTCGCAAATCTCGCCGACGCCCTCCCCACCGCCCGCCGCTCCCTCAACCGCGTCGCCGAGGAGTTTGTGTTTCTCGGTTGAAGAGATAGTGGATCGTGGATTGTAGATAGTGGATGATAAGAGATAGGGTAGAAGAACCATCGTTGGCCCTCTCTTCAAATTTCTACGATCCACAATCCACGATCTCTCACTTCTGCCTCCACACCGCCTTGCGCAGGCGCCAGCCGTCTTCGGATTTGACCCAATCGAACACCACCTCGAACGATCCATCCGCGGGGTTGTAAGTGGGGAGTTCGACCAGAGCTGTTAGAGAAATCTCAACCTTCGCCTGGTCGCCGTTGATCGTGATGGAATGCAGGTCCCCGGTTTTGAAACGGGTTTGTTTCGCCTGATCGCAGAGCCATGAATAGGCCGCGGTCATCTCTCCGCGATCGAAGGTGCCATTCGCTTCCGCGATGGACGGATTCTCCAACTCAACCTGGGGAGCGAGCAGGGCATCGAGCCGATACTCGCCCGCATGGCGGCTCAGTTTGCCGGTTCCGGCGTCGAGCGTGAGGGTTTGCAGCAGCGAGTTCGTGCGGCGCTTCACGGCCTGCTTGGGTGAAAGCCACCAGGCGACGAAAGCCACCGCGAGGACCAAGGCGATACCAATAATCAACAGGCGCGGTTTCATGTAGAGGAGGCGTGTTTGGAGGGGTCGTAGAAGATGCGGATGTCGGCCTTCTCGCTGCCAAGCAATTGCTGGGCGCGCTTGAGTGCGGATCGTGTCGAGAGGTTCGGATTCCGGGGGTTGGTCAAAAAGATGTTACTCTCGCCCGCACGCCGGTCACAACCGGCCTGCAACGTGATGAGGATGCCCGAATTTTTCAACACCCGGTAAACATCGCGGGTCGCGCCGGAAACGATCAGGTGAAGGCCATGGTCGCGCATGAAAAGGATGAGATCCTCAAGCGCCATCACACTCGTTGCGTCGAGATGCCGCGCGTTTTTCAACCGCAGCACGATCACCTGGATCGCCGGATCGCTCACCGTGCGCTGGATCTGCGTGCGGAACAATTCAGCCGCGCCGAAAAACAAATCGCCCTCAACGTGCACGATGGAAATCGCCGGGATCGGGCGCTGGCGTTTTTCACCCATCTCGCGGAGTTCGCCGGCCTCGCTGAACTCATACTCGATCAAATGCGGACGGCTGGCCTTGCGCAGGAACAACATGATTGAAATTGCCACGCCTATGAAAATCGCGACGTGCAACGGTGCCAGCAAGGTCGCGGTGAAGGTGATGATCAGCACCACCGCGTCATCCACGGTTGAGCGCAGACAGATCCGGATGTGGCGGATGTTGAACAAAGAAAATGAGAGCGTGATCACCAGCGCGGCCAGCGCGGCTTTGGGAACATAGTCGATCAATGGCACTCCCCATCCAACCGATGCCGCGATCAAGGCGGCGAAGGCCATCGTATACAATCCCGAAAGCAGCGAGGCGAAGCGGGTGCGTGCGCCGGACTCATGGTTGAGCATCGATCGCGTCAACGATCCCGATGCAGGCATGCCGCCCGCGAAGGCAGACGCGAGATTGGCCATGCCAACGGCCAGCATGTCCTGGTTGACATCGGGGCGGTCGCCGGTTTTCGACGCCAGGGTTTTCGCCATCAGGGTATTTTCCAAAGAAGCCAGGAACGCGATCGCAAACGAAATGCTGAGCAGCGCGGAGATGTCACTGAAAATCCCTTCGCGGGTGAGGTGCGGCAGTTTCAGCGCGAGGTCTTCAAAGCCGAAGGTCTTGAAAGTCTGCGCGCCGCGGAAGGCACCGTTGTTGTGACGGATCTGGTAACCGAACAGCATCGACGACAACAGCAACGACACCGCGAATGCCGGCCAGGTGGGCCGCAGTTTCCGGCATAGCCAGAACATCAGCAACGTTGTCCCCCCGATGAGCGGCGCGACCCAGCCGGTGTGCGGCAGCGCCCGCGCCAGTGCAAACAACAGCCCTACGAAGGTCGATGAGGCCTCGCTTTTGATGAAGGCATCAAGACCGAAAAAGGGCTTCAACTGGTTGGCCACGATCAGCACCGCGGCACCTGATATGTAACCGACCAGCACGCTGCGCGAAATGTATTGCAGCAAATCGGCGACCCGGAACAAGGCGCCCGCCGTCGCGACCATTCCGACCATCATCACCAACAGCGGAATCAGTTCGCCCCACCGACCTGTTAGATCCGGGTTAACCGAGAAAAAGCTGAACAGCATGAATGCCGTCGCGTTGGTGGGCCCCAGTATCGTGTGGCGCGAACCGGCGAACAAGGGCGCAACAAAGGCCGCCACCGCGGTGCTGATGATGCCATACACGACTGGCAGTCCGGCGATTGCGGCGAAGGCGATTCCCTGCGCGAGGGCGAGGATGGTGACGTTGGCCGCGGCCCAGGCATCGGCCCGGAATTTCGCCACATCGTATTCGCGCAGGTCGCTCCTCCACGGCGCGATCCGCACCCGCTCGTTCGCGAAGAAATACCGGACCCTCCGGCCAGTCCTGAGCAACGTGCGGAAAAGGTCCACTCCGCAGCCTACTTGAAGCGGGCACGCCGGAAAAGGACTAAACCTAACAAAACACAGGCCACGTTGGGCGCCCACAGCATCATGGTCGCCGTGGACTCGGTCTTGATTTGGTCGGCCACCATGATGAGCAGGAAATAGCCGACACCGATCAGCAAACTGGCGGTGAGGCCGGTCGAGGTTTCACGTCGGCGCGATTGCAGGCCGAGCGGCACGGCGATGAACGCGAACGCGATGCAAGCCACCGAGTACGAATAGCGCCGGGTCACTTCCAGCCGCATTTCCTTCCGTTTCTTGTCGCTGAGCTTGGGATTGGTCGCCAGGTCGTCGCGGATCTCCGCGTTGGTCATTGCATCCGGCCGCGTGCGCGTGTCGCGTGGGTCCTTCAAATTGATGAGCAGCGGTTCCGCGTAACCCGCGAAGGCGACATCGACGTTGCCTTCGATATCCCGCGATTCAAAATAAGCGTCCTGCAGCTTCACGCTCAACTGGCTCCTCTCACGATTCACCGCCAGGGCTGCCTTCGCCGCATGGACATAGGTCATCGCGCCATTGGCCTCGTTGGGCATCACATAAAAATGAAATCCCTCGACCCATTGTCCGGCCTTGCCCTCGATCAACAGCTTTTGCACCGAGTCCCCGTCGCCCCTGAAGTCGCCCTGTATCCGGCCCGGCTTCAACAGCGAGTCCACGTCGCGCGCCGCTTGCTCGTAAAACAGTTGCTTCGAAGTCGCCTTCGACCGCGGCACCACATTGCCATTCAGCCACGCGCTCAAGCCCGACAGCGCAATCCCCAGCACAAACACCGGCGCGGCAAGCCGGGTCAGGCTCAGTCCACCGACGCGGAATGCCGTGATTTCATGATTGCCCGAAAGTTTTCCAAACACCAGCAGCACCGCCGACAGGAAGCCCCACGGGATCGTATACATCAGTGACAGCGGCAGAATGCTAATGACAAAACGCAGCACCAGTTCGGGCGGCGCCTTCTGGTCCACCAACAAGGGCTGGATCCGTTTGAACAAATCGCCAAGCACCAGCACCATGCCAAGCACTGCCACCGCATACAGCGTCCCCAAAAGAACCTGCCTGGCGATGTAGCGATCGAAGATCCGCATAAATCCGCCCGACTCTGTCGCGGCTCCCGGCGGCTGACAAGGGGTATCGGAAAATCAAGGAGCGTGTGCGTCTCGCCCACATCTTCGCGAAATGAATCCCGTCCTCCCTCAAGGAGCGTGGGCGTCTCGCCCACATCTTTCCGCAATGAAGCCGCTCTCTCTCGAGGCAGCAACCACTCCCATGTATTCATCGACCCAGGCGGCAAAACGTATGCCGGACAGGATTACATCCTTCCGCCCCAATTTTCCTTCGGGTCCGATTCTTTCAATCACATAGCCTTGGCAATTAGGAGCAGAAGTGAGAGCAAGCATTCCAAATTCTTTCGGGGAGTTTCTAAAAATAAAATCCATTACCTTGCGGTGGGTGCGGACATTGAGAGTACCGATAAATACGTTAGGAAGGGGCTCGATAAACCAGCGCTTTAAATGCCCACGAATCGCTGGTGGGACGTCGTTGCAAATGAGGACAGTCACGGGAATAGCAGGATCGACGATTTACAGTTTCAAGCTTCCGAGTGCGGTTGGAGTGGGTGATCGGGCGGGGCGTCGTCGGGATCTTCACCAAGGCCTTCGAAGAGTTTCTTCAAATCCTCCGGCATGCGGCGGAGCATTCGGGTTTCCTCAACCAGGCGGCCGTATCCAGATAGATGGGCGTCCAGCGGTCCTTGGCGGGAGCGAGGGTGTCGAGCGGCGGGCGTTCGAAGATGGGCATTTGTCGGGGGTAAAAGCTGAAACAAGGAAAAGTGAAAAGCTGAGAGAAGAAGAGCGGTGGAAACTGGAGCTCTTTCAGCATTTCAGCAATTATTTCAAAAACGGATTGAGGATGCGGAGATGGCCGATTCGGCGGTCGTGTTGGAGATCCTCGGAATAGAGAATGGCGGCCCCGGATTCGAGCGCGGCGGCGACGATGAGGCTGTCGTAAAAGCGGTATTGGGTTTCCCGCTGGATTTGCAGGGCTTTTTGGTAGATTTGCCTGCTCGGCATGACTCCGCAATGAGGCAACAGGAAGTGCTCCAGGTAGTCGTGGAGAAACTCGTGATCCAGCGGGATGGGAAACCGATGCCTTGCCACGGAGCAAAACTCTTGAACCACTTGCCAACTGATCTTCCAAGGCTGTTCCTCTTGGGAGAGAGCCAGCGCGATGGCGCGTTTTTCCAGCGATTTCCGATCAAAGGCGTAAACGAGGATATTCGTATCGAGAAAGTATTCAGCGTTCATTCATTTCGTCTCGGGTGAAGGGGCCACCGGAATCGTATTGGGTCATGCGGGCGATGATATCAGCCGCCTTCTTGCGTCGATCATCGCGGCGGGAAATTTCCTCCAGCCACTCGCGAAAAAGGGCGTTGAGCGTGGTCTTGCGGGCGCGGGCCTCCTCGCGGGCCAGCTCGATGAGGTGGGCATCGGCACTGAGCGTGATGTTTTTCATGACACGAAAGTAGTGCGCACTGGTTTCGTGGTCAAGCTGGCGTTTCGGGAGCGATCCGGCGGATCGGGCGGGAGTGGAACTCGCGCTGGCCGAAGGTGACGGGTTGGTCGTGGAGGTA
>JANMJQ010000241.1:0-12458 GCA_031371445.1 Akkermansiaceae bacterium
GCCGGATGAAATCGACATCGCGCGTATCGATCCATTTCCCGGTATAAGCGCGCGCGAACTGGTGATACAAACACCGGCTGGCGGGGAGCCTTCCGCCGACCTGCGTTTGATGGTTGATGACGCCGTCTTTGTAATTTCGACTACACCTGGCTTTGCCTCAGCGACGGTGGACTTGCGCGAGGGCAGCCTTGCGGTGGCGCCGTTCGCAAAACGCCTGGGATATGATACTCCCATCGAGGGAAATCTCACATCGTTCGCAGTTGAGGCCGATCATATTCTTCCCAATCCCGCGGAAGCAACCGGGGTGGTTAGATTGCTGTTAGAGAAGGCGGTGTATAAGGAATGGACAACGCCGCAACTGAGCGTCGATGCCACTTTGGAAGAAGCCCGCGCGTCGGTGGTTGCGCACGCAAATCTGTTAGATAGTGGTGTGGCCGTGGAAGCTGCGGCTCCGTTGGAACGTACGGCGAAAACGTTTGCCCTGGGTGAGACGACAGGCCAGTTCCATATCGAGGACGTGCCTGCGGTGCTGCGGGGAATGTCGAAAACGGTTCCGGCTATCGCCCCGGATGCGCCGATTCCTCCCTCGCGGGTTGATGGAAATTTCAGCGTCGGTTTCGAGTCCAACCGGGCTTCCCAAGCCAATGTCGAGGCCAGTCTGCAACCCACAGACAAGGAACTCGCCACCCCGGTTGTCCTCAAGCTTCGCTGGCTTCCCGATAAGCCGCTTGCGATCGATCTAACAGCCGACGGCCTCACGGGAAACGTGAACTATGACAGCGTGGCCGGGACCTACGAAGGGACGGCTTCCTTCCAAAGTTTCACCAGCAAACGGATCGTACGTTGGCTTGGACCGGTCAAAGTCCAATTGCCTGGCACCGCGGATCTGGCAGGAACCTGGCGCGGCAGCGGGGAAATACTGACTGGCAAGCATCGCGGCGATCTGACGCTGACGGCGGGATCCTGGACGCGTGAAGGCGCAGCACCGATCACCGCGAGTGGTGGCATTCAGTACGATTGGCCTGTTGGATTCGAGACCCACGACCTTCAGGCGTCGATGGGTGATCAGAAAGTTGTGCTGGATGCAGGGCTCAAGAACGGCCTCTTGGAATTACACCGCTTCCTCTGGACCTCCGGCACGGACGAGCTTGCGGAAGGGAAAGCCAGCTTGCCGGTGCCTGCCGATTTTTCGAAATGGCGCGACACGCTGGCCCACGATGTCCGGCCGATCTCGGTGAACATCACCTCGCGCGTTCTGCCTCTCGCCAAATTGAAGGGATGGATTCCGCAGTTGGAACGCCTAGATCCCCGATCCACCGGGCAACTCGACGTGGCTATTTCCGGCACCTATGCCGAGCCCGTCATCGATGCCAAGCTTGAGGCGCGTGATCTGCGTTCGCCGGATCAACCGCAACTGCCGCCGGCGGACTTGAAGCTGGTGCTGGCGGGACGCGATGGCCGGTTGACCTTGGAAGGTGCAGCCACCGCGCCGGACTTCGCGCCTGCGGAGATCAAGGCATCGCTGCCCTTCCATCCGTCGCAATGGGCGGAGGATCCAAATCTTTTCCTCAACGAACCGATGTCTGCACGCGTTGACATGCCACGGCTTGATCTCGCGCGTTTTGCCTCACTGATCCCGGACACCATGAAAGTGACCGGCGTTCTAACAGGATATGCGACCGTTGCGGGCACACCCGGCAAGCCGGACATCAAGGGCTCGCTCGATCTAACAGGTGGCGCGATTAGTTTCAAAGACGAGCGTTTTCCGGAAATCGGATCACTCGTGATGGCAGTGGAGGCGGTGCCCGACAGGATTACACTGAAATCATTCCGCGCGGCCGTCGCTGGCGGCAGCTTGGTTGGCGATGGCTCTCTCGCAATCACCGGCGGCAAGCCCGGAGAACTCACGCTGAATGCCCGCGGGGATCATCTGCCGGTGGTGCGGAACGAACTGCTCATCCTTCGCGCCAATGCCAATCTGAGCGCACGGGGTCCATGGGATCGCGCGACTGTCAGTGGCACGCTCGGAGTCGTGGATGGAGTGTTTTATCGTGACATCGAACTCCTGCCCATCGGCAGGCCCTTCACCGGACCATCCGCTGCGGAACTGCCCAGGATCGACACGCCGCAGGCACCTACCGAGTCGTTCCCGGAGCCCTTCCGCAATTGGGGGCTGAACGTGACCGTGCGAACCGAGCGACCTTTTCTCATCCGCGGCAACCTCGCGACAGGTCAGATCACCGGCAGCGCACAGATCGGCGGCACCTTTGGCAGTCCCGCGCCTTCGGGCAAGTTTTTGATCGAGGATGTTCGCGCCAGCCTGCCATTCAGCACGCTGTATGTGCGGTCCGGCACCGCGACATTCACACCGGCTTCAGGCTTCGACCCCATCCTCGATCTTCGCGGCACCGCCGAGCCGCATCCTTACGTCGTGACCATTTATGTGTATGGACGGGCTTCGGATCCACAGATGTTGCTGACCTCCACGCCGCCATTGCCGGAAAATGAAATCATGACCTTGCTTGCCACCGGGACAACCACCTCGGGTCTTGAAGATCCACAGGTGGCGTCATCACGCGCATTGCAATTGTTCATCGAAGAGTTGCGCCGCGGCCGCTTCCGCTTCGGCAAAAAATTGCGGCCCTTGCTCAAGTTGCTCGATAACGTCGAGTTCAATGTCGCTGAAAGCGATCCCTATTCCACCGAATCCTTTACCACCGCCACCGTGATGCTCACCGACCGCTGGTATCTCTCGGCCGGCGTTGGGGCCGAAGGTGACACCCGGGCCCTGCTTGTCTGGCGCTTGTCCTTCCGCTGATGATCGCACTCCGCACCACCATCGCGCTTTTTCTAACAGCTCTCGCTGCGGGCGCGGAGACTCGTGTCCGGGTGGTGGGGATGGAAAGCAAAAGCGAGAGCCAGGTGCTCGGTCTCGTCGGCGGCAGATTGGAACATGTTAGAAACGAACCTGCCGCAGACTCGCGCGCCGATGATGCGGCATTCCTCGTCCGCCAGGTTCTGAGAAAAGACGGCTATGCGGATGCGCGGGTCGATTGGCGGGTTGCCAGTGGAGCGGAAATCGTTCTAACAGTTCACGAAGGAGGACGGTTATCCCTCGGCAAGGTTGTCGTCAACGGGGTGCCAGCCGCCCAAGCGGAAAAGCTCTCGAAAATCTATGCCACGCCCGCAAACAAGGATCGGCCCATCGCATCGGGGACCTCGCCATTTCACGAAGAGGATGTTGAGACGGGTTTGTCGTATGTCCGCCAGGAATTGAATGCGACCGGCTATTGGAGTGCGGTGGTCACGCTGCGCTCGCGCGATCTCGATCACGCCACGGGAATCGTGAGTCCGGTCATCGATATCGTCCCGGGCGCATTGCATCGCATCGGCGTTCCCGACATTTCCACGCAGGATGGCAAGGGCTTGCAGGAGACGCGTGCAGCGGTGCAGCCATTCATCAACCGAGATGCGACAACCGCAAACCTCAATGAGATGCGGGCTGCGGCCGAGGCGGTGTTTGTCAGCACGGGTTATCCGGATGCAAAGATCACGATGGGCCAGGTGATCGATTCGACGCGCTTTATTCCGCAATTTCACATCGACCTTGGCAAGCGGGTCCGACTTCATCGGGTGAACATCGAGGGATTGGAAAAGACCAACCCGAACCGCGTCCGCCAGCGGGTCAAAGGCCTGGAGGGCGAGTGGTATGACGAAGCTGCCATGAGCAAGCGCGTTCGCGGCTTCCTTGCCACTGGTGCGTTTTCATCGGTGCGTGTCGATACCCAGGATGTTGGGCAGGAGATGATCGATGCGACGCTGCATTTTGAAGAGGGAAAAGCCCGCGAAGTCACCGTCGCCGGCGGCGTCGATTCATACCAAGGATTCATCCTCCGGACCACGTACGCCGACCGGAACCTGTTCGGCCAGTTGTTGGGATTCAGCACAGGCTTCGAGTTCAGCGCGCGGGGAGTGCTTGGCGAAACCAAGATCACGGATCCCTGGCTCTTCGGATCCGATGCCGCGGGAACTGCCCGTCTCTTCGCGTTGATCTATGGGCATGAAGGCTACACCACTTTTGAAACAGGGCTCGAAGGAAAGGTGACGTGGAAATTCGGTGATCACTATGGTTTGGAATTTTTGGCGGCATCGTCATTGGTGGAGGTCACTGAAGATGGCCTGCCCATTTCAGAGTTGGGTGAGACCTCATATTCTCATCACCGCTTCCGCGTCACCCAAACGATCGATTTCCGCGACAGCCCCATCTTGCCGAAGAAGGGCTGGCATGTGGAGTTCCCCTTCGAAATTGGCGCGGCGGTTGGCAATTCATCCACGACCTATGCGAAGGCGGGCATCACCGGTGGATGGTATCACAAAATCAACGACAACTATGAAATGGGAGCGGGGGGTGAAGTGGGGCTGATCGTGCCCTCCGACGAAGGCGCAAATCTGCCCATCGATCTACGGTATTTCAATGGTGGTTCGCGCAGCGTGCGGAGTTTCCCCGAACGCGAACTGGGTCCCACGGTCGAGGGCTATCCGGTCGGAGGCGAGGCGATGTGGAATGCCAACCTGGAGTTGGCGAGAAACATCAATGGCAGCCTCAAAGCGGTCGGTTTTCTCGACGCGGGTTCGCTCCGCCGCAGCTTGCAGGGCGAAGACTCCGGCGAATTTGAGATCGCGGCGGGCTTGGGACTGCGTCTCGATTTGCCGATCGGGCCGGTGCGCCTGGAATACGGCTACAACCTGACCCAGGACGGCGACGAGCCGATGGGTGCGCTTCATTTCGCCATTGGCATCGCGTTTTAGGCGAAAGGGGCGCCGCGGGGCCGCCGGAGCGAATTTTTTACGGAAATAGAAAATGTTTTCCTTGTCAGAAACCGCCTCCTTTTCCATACCTCCGCCCCGCCTTGCGGGAAAAATGGGTAGATGCCCGAGTGGTTAAAGGGGGCAGACTGTAAATCTGCTAGCATTGCTTACGTTGGTTCGAATCCATCTCTACCCACCATCCTTAACATCAGTAAGTTAGGGATCAGGTGGATTCTAAATCTGTTAGATTAGCGGGCCCCTTTGGTGCATTTGCGACGATAAAGAGATTCACGATGTCCTCCCTGTCCATGAACATGATTTGGCTGCGTTTTGAGACGTCGAGTTTTTGACCGATCCAACTGCGCGCCGCTTTCGTGATTTCCCCTCCGGCGAACCGATCCGTCAGGCCGTGGGAGGCCTATGTAGAGTTGCACGGGGAATTTCAGGTCGCTCTTCAGGACTGCCGCAAATAGCCTGAGGACGAAGAAAACGGCAGCGGGCGAGAGTAGGGTTGGCGCGGATGGCACCTTGAATTTCTTCCGTATCGATCCGACTGTAATGAGTTGAAAGAAACTTCCAAAATTGAAGCGACTAGTTCGTTGAGCGATCTAGTTTCCTGAAAATTCGAAATTGAATTTTGGGGAAATGGGCCGTAGTTACGTTGCACATACTTCAATTGTTTTGGCAGGTGCATTGATTAACGTTCCAAATTTTTCATGAAAATTCAAATTTATCCATCACGTCACAGGGGTTTTGCCTTGGTGGTTACACTCGCCCTGATGATTCTATTGACAGTCATCGCCGTTGGATTGCTCACCTTGTCGAGTATTTCGTTGCGCTCATCCAGCCAAGGCGCGGCGATGGCCACGGCTCGGGCCAACGCGCGGCTGGCACTCATGCTGGCCATTGGCGATTTGCAAAAGAATCTTGGCCCTGACCGCGCCGTCACCGCCACGTCGGAAATCCTCGCTGCCGACTCGGCGACCCCCGTTGGCAAGCCCAACACCACCGGGGTCTGGAACTCGTGGTGGGATTTTGACCCGAATGCCACTCCCGCTTACACCACTGAGAAAACCAGTCGTTTTAATCGCTGGCTGGTTTCCAGTGCCGACTTGACGGCACCCGAGTCGAAGGATTTCGTCAAAACCGCATGGACCGGGAAAACCATTGAACTCGTCGGCACCGGCTCACTCGGTCCCAGCGCCACAGCCGCCGCCAAAGTGACCGCCGGGCTGGTGCCGGTTTCCAAGAACGGCGTCGTCCAAGGTTCGTATGCGTGGCATGTCTCGGATGAATCGGTTAAAGCCCGCATCAATCTTTACCGCGATCCCAGCCAGAATGCGACCTTGGCGCAAAAACGCGCCTTGCTGGCCGGCCATCGCCCGGACCCTTCTGTCATGAAGGGAACCGACGGCACTTCACCGTCTTATCTGCCCACGGACCTGACCGCCACCGAGTTCGTGAAAGCCAAGGAAAAATCCGGCAAGATCATCGACCTTAATCAAGTGGAACTGCTTGATCTGGCAATAGGTAAGACCAAGCAATTCCGCAATGATATCACACCCTATTCGCTGGGCGTCATGGCCGACGTGCGCCGCGGCGGCCTCAAGCATGATCTATCTTCAGTTTTCGAAATGAGCACCGCCACCGGTGCCATGAGTTTGCCCGCCGCGTTCACGGCTGCCGCTACCCAGAAGTTATATCAATCGACGACACCCACCCACGCCGGCGTTTCCGACCCGTATTGGAGCACTTTGTGGGGCTACTACAACTCCTTCCGGAGCATCACTACGCCCGACACCACTCCGACGCTGGATTTACCCGCCACGGCGAATTCGTTGGTTACAGATCTTACGCCCAAGACTTACCTTCCAGGTCCGGTCATCGCTAAAGTGGAGATGGTATGCAGCTTGGTGACCCGCGAAGTCGCTTCGTCTTACCTCGGGCAATTCGGCCCATTCGATGAAATGAATAAGTTCGATGATACGGTAAATTTTATTTTCACCCCACAGATCACGCTGCATAACCCTTACAACGTGAATGTTAGATTCTACAAGATGGTGGTCACGATCGTCAATGTCCCCATCGCTTTTAAGTTTACCCTTTTACCCGGAGGGACTGGGCCACAATCACAAAGCGTTGTCTCTGGGAATTTCGAGTCTTTGAACGAATGGACTCAAGATACTAATGTTGTAGGCGATAAAAAGTTTGTCCTTCAAATCGCGAACTGGAACAATAAGATCCCCGGAAACACGGCCGTCGATGGTCCGATTGTCATGAAGCCCGGCGAAGTTATTGTGTGTACGCCTTATCTTAATCCGGCCGGGAACTTTTTGAAAGACAGTAGGTCGGGCTCCACCAACGATGTGTTTGATTGGCAAAATAAGCTCACCTCCACAGGCACAAGCTCAGGCTCAGGCTCAGGCGTTAAAATGAAGCCAGGCTTCACCCCTGGCCTTGGCTTCGAGAACAACGGCAACACCCCATCCTGCCGATCATCTTCGACTGTATTAGGTGGATTTACCAATTGGTGGATGCTTATGATACGCGATCCAAATAGACCTAGGACACCTATTCAACCTCAGATGGACGACACCAAAGCCAGTCCGGGTCATCCCGTTGACAAGTATTTTGTGGAGTACCAAGTGCAACGGCCGAAGTGGTGGACCGGCACGCCGGGGACGGTGGCCCCGACAGAAGCGGCACCTTCCTTCCAGGTGAGCGCCACGCTCCAGAGCACCGCAACCAGTGCTGCCATCAATTACGCCCAACTTAAATTCGATTACACCGATGACACCAAGCTCAAGGCCTTTTTCAATAACCGAGTTTACCGCTGTCCGGCCGATCCTAATGACTACTTGACTGGGGATCAGACTTTTGTCTCGGCAACAACCTCGATCAGCGCCCAAGCCAAAGTGCTGCCCTTTGCCGTTTTCTCCGTTTATGCCCGCACCACCAACGGTGGGGTGTATGAGACGGGCAGTCGGGTCAAGACAGGTGCCGATACTCCGCAAACCAACTTGCTGAAAGACGGGCGCTTGGCGGGCAAACCCTTCCTATTCCACAATCCATCGCGTGCGGTCGTCACCATGGACTTGGCCACCAGTAAGCCCGGTGCCCAACCCTACGAACTCAACCTCCAGCCGTTCCTGAGCAGGGGCGATTACGAGAACTACATGAGCGTAGATGGTAACCGGGTTCCTGCCCTCACCGGAAATACGACCGGCCGGGGCATCAAGTCGGGGAGTTATCTCGAAATCCCCACCGGGCCGATGCAGACCATCGCCGACTTCCGCCGCTCGAACGCCATCACGTCATCCTATCTGCCACATTTCGTGCAACCCGTCGGTAACTCCCTGCTCCACCCGCTGATGTCGCCCAACAAAGTGATAGAGACCAATACCGCCATATCCGCCAGCGCTTTGCTCGACCATTCGGTGTTGGCGAACCACGCATTCTATGACCGGTTCTATTTCTCGACCTTCGCGAGCCGTGGTATGGTCAAGCCGGACGTGGTATTCGAGCAATTCATGAATGGCACTGCTCCGCTGGCATCGCAGTCCTTCCAGCCCTACCTGCCCGCCGGTACGACGGTCCCCACCGCCAAGGCGGAACTCTTCGCCTCGGGCAAGCCAAATGCCACCGCTTATCAGAAGGCGGCAGAATACCAGATGCTCCAAGGGCCATTCAACGTCAACTCGACGAGCGTGCAGGCGTGGAAGGCTGTGCTGGCGTCCATGAATAAAAGCGATGTCGCCACACTCTGGGCGAAAAGTGCGGCACTGGAAACCAAGACTAGTCCTGGAGTTCCTATCCTCGCCATGTCACTGCTCAACGGTGGCCTTGGCGGTGGCGCAACGGCTTTCGCCAATATCGACGACGCGAAAACCAACGACTGGAACGGCTACCGTGAACTTAACGATACCCAGCTCACCACCTTGGCGACGGAAATCGTGAAGCAGGTGCGCCTGCGCGGTCCGTTCCTTTCCATGTCGGAATTTGTGAACCGCCAAGTGGGCGTGGAGTCCGCCCTCACCCTGAGTGGGGCTTTGGAGAACGCCATTTCTGATTCGAAGATTAATGATGGTTTCATGAATATGAATAAGCCAGATCCAAAAGTGACAGAGCTCACGACGGCAACCTTCACCAATGCCAGCGTGGCCGCGATGTATAACTACAAAACGCTTGCCGCCACTATTGGTAATCCCGCTGCCGGGGCTCCCGGCTGGATCTCGCAAGGCGATTTGCTGCGCATCCTCGAGCCAGCCGCCACCGTGCGTTCCGATACCTTCGTCATCCGCGTCTGCGGGGAAGCGCAAGATTCCAGTGGCAAGGTCACCGCCCGCGCCTACGCGGAAGCCGTGGTGCAACGGGTACCCGAATATGTTGACCCGGTGGACCGCCCGTCGGTGAATGCTTACGACATTACGCAGCCCACCGCGGTGCCCTCCACCGCCGCCACCGCTAACAAGAAATTCGGACGGCGGATGAACGTGGTGTCCTTCCGGTGGTTGTCCAGCAATGAAATCTGATTCACATGATCCTTAAAAACTCCCTTTGGCTTCTCACGATATTTTTGCTGCCCGTGGCGGCCCAGGCCCAACTGAATGAAGCACCGGCACCGCTCCAGATCCGCGTGGTGCTGCACGATCCGGTCAATCCCACCGCCGCGCTTTTCCTCAGCGACAAGGGTGGGAGTATCGTCAAGTTGGAGTTCCGACCGCTAGACCTGTCCGCGGCGCAATTGACGCTACCTGTCAATGGCTCGCTGGTGCTTTATGATCGAGCTGATATCGACCCCAAGAATCCCGAAGCGAGTTTGGCGGCCACTTGCAAGATCCCTCCCAATGCCAAGCGGGGAATTGTCGTCGTATTGCCCGGCCGCGCCGGCACGAAACCCGCCTACCGAATGGTGTTCATCGACGATTCCGCCAAGGAATTTCCCAAAGGTGAATGCCGAGTGCTCACCCTGCTGGCGGTGGATGCCGCGATCGAAGCCGGTGAGCACAAATTGGCCGCCCACCCGGGAGTCATCACCAGTGTCCCGCCCGTTAAAAAGGTCGATGAGTTCAACATGGCGCAGACGAACTTCTACTACAAACAGGGTGAAGCCTGGACGGTGTTCGCCGAGCGGCAATTGCAGTATCTCGACGGTTTTCGGCGGATTTTCATTATCTATGCCACCCCCGGAGCCCTCCAGCCGACGGTCTCCACGATTGTAGATACCGTCACTCCCTAGCCGACCCCCGTTGAGGAGTGGAGGTGGAACCGCTGGTGATACCGCACTCCGCCGGATCCTCGAAAATGATTCAACCCAAAGAGGAATCCATGGCCTCGAATTCCATTCTAATATCCCCACCTTGCATAATGCGCCTATTACCAATTTTGTTCGTCTGCTGTTTATCATTTCCTGCCTATGCCGAGCAGGTGAACTTGGTCGAGCAAGGCAAGGAGGCGTTTTCCACTTGGGGTTGTGCCGAGTGCCATGTGAGCTCCAAAGACGATGTATCTATCAAAACTGGACCATCGCTCTACAATCTATTTCTCACTACCGCCCGGAACCGCGAGGTGATGTTTCCCGCGACCGGGAAGAATGATACGATCAAGGCGGACCACGCCTATTTCATTAACTCCGTGCGTAACCCCGGTGAAAACTTGGCCATCGCCGAGACCACTAATACCAAGGGCGAGGCCTATCCCGCTATCATGCCGCAGTTCGCGCCACAGATGGTTTCGGATAGCGATCTCGAATCGATCTGGCACTACCTGCGCCATGCCGCCGATGAGCCCCAAGCCGGGCCGGCGGTGGTGATGGGGGAGAAACAGGCGGCAGTGAAGACGGACAATCCCTTGGACAATCCAACAGAGGTGGTTGTCACCAAACGACCTCGGGTGTTCCGCGCGCCAATGCGGCATTCCAGCGGGCGCGCCATCCACGTCGGTTTGCCAGTCGGGGTCAACTATACTTTCGATCCGCGGATGCTTTCCGTGCGCAGTGTCTGGAGCGGAGGCTTCCTGAATCTCGCCAAGGAGCAGAAAGGCCGCAGCACGCCGGGTTCCGAGCATGGGCAGGATTCCCATGAACTGCTGGATGCGTCGCCAGCGCTGACGCCTCTGACCGGGGACGGCAGGCTCATCGACTTTGAATTCAAAGAGCCGGATCTCCTCGACGACGAGGCGATCATCAAGCACCTCTGGAAGGGTGGGGATTTCCTCAAGGAGCTGGCGTCTTGGGACAGCGAGTTCAGCGGCTACACCCAGAAGGAAAATCAGCCGCCGGATTTCCATTTTCGCATCGGAAAAAATCAGATCACCGAGCGTGTTTCCTTCAGTGATGACGGCTCCCTGATCGTTGATCTATCTGGACAATTCCAAACTTCCCAGTCCTTCCAGCTCCGCAAGGACGGCTTAAAGTCGGTCACGGTTGATGGAGGAACGCTCGCCGACGGCAAGTGGACCCTGCCTGCTGGAAATAGCATTCGCTATCAACTGCGGGCAAAAGTCGTGGACGCGCTGCCGGCTCGTCGAACTCTTGCTGCGGTGGAGAATTTCTCTTCCCAAGAGGCGCGCATCACTCCCTCGGTGGCGGATTTGCCGGCGGGTTACCAAATCGAAACATGGGAATCGCCGAAGGACACCTACGGCCGGAATCAGCTCTTTGAACCCACCGCCATCGCCGTCGCGAAAAATGGCACGATCGTCGTGGGCACCCGCACCGCCGGCATCTGGAGAATCAGGAATCAGCATTGGGAGCTTTTTGCCGAAGGAACCTTTGAATGCCTTGGCCTCTGGATCGAGGACGATGCCGGCGATACCATCGTCATCGGGCAAAAACCGGAGCTGACGCGGTTGAAGGATCTCGATCATGACGGCCGTGCGGATGAGTTTTCCACCGTTTGCGATGACTTCGGATTCCATGGAAATTATTCCGAATACACCCACGGTCCGGTTAGAGACGCGGATGGAAACTATTATTTCACGCTCAATCTCGGCCATTCCGACAATCAGCGTGCATCGTATCATGCCGGTGGAATCTACATGGGCAGCATGGGCGGCTTCCGTGGCTGGTGCTGCCGGGTAACTCCGGCGGGAGTTTTCGAACCCTTCGCGCCCGGACTCCGCAGTCCGGCAGGGCTGGGAATCGATCCGGACGGACGTCTGCTCTACACGGACAACCAAGGTGAATACATGGGATCTTCGAAAGTCAGCTATCTTTACAAGGACCATTTCTACGGCCACCCGGCGGGGCTCGTTTCCTTGCCCGGCATGAGACCGGACTCGCCGGAAATCGCACCTGAGAAGTGGCGGAAATCCGTGCCGCTCTGCCCCATTTGGTTTCCTCATGAAAGACTGGCGAACTCGCCCGGCAATCCGACTTGGGATCTGAGTCAGGGGAAGTTCGGTGCCTACGCGCGGCAAATGTTCATCGGTGATCAGACTCTCTCCACGGTGATGCGGATCTTCACCGAGAAAGTCGGCGAGGTCGATCAAGGCTGCGTCATGCCATTCGCGAGCAAGCTGGCCTCCGGCATCATGCGGCCGTGTTTTCTGCCAGATGGTTCTCTGCTCCTCGGCCAGACGGGCAGGGGATGGCAGTCAACCGGTGGTAACGAAGCGAGTTTGCAACGGATCTACTGGGATGGAAAAAC
>JANMJQ010000333.1:0-3691 GCA_031371445.1 Akkermansiaceae bacterium
TGCGGCGGATCCTGTAAATCCCGTCTGTCATTCGCTGGACGCGCGTGTTGTGGCTGCCCAAGCTTGCGCCATGAAACGTCTGTTCCTGCTCGATGGCATGGCCTTGGTCTATCGGGCCCACTTCGCGCTGATCCAGAATCCTATCCGCAACTCGAAGGGCGTCAATACTTCGGCGTTGTATGGGTTCATCAATACGCTGCTATTCATTTTGGAGAGGGAAAACCCCACCCATATCGGCGTGGCCTTCGATACCTCAGCGCCCACGCCAAGGCATGTGAAATTTCCTGCTTACAAGGCGCAACGCGACGAGATGCCGGAGGAACTCGCGGCCGCGATCCCGCATGTGAAAAGGCTGTGCAAGGCCTTCCATATCCCTGTCTTGGAAATCGACGGCTATGAGGCGGATGACATCATCGGCACGCTCGTCAAACGCGCGGAGAAGGAGGAATTCGAATCGTTCATGGTGACGCCGGACAAGGACTTCGCGCAGTTGATTTCAAATTCTGTTAGAATGTGGAAGCCCGGCCGCAAGGGCGCGGAATATGAAGTGATCGATTTGCCGACGATGCTCGCGAACTGGGAAATCCAGCGCCCCGAGCAAGTCATCGACATCCTCGGCTTGTGGGGCGATGCGTCTGACAACATCCCGGGCATTCCTGGCATCGGCGAAAAGACCGCGAAGAAGCTGATCGCGGAGTTTGGTTCCATTGAAAATCTGATCGCCAACGCCGCGAAGCTCAAAGGCAAGCAGCGCGAAAACGTGGAAACCCACGCCGACCAGGCGCTGCTATCCAAAGAGCTGGCGACCATCATCACCGACGCTCCCATCGATGTCACTTGGGAGGACCTTGTCCTGTCGCCGCGTGATAACGAGGCATTGAAAGACCTCTTCAATGAATTTGAATTCCGCAGCCTGACCAAGCGCCTGATTCCGGGGGGCGAAGCTTCCGAAGCTGGCACGGTGGCGGCGAAACAGACTGCCTCAGGCGCGGAGACAACTACACCGGCACCAACGATTTTCGAAACATTTAAAACCATCCACGATGTCGAACATTACTATCAACTGGCCGACACGCCGGCTCTGCGCGAGCAACTCTTCGCCGGGCTGTCGAAGCAGAAATCGTTTTGTTTCGACACCGAGACCACCGGCTTGGATCGGTTCACGGCAAAAATGTTAGGGATCGCGTTTTCGTGGAAGGCGCACGAAGGATGGTATTTGCCCTATGACGAATCGTTGAAGCCGAAACTGCTCGAGATATTTGCAACGGATGCCGAGAAGATAGGCCACAACTTGAAATTTGATCTTTCGATCCTTTGCAATCATGGCATCGAGGTGAAGGGACCGTTCTTCGACACGCTACTCGCCGATACCCTGGTTGCGCCCGAGCGTCGGCATTCGATGGATTATCTATCAGAATCCATGTTGGGTTACACGCCAATCAAACTCATCGACATCTGTGCCGCCAACTCCGCGCCTCCAATTTCTGCTTCGGACGATCTTTTCGCGCACGCCGCCAAGACCAAGGCGTCGAAGGAACTGGATATCGCAGCCATTCCGCTGCCGGTGCTCGCCGAGTATTCCGCCGAGGATGCGGATGTGACCTTCCAACTTGCGCGAAAAATCCGCGCGCTGGTCGAGGCATCCGGACAGGGCGTAATTTTACAAAGCATCGAATCCCCACTGCTACCGGTGTTGGTGGCCATGGAAATGGAAGGAATTTCCGTGGATCCCGCGGCGCTCTCCGTCATCGGCGATGAGTTGCAGATCCAGATCGATGAACTCGTGAAGTCCATTCACCGCCACGCGGATAGGTCGTTCAACATCGCCTCACCGAAACAACTGGGAGAAATCCTCTTCGATCAACTCGGTCTCGCTGACAAGGCGAAGAAGACCAAGACCGGACAATACAAAACCGATGAGCAGACATTGGCGACGTTGGAGGGCAAGCATCCGATCATCACGGACATCCTTTCATGGCGTGAATCGACGAAGCTGAAGTCCACTTACCTCGATGCTCTGCCGGGCCATATCCAGCCGCATAGCAAGCGCGTCCATACCACCTTCCATCAACTCGTGGCCGCGACGGGACGGCTTGCCTCCACAGATCCGAATTTGCAGAACATTCCGATCCGTTCCGAAGCGGGCCGCAAGATCCGCAAGGCTTTCGTGCCGCGTGCGGGCTTCACCTTGTTGTCCTGCGACTATTCGCAAATCGAACTGCGCGTGATGGCGGCTTTGTCCCGGGACGCGACGATGATTGAAGCGTTCGGCAACGGCGCGGACATCCATACAATCACTGCATCCAAGGTGTTCGTCGTCGATCCCGAGGAGGTTACCTCCGATATGCGGCGCAAGGCGAAGATGGTGAACTTCGGCATCATCTATGGCATCTCCGCGTTCGGCCTCAGCCAGCGCCTCGCCATTCCAAGAACTGAGGCCGCGGCGATCATCGATGCCTATTTCCGCGAGTATCCGGCGATCCGCGAATTCATGGACCGCACCGTCAACGAAGCCCGCGAATCCGGTTATGTCGAAACCATCAGCGGCCGCCGGCGTTATTTTCCCGATCTGAAATCCGGCAACCAGGGCCTTCGCGGCAACGCCGAACGCGCCGCCATCAACTCGCCGATCCAGGGCACCGCCGCCGACATGATCAAGCTGGCGATGATCCGCATTGACAGCTTGCTACGCGAAACGCCGTACCAAACGAAGATGCTGCTGCAGGTCCATGACGAACTGGTCTTCGATCTCAGCCTCGACGAGCAGGAGGATCTGGTGCCAAAAATTCTCGAAGCCATGCGAACCGCGCTGCCGTTGCCACACGGCGTGCCGTTGGAGGTGGAATTTGGAACCGGCGCGAACTGGCTGGCTGCGCATTAAGGAGATGGGACGCCTACGTCCCATCATAAGAATGGACGTAGGCGTCCATTCTCCTTAAGTGATTTCCATGACACAAGACCCAGCGCCTCCTCCATCCCCGCCGCGCCGCAGTTCCTGCCTGATGAAGGCCACGATCGCATTGGTGATCCTGCTGCTGATCCTCGGCGGACTCTGGTGGTGGCACAACCGGCCGATCAGTCCGGTGGTTCTAACGGCTCAGGAAAAAACCGCCGTCGAAGCAAAGGTTGAGGCGATTCAAAAACCTACGGAACCGAAATATGAAAAGGGCGCGAAGGAAATCATCCTCACCGAACGCGAGTTGAATGGGCTGCTCAACGAGCGGACGACCTTGGGCAAGACAGTGAGCTTTGAACTAGCCACCGATGCGGTTCATGCACGCATCGAAACCGATCTCGACAAGGATATCCCGGTGGTCGGTGGCAAACATTTGAAAGCCCGCGCGCGGTTCCTTGTCGGCAAGGCTGATGGCCATCCCAGTCTCGTTCTCGACGACGTTACTGTCTGGGGCATCTCGTTGCCCAACGATTGGCTTGCCGGCATGAAGGGCCGCGATCTGTTAGGCGAAGTTCTCGGGGGAAAGAACGGGAAAATTTCGGGGGTCGAGGAGTTCAAGATCGAACCCGGCCGCTTGATCATCCGGCTGGCGGAATAGACTCATTGCCAAAATTCTTGGCCGTAATGTTTGAATCCAAGAGTTTGAACAGGAGGAAGATGAGGTAACGGAGGAAGAGAGTCTTGTTCTCCGCACCCTCCTCTAACTCCTGTTCAAATTCTTCAACCACCCTGTTG
>JANMJQ010000019.1:0-2411 GCA_031371445.1 Akkermansiaceae bacterium
CGTGATTTCCGTGGACTTGCCCCTGTTGGCGCGCGCGTGGCCGGGAACCAAAGTCAGGTTCCGCGAAGTGACGCTGGAGCAGGCTTGGGAATTGAAACGGCGTGATGAACGCGATCTCGCATGGTTGCGGGTCGGACTTGATTTTAAAAAATGAACGCGCTGCGAACCATCGACATCAACGCCGACCTCGGTGAAGGCGGCGCGCATGACACCGAGCTGTTAGATCTAGTGACTTCAGCCAACATTGCCTGTGGTGGGCACGCGGGAAACGAGGAAATCATGCGGCGCACCATTCAAGTGGCCATGGAACGCGGCGTCGCAGTGGGCGCGCATCCGGGATATGAAGATCGTGAAAATTTCGGGCGGCGTGAAATGGATTTGCCGTTGGAGGAAGTGACGGCGTTGGTTGAAAGACAAATCAGGTTATTGGCGGATTTCACAAAAGAATCCGGCGCTCGTCTTCATCATGTGAAACCCCACGGTGCGTTATACAACCAGGCCGATCGCGATCCGAAGCTTGCTGAAGCGGTGGTGAAAGCGGTACTGAACGTTTCAATAGACCTCATTCTTTATGCTCCCCCTTCAGGATATCTCGCGGCTGCTGGTCGCACTGCTGGCCTAACAGTTTTCGGAGAAGGTTTTATGGATCGCCGGTATCGCCAGGATGGATCGCTGCTTCCACGAAGCGAACTTGGTGCTGTGATTTATAACGTCGATGAAGCGGTGGCACAGGCGCTCCAGTTGGCAGCGAGCGAAAAGTTCAGAACTCTTTGTGTCCACGGCGACGGTGAGTCGGCGGTGGAAATGTTGCGGGAGGTGCGAATTGCGCTTGAAGCCCAAGGTGTGGCAATTCGAGGGTAACCAAAGATTCTGCCGCGCTTTCAGTCTCAAGGCGGCGATTCCTCATGGCCGCCTCGAGCATTGTCAAATTCCTCCTTGGCTTCGTGTCCTATCCGGCTCCTGAAGTTTTCGGAAAAAGCCGCGCCCTTTTCCTGGCCGAGTTGTTTCTCCACTTCAAAAACAAGGGCGACCACGCCGCTATATGAAGGGACTTTTCTTAAATAGAGAAAAGTTGGATCGATTGATTGCAAATAACATTCGGCAAGCACCAGCAACTCCGTTGCGGCAGCATCCACCGCGAGTGCGGCTTTGTCATAAAAGTTCGCCAATGTTTCAGCATCATACGTTTTTCCGTTCACCTCGAAGCGGAAATGTCTGATCGAATTGCCTGCCCGCCGCATAGAGCTCATCATCCGGCCGTGAAACATCTTTTGCTCGAGAGCATCGCTATCTTCCTTTCCAAAAAGTGTTGAAAGAGTTGCCTGAAAACGTCTTTTCAAATCCGAAAAGAATCCGGTGCCTTTTGATCTCATTGGGTAATAAGTGTTACTTCCTCCGACCTTCGACAGCGCAAAAAATGACGGGCTTTAACACTCCGCCGCCAGGCCTCAAGGCAGCTCTTCCAAGTCTTGTAAGTCCTTTGGACGGCCGCTTGCGAGCTTGTTGGTTTTCAAATCCTGCAACGAAATGAACGGAATCATTAGGCTGCCGATTTTCACCATTTCGCGGCGATCATGGCATCCGTTGAAATCGACCCCTGGAATTTGAGTGAAGAGTTCCAATCTCATGGGTTCGAATCCCATGCGGATGATGCTCTTTGGTTCTAGGATCGTTTCTGCGGAGACGGTCCCGGGAGGAAACCCGAATTTGTGCAAAACTTCTACCACCAGTTCGGCATTGTGGACGGAATCGTCGATCCAAATATCCAAGTCTCCGGTGTAACGCGGCCTTGAATGATGAATCACCGCATAGCCCCCGATGACCAGAAAGCGCACGTCAGTCTCGATACACAACTTCAAGAAATCTCTGAAGTCGGCCGCCAATTTGATCTTTGCCATAAAAGGGTTCACGTAATGCCTCCAAGGCGTTCAGGCGTTCGGCCGAAGTTGCTGAGCGCCAGTACGCGCGGGTTTCGGCTTCCGCTTCAGCGAAACTTCCGGCCACGACGATTTTCCATTCCGCGCGGCGGCGGGCAGTTCTGGCTTCGACAGTGGTGGACTTTTTCATTATCAATACGGTTAGTTTGTCATCTAATCCCATCAACCGCAATATTAGTGGATCGGTTCGAAGCGAATCAACAAGTCGCCGCGAGTTTCGGAATCGAAGCGAGCAGCTTCTTGGTATAGTCCGCTTCGGGATGATGGAACACTTTCTCCGCGGGTCCGCACTCGACGATTTTTCCTTTATACATCACCGCGATCCGGTCGGCAATGTAGTGGACCACACCGAGGTCGTGCGAGATGAAGATCATGGTCAGCCCGAGATCCTTTCGCAGCGTTGAGAGCAGGTTGAGGATTTGGGACTGGATCGACACATCGAGCGCGGAGACCGGCTCGTCGGCGACGATGAGT
>JANMJQ010000038.1:0-16406 GCA_031371445.1 Akkermansiaceae bacterium
ATGCGACACTCTTGTCGCATCTTCATCACCGGAACCGCATACGGAAGCAAAGAGTGTCGTGGCTCCTTATGGTCTGACACTCAACACTCAACTATCAACACTCAACCTCTTCAACCGAAGCCACGACAAGAGTGTCGTGGCTCCTTAAGCGACTAGCACCTGCTTGTCCACGTCCTCGCGGAGGTTGGCGATGATGAAGTCCTGGCGGTCCGGGGTGCGTAGAGAATCGTAGCTATTTGATTCCACTTTAATTCTTCTACCCGGCATTCAGGTTGCCTAGACCCACCGCCACCGCCATGAGCCAGGAAGTCACCCCCTTCGAAGCGATCCGCCGCGAGAATCCGGCGGGCAATGAATTCTGGTCCAGCCGGGACTTCGCCAAGCTGCTCGGCTACGCGAATTACCGCCACTTTCAAGCCGTGATCGGGAAGGCCAAAACGGCCTGCATCAACAGCGGCCAGAGGGTGGAGGATCATTTCGTCGGATCCGACCAATTGATCGAAATCGGCAAGGGCGGCCAGCGGCCGGTGAAAACCGTGATGATGTCGCGCTACGCCTGCTACGGGGCATCCATACCCGCAAAGGCCTCAGAAAGGGCGAGCAAATCCTCGATCACATGGGCAGCACCGAACTGGCCGCGAATCTCTTCCGCGCCACCCAAGCCGAAGACAAGCTCCGCCGTGAAAAAATCACCGGGAAGGACAAGGCGAACAAAGCCCACCGCGAGGTCGGAGCCAAGGTCCGTCAGACCATCCAGGAACTCGGCGGCACCATGCCCGAATCGCTGCCCCCGGCGCAGAGCATCAAGAAACTGGAATCCAAAGCCCGCAAAGCGCTGAAGAAGCCGGAACAGTGAGACCATGACCGCCAAACAACAATTCTTCGGGCAAGTCCTCGGCGGTCTCAAGGTACGCAGCGCCTAATCCATCCTTCTTTTCCCACCCGATCCATCCATGAGCATCCGTTACCATTTCGGCAAGTTTCTTCCCACCGGCATCCAATGGGAGTCCCTGATTCCATTGCTGGGTCCGGCGAGCGCGGCCTTGGCTCGTTACGATGGCTTGCTCCAGGCAATCCCGAATCCGCAGGTGTTGCTTGCCCCCCTGACCACGCAGGAAGCGGTGCTTTCCAGTCGCAAGAAGGCATCTTACTGACAATCAGAGAGTCATCCGGCCGATCACCCGCGCTCTTGTCGTTTCAAAAACTTCTCCGCTGCGCCGAGGGCCTTGTGGATCACCCATGAACTGTAATGAAGTTTGTGGATCATATTTCTGAAAAAATGACCCGCAAATAAATTTGATGTGATTTCGTGAACCACAAAAGGCACCCAACCCCGTGGAATCGAATCGATTAACCAACGCGGATTTTCTGAGAAATTCCGCGTTGGTTAATTGCACACTCAATCATTCAACCCATTGATTGAAAGGAAGTTGACGACTTGAGAGCTGACTTCTTCGCACACAGTCCCGCATTTCAGTTGGTCTTGGGCATGAGAGAAAGCCGCCTGAAAGCGGAACTACATGCGGAACCGGAAATCAAGCGACCAGCACTTGCTTGTCCACATCCTCGCGCAGGTTCTCGATGATGTAGTCCTGACGGTCTGGAGTATTCTTGCCCATGTAAAACGCGAGCAATTCTTTCACGCCTTTGCCTTCCTCATATTCGACGTGGTCAAGCCGCATGTCGGGACCGATCATGAAGCTGAACTCGTCGGGTGAAATTTCGCCGAGGCCTTTGAAGCGCGTGATTTCCGCGGCCTTGCCGAGTTTGTCCTGCGCCTTCCTGCGTTCCTCGTCGTCATAGCAATAAATCGTTTCCTTCTTGTTGCGGACGCGGAACAAAGGCGTTTGGAGGATATACAAATGTCCGTCGCGGATCATCTCCGGAAAGAACTGCAGGAAAAACGTCAACAACAACAAGCGGATGTGCATGCCATCGACATCGGCATCGGTGGCGATGACGACTTTGTTATATCTCAATGATTCGATGCCGTCCTCGATGTTAAGCGCCGCCTGCAACAACGCGAATTCCTCGTTTTCATAAACGATCTTGCGGGGCAATGCGAAGGTGTTGAGTGGCTTCCCGCGCAATGAAAACACCGCCTGTGTCTCCACATCGCGGCTCTTGGTGATGGAGCCGGAAGCGGAGTCGCCCTCGGTGATGAAGAGCGTGGATTCCTCGCGGCGCTTGTGCTTGCTGTCGAAGCGCACGCGGCAATCGCGGAGTTTTTTGTTATGCACCTTCGCCTGCTTCGAGCGCTCCCTCGCAAGCTTTTGGATGCCCTTCATGTCCTTGCGCTCGCGTTCGGCGGAGAGGATGCGTTTCTGGATCGCCTCGGCCACCTGCGGATGTTTGTGCAGGTAGTTGTCGAGGTTGGTCTTGAGGAAGTTTCCGATGAAGGTGCGCAGCGATTCTCCATCGGGCGCGATACCGGCGGAGCCCAGTTTGGTTTTTGTCTGCGATTCGAAGACAGGCTCGACAATCCGCACGCAGACCGCGGCCTCAATGCCGGCGCGGATGTCGGCCGGTTCGTATTGCTTCTTATAAAAGCCGCGGATCACCTGCACTAACGCCTCGCGGAAGGCGGCGAGGTGGGTGCCGCCCTGGGACGTGTTCTGGCCGTTGACGAAAGTATAGTATTCCTCGCCGCTCTCAGGTGTATGGGTGAACGCGATTTCGATATCCTTGCCTGTTAGATGGATCGGCGGATAAAGCGCCTCATTCTCCATTTCCTCGCGCAGCAAATCCAGCAGGCCATCCTTGGATCGGAACTTCTTGCCGTTGAAAATCACCGTCAGCGCCGGATTGAGATAGGAGTAATAACGGCACATCTTCTCGACGAAGGGGTCCTTGTACTTCGTTTTCGCCGGGAAAATGCTGCGGTCGAGTTCGAAGGCCAGACGGGTGCCATTCACGCCATCATCGCGCCGGGGATTTTTCATATCCACGGCAAGCATGCCCTTGCTGAACTCGAGGGCCTTGGTTTGGCCCTCGCGCCATGACTGGATTTCGAAAAAATCCGAAAGCGCGTTCACCGCCTTGATGCCTACGCCGTTGAGGCCGACGGATTTCTTGAATGCCTCGCTGTCATACTTCGCACCGGTGTTGATCTGCGCGGCGCAGTCGAACAATTTTCCCAGGGGAATCCCGCGGCCGAAGTCGCGCACCTCGACGCGGCCTTCCTCGTCGATCTCCACCCGCACCTCCTTGCCGTAGCCCATGATGTGTTCGTCGATGGAGTTATCGATTGCTTCCTTGAGCAAAATATAGAGGCCGTCGTCGGGTGAGCTGCCATCGCCGAGCTTGCCGATGTACATGCCGGGCCGCATGCGGATGTGCTCGCGCCAGTCGAGGGACTTGATGTCGGCTTCGGTGTATTCGGCTGCCATGGATTTGTTCGGAAGTCCTAAGCGATCGTCGCGCGCGGCGCAAGGGCGACGCACAAGCCTTGTCGCCTTCCGCTTTCCCCGCTAGAGAAACGGGAGGTGAATATTGTCGATCAAATCGCGTTGCGGGCTTCGGCGGAGCGGCCGGCCTTGGTCGCGGACGGAGTGACCCTGGATTTCGGCGAGCTGCTGGAAAGGGTGGCGGAAGTGGCTGCCTGGCTTGGGCATTGCGAAGGCTTCCGGCAAGAGGGGGTTCCCCGGATCGGCTTGGCCTGTCCCAACGGGGTGGACTACATCATTTTGGCACTGGCCATTTTAAAAGCGGGTGCCTGCCTGGTGCCACTGGCGGATGAACTCACCGCGGAAGAACGGCAGGAAATTGTGACACGCACCAGCTTGTGCGGAGTGATTCTGGGCAAAAACGAATCGTGGCATCGCGAGGACGCGCGCGGCTTTGAGAAATCCTGCGCTGCTTCGTGGGTGCCGCTCCAGACAGCGCCGATTGCCAACGAAGCGGAATTTTCAAAAATGAATCCCGCCTTCATCCGCTTCAGTTCGGGCACGACCGGTCGCAGCAAAGGGGTGATCCTGAGCCACGAGCGGCTGCGCGAGCGAATCGCCGCCGCAAACTCGGCCTTGGAAATCGGCCCTGGCGACCGCGTGTTATGGATGCTGCCGATGGCGCATCATTTCGCGGTATCGATCGTGCTCTACTTGTATCATGGCGCCTGCACCGTGCTCAGCAATGACGGGATGGCGTCGGAGGTTTTGAAAACCGCGGAAGCGACGCGGGCCACGGTGATTTATGGAGCGCCGTTTCACCATGCCCTCTTGGCCGCCGACACGGGCGGCTACGCATGGCCGGACTTGCGGCTCGCAGTGACAACCGCCGCGCCTTTGCCGTTGGAAACCGCGAACCGTTTCCGCAAGCGTTTTGGCAAGCCACTGGTGCAGGGCCTGGGCATTATCGAAATCGGTCTGCCACTTCTGAACACGGGCGGTGCTGGCGATTGTCCAACCGCGGTGGGACGTCCGCTTCCCGCGTTCGACGTGGAACTGCGCGATGACGAAGGACTTCCGGTTGCAGTTGGCAGCGTCGGTGAACTTTGGATCAAGGGGCCCGGCATGTTTGACGCGTATCTTTCTCCCTGGCAGACGCTCGCCGAAATCTGCGTGGATGGCTGGTTCGCCACCGGCGACCTCGCCGAAACCGATGCGGCGGGACGGGTGTATTTGCGGGGCCGGAAAAAAAGCGTGATCAACGTGAGTGGCATGAAGGTATTTCCTGAAGAAGTCGAATCGGTCATCGAGCGCCATCCGGCTGTCCTGCGCTGCCGCATCACGGGTTTGGACCACGCTGTGCTCGGCACCGTGCCCGCGGCGGAAGTCATCCTTGCCGACGGCAAATCGTCGTCATCGCGCGAACTGATCGAATGGTGCCGGAAGTCGCTGTCAGGCTACAAGGTGCCGGTTCGAGTCAAGTTCGTCGGCGAACTACCGCTTACCGCGAGCGGTAAAATCAAGCGCATCTGAGAGTCTGATAAATTTTTTTCAAAACCTGTTGAATAATCCTGTTTTTCCCGCGTCTGTAAGGATGTGAAAACGAATACCTGTTTGATGCGTTCGGCGCTCTTTCTCGGCGTGTTGGTTTGTGCCGGCATGACCACGAGCTGCATGACCACCTACGATGCCTACGGCCGGCCGGTGCAGTCGATCGACCCGGGCGCCGCCGTGGCGGGAGCTGCGGCGATCGGCATACTTGCTTATGCCGCCGGTAGTGACGATGACGATCATTATCATCATTACAGCCACGATCACTACTATGGCGGTGGCTACGGTGGAGGCGATTACGGTGGTGGCTACTGCCGTTGAGCGGATCCTTTGATCGGAGGGCGGCACCGGAAATGTCCGTTGCCCGCCTTCTGTGTGATTAATATCGCTGGCATTGTTGGTGTCCCGTGGGATGGTCGGATGGAACCATCCATTTCTAACAAGCGTCCGAACTTATGAAAACCATCCTGTTGCTATTCCTGGCCTTGCTGCCCGCAGTCACATCCATCAGCTCATGCCGCGAAAAAGGTCCCGCCGAAAAAGCAGGCGAGCATGTCGACAAAGCCGTGGATAAAATCAAAGACGCGGTCGATCCAAAGGGCCCGGCGGAAAAGGCCGGAGAGAAAGTAGACAAGGCGCTCGGCCATTGAGGGCCAGCGAGACACCCCAGCTACGGGAGCTGCTTGAGCCTGATGTTGCGGAACTCGATTTTCATCGGCGGACCTACATGCACCTGCACGCCTAACAGGCCTTTCATCCGCCGATGGGCCTCGTCGTCGTCCCGCACTTCGGACATCAGAATGCCATTGGTGAAATGCTGCAGCAGATTTCCCTTCGCGATGATGTGAACTTGGTTCCAATCGTTTTTAAGAACGATCTTCTGTAACTCCGCGCGATCGCCCAAGGTTCGCGCGAGCACCGGCTTGCCGTCGGCCGGAATGGTCACGCTTTGCCCGCGATAGGCGAGGAAGGTGCGGCCGCGTTCTTCGTAATTTTGCCCGCTCCACTGGTCCTGGCCATCGATGTCATCCTGATATCCTTCCATCGCCCATGGCACTCCCGGTACATCGATGCTGCGGTAGTTGATGCCGCTGTTGCCCTGCGCGGAGACACGGTATTCGAGTTTGAGTTCGAAGTCCGCGACCTCGCCTCCGCGCCAGATGACGAAGGAATTTTGCTTGAGCAGGGTATCCGGCCGGACCTCGCCGGTGAGCACGCCATCGATGGCTTTCCAATACACGGGATCGCCCTCCCAGCTCTTCATGGTTCCATCGAAAATTTTCGTGAAGCCTTCCTCCGACTCGGCCGCCCGCGAGGTATGAATGACGAACAGCGCGACAACGATGGGTAAAAATTTCACAAACGCGATCTTACGAAGCCCGGCGCTTGCGCCAATGGAATTCCGGAAAATTCCCGCTGGCTTTCCTGCAAGCCCGCGAGTCAATCTGCGCTAGTCAAACCCATGAAACGTTACCTGTTGCTCGCTGTCGTTGCCGTATTTCCGCTGGCCCTGCAAGCCGCCCCGCTGCGCGTTTTTATCCGGGGCGGGGTTAAAACACATGGTCCGGAAGCCCATGAACATGAGCGCTTCCTCAACGATTGGCAGAAGCTGCTGACCGAGCGCGGCATCAAGACGAACGGCGCGAAGGATTGGCCGACCGCCGACCAACTCGAGGACACCGACGTGCTTGTCATGTATGCGCAGGATGGTGCCAACGCGAACGATGAGCAGAAGAAGAACCTAGCCAAGTTCACGAAGCGAGGTGGAGGCATTGTCGTGATCCACACCGCTCTTGTCGGCAATGACCCCGCGTGGTGGAAATCCGTGATCGGCGGTGCTTGGGTGCAGGGGAAAACCAAATGGCATGAGGGACCGATGGAGTTGAAGTTCGCCGATGTGAACAAACGCTCTGGTGCGAATCCCATCACCGCGGGTGCCGTGGATTTCAAAATGGATGATGAAATTTATTACCAGGTGGATATCGGCCCCGACGTGCGCGTGCTTGCCGAAAGCGACACGCCTGATGGTGAACCCAAAACGCAGCCGCAGATGTGGACTTACGAGAAAGCTAATTATCGCGCTTTCGTAATCATACCCGGCCATTTGTATGGCACCTTCAATCGCAACAACTACCGGGCGCTGCTGCTTCGTGGAATCGCATGGGCGGGCAAGCGACCCAACCTGGATGAGTTCTGCAAACCGGACGAAATTGCGGCGCTGCCCAAACCGCAGGCCTGAAAAAGTCAGATAGCTGCAATCTGATCCCGTCATAGTGCATATCGCACATTTCCACGTCCGGAAGATGCGCTGGAACCCTGATAAAACGGCCAAAACCGGCCACGGCATGGCATACGCTACACGTTGGCCATGCAAACGAAGTCCTTAGTTCGCCGGATCCAGGCAGTGGCGACCGCAATGGCGCTCGCCTTTGCCCCCATTGTCACCGCCGATATTCCCGACTCCGGGTCCCGCACTTTTGCTGGGATGTATAAAGTCGCATCAAGCACCGATCCGATCTTCCCGATGGGGGGTAATCGCGAGTGGTTTCTTGATTTCGGAAATGGCTTCGGCAACGCTTCGCTGAGTGGCAATGTCGCGGTTTCGCTGCGTCAAAATCCCAACGTGAAAGTCCGGATCATGGCTTGGCAATACTTCGCAAAGCAAAACTCGATGGCGATTGGCAACCCCTACGCGGAAGGTTCCAACAAAGTGGTCGCAAAGGGAGTCTGGCAAATGCGCTTCGACTCGCGCGCCGTGGTTTTCGAGCGTGGAAGTTATCAAGTCGTCATGTATCCCGCGGATCCCGGGGACTATTGAATGGCTGTGAATGATCGACGTGGGTTGCCACGTTCTGATCGGATGCTAAAGCCGTTTTTGCTCCTCTCCCTGGCATCGCTCGGCTTGGCGGCTGAATCCAGGGAACGCTGGATTTATCTTCCCGCCAATTTCCAGGTCGCGGCGGAAACGGCGCGGGTTGAGGGCTTGCTCGAACGGGCGGCGAAAGCGGGCTATACGCATGCGCTGGTGCAGGATTCCAAGTTCGCGCGCCTCGGCACGGTCACCAGCGAATACGGGCCGAATGTCGCGAAGGTGAAAGCGACCGCCGCGCGCTTGAAGATCGAATGCGTGCCCGCATTGTTTCCGGTCGGTTATTCAAACGACATTCTATTCCACAACCCGAATCTCGCCGAAGGACTGCCTGTGAGAGATGCCCTTTTCGAAGTGAAAAACGGCGTAGCGGAAATCGTCGCCGACCCGCCGGTTTCACTGCCTGCGACCGGATCGAAAAAAGGCTGGGACTTTGCCGACGAGAGTCTTGCCTTCGAGGAGGGAGTCGCGGTCAGCGGGCCTACCCCTGACAACGCGCGGCTTTGCAAAAAGCTCAAAGTTTCACCCTTCCGCCAATATCACGTGTCGGTCGAAATTAAAACTGACGGCCTTCGTGGCGGCAGTCCTGAAATCAAAGCCCTGGGGAACGGCGGCCGCGCGCTCAATTGGACCAATCTTGGGGTGAAGCCCGATCAGTCGTGGAAACGTCACGACATCACTTTCAACTCACTCGAAAACACCGAAGTCGCGGTCTACCTCGGCATCTGGGGCGGGCATGAGGGCACTCTTCGTTGGCGTGATGCAACAATCGCCGAATGCGGCCCGGTGAATCTGTTGCGCCGCGACGGCACGCCCCTGGTTGTTAGAAGAGATGGTGGCGACGCGCTGAAGGAAGGCGTGGACTACGAGCCGGTTCTCAATCCGCTCACCGGCACCAAGCCATGGAACGGCGAGTTCACCGCATGGCACGAGCCGCCGGTGATCCGGATGAAATCAGCTGCCGATGGGGAAAAACTACGTGTGTCGTACTTCCACACGCATGTGATTTACGACGGTCAGGTCTGCGCATGTGTGGAAGAGCCCGCGTTCCGGGATTTGCTGCGCGATCAGGCCGAACGCGTCACCGCCTTGTGGGACTCAAAAACCCACATGATGTCCCACGACGAATGGCGGCTGATGGGCTGGGATCCGGCCTGCATGAAGTCCGGCAAGACCCCCGGCGGCATCGCTGCTGACAATCTCCGATTTTGCACGGGCCTCCTTGAGAAGCTTGTTCCGGGCGGGCGCAGCTTCGTTTGGAGCGATATGTTTGACCCCTTTCACAACGCCGTCCGCGATTATTATTTGGTCAACGGGTCGCTGGAAAAATCGTGGGACGGATTACAACCCGCCGTCGGGGTCATGAACTGGAATTTCGGCAAACGCGACCAAAGCCTCGCCTTCTTTGCCGCCCGCGGAAATCCCCAGGTCATCGCCGGCTTCTATGACAGCAAACTCGCCGATGTCGATGCCTGGCTGGCCTCGGCGAAATCCGTGAAAGGCGTCAAGGGCTTCATGTACACCACCTGGCGGCAGGATTATTCCAAGCTTGAGGAGGTCGCCAAGATCCTGTCGCAGGCCGGATGGTGAGCCCCTTTTCAGCAATTTCCGCGCCTCTCCGATCTTTCGCTTCCAAAGCCGGGAAAAACGCTTTGCGGCCATCGGGCGAATACGCTAATTTGAAGTATGGATATCGATCCGTTGAACCCCCTCCATGCCGCCAAGTCCACCGAAGATGCGCTTTTCCAAGGCAAAATCGAGGAAGCCGAAGCGAAGATTGAGAGGCTCGAAAAGGAAATTAACGAGATCGGCCAACCCGCGGCCGGCGAACTGCAGCGCCGTCTGGATGCCTTGAAAGTCGAGGAAAAGGCGCTGCGCCGCAATTTCGAGGAATCCCGCAACCGGGGCGAAATCGATCCCAACCGGATGGCGCGGATCGAGTCCTTGCTCCGGCATATCGAAGCCGAGGAGGCGTCGGTTGAGCACGATGCCGACTTCCTCCATCAAGCCGCGCCGTCGTCGATGATTCTTGCGATCGAAGCCAGCGCCCGCCTCGTCGACCTTTATCGCCGCGTCATGAAAACATTGGTGGGCGACCATCATCCGGCCGGGTCATCGGTGTTTGTGAATCACACGCACAAAAATCTAACGGACGATTATGGACTCAAAGACAGGCCGTCCGAATTTCCGCCAGGGCGCAAGCCGGATCAAGGCGTCGACGTGAACTGAGAGACTATGGATCTCTCGAACTACCGCAGGATGGATCCCCATCTCTTGCTGGGGCTGGTCAACACGGAGTTGCGGAATTACAGCGAGTCTCTGGACGATTTGGCGAAGACACATGATCTCGATGAGGAGGCACTCGTCGCCAAACTTGCGGAGGCGGGTTATGTCTATCAGCCGGAGCAACAGCAATTCCGTTAGGCTAAGGAGCCACGACACTCCTGTCGTGTCTTTGGTAGAAGAAGTTGAGTGTGGATGGTTGAGTGTTGAGTGTTAAGGAGCCACGACACTCTTGTCGTGTCTTTGTTTTCGGAGAATGAAGATACGACAAGAGTGTCGTAACTCCTTAAATGGCCCGCATCCTGCGATGGTACTTCGCGTGAATGTGCTGGACTTGCTCAGGAAAACCGCCGTGGCGTGGGTCGCGGACCGGGCGATGAGCATGAGCGCGGCGCTGGCTTATTATGCGGTGTTCTCGCTCGCTCCGCTGCTGATCGTCGCTATCTCGATCGCAGGAGCCATCTTCGGTGGGCAAGCCGCGCGTGGTGCCATTAAGGAACAGCTCGAGGGATCGATCGGACCGGATGCCGCGCGGGCGATGCAGGAGATGATCGAAGGTGCCAGTCAAAGCGGCGATTCAAAGTGGATGGCGGTGCTTGGTGGCGGCATTCTGCTGGTCGGCGCGTCGGGAGTATTTACGGAATTGAAAGGTGCCTTGAATATCATTTGGGACACTGAAGCGCCAAAGGGAAATGGCATTCTGAAATTCCTCAAAGACCGCGGCTTGTCGTTGGCGATGGTGCTGGTAATCGGATTTCTGTTGTTGATTTCGCTGGTGCTCTCCGCGGCGCTGGCAGGGGCGACCACCTGGCTGGAACGCGTGCTGGTGGTTCCGCCGATGGTTTTGCTCCTGCTCAATTTTTTCCTCTCGCTCGGTGTCATCACCGTGTTGTTCGCGATGATCTTTAAGTTCCTTCCCGATACCCATGTCCGTTGGCGCGACGTGTGGACGGGTGCGCTGCTCACATCGGCCTTGTTTTCGATCGGCAAAACCGCGCTCGCCCTCTACCTCGGCCGTAGCGGCGCAGCCACGACTTACGGGGCGGCGGGGGCTTTGGTGCTCATTTTATTGTGGGTCTATTACTCGGCCAACATCCTCTTGTTCGGTGCGGAGTTCACCAAAGTCTGCGCCAAGTCGCGGACGTGAGGGTTTGCCGCGAGTTGCCGGATTGCACTTCCGCCGTGCTTTTTGCCTCATTTTCCCAGACCTGATGGAAGGCCAAGCGGCTTTAGCTCAGGCTCCTGGGTGTTTTGCCGATGCGGCATGGTGCTTGCTGCCGATAATTCATCATGAACACATTTCCAGACATCGTCAGCGACATCGACACCGGACTCTCGGATTTACGGGCCAATTCCAAATTCGAGGCCAGCAAGGATCACGCCGCACAGGCGGCCAGCGAGTTGAAAGAAGCGGCCATGCTCAAAGCCCGCGAAGTGAAGGATACCGCCATGCACAAGGCGGAGGATCTGCGCCGGCGGGTGGAAGGCACCGTGAAAGACGTCCGCTCGCGCTGTGAGGCGCGCACCCGCAGCAACCCGACAAACAGCCTGCTGGTGGCTTTCGGCGCGGGTCTGCTTCTCGGTTTCGTGATGCGCCGCTAAACGCCGCTCCGGCATTGCATCACGCCAGCCCTTGTGCATGGATGATTCATGCGCGGGCTCACAGTGATGTTGTTATGGGTGATCGTTACTTCCCTTGCGATCGCCCGCGACGAGGCTGCGGTGAAACTCAACTCGGAAGCGCCGGTCGCGATCACGCGCATCGATGCGCAAACCATCCTTGTCGATTTCGGAAAAGTTGCCTTCGGAAATCTGAAATTACGGATGCCTGCGGGAAGCCACGGCAGCCTGACCGTTCATTTTGGCGAGGCTTTAAAAAATGGCAGGATCGATCGCAAGCCACCGGGCACCGTACGCTATGCCATGGCGAAAGTGCCGGCTGGAGGGGCGAGTTCAGTCGTCGTTGCGCCGCCCGCGGACGGACGCAACACCAAGCAGCCCGAAGCCGTGCTAACACCGACGGAATGGGGCGTCGTTCTGCCATTCCGCTGGGTGGAAATCGAAGGCTGGCCCGGCGAACCCGCGAAGGATGACATCGTCCGGCAATCGGCCTGGCTCGCCTCATGGGACGACAACGCTGCCTTGTTCCAGTGCTCGGATGAAATGCTCAACCGCATCTGGGAGCTTTGCCGGTATTCCATTAAGGCCACCAGCTTCGCGGGCATCTATGTCGATGGCGACCGCGAGCGCATCCCTTATGAAGCGGATGCCTATCTCAACCAACTGAGCCATTACGCCACCGGCAATGAAATCGCCATGGCACGGGCGACTTTCGATCGCTTGATGGATCATCCGACCTGGCCCTCGGAGTGGGGACCGCACATGGTTTTCATCGCGCATGCGGATTGGATGCATACTGGCGATGCAAAATGGATTTCGCCGCGCTATGAGAAGCTCAAGCGGAAGATGCTGTCAGAGCGGGTCGGGCCGGATGGTTTGGTGACCAGCAATGCCAAGCAAATCGGTCACGACGATATTGTCGATTGGCCGGTCGATGAGCGCGATGGTTTCGTATTCACGGCCACCAACAGTGTGGTGAATGCCTTTCATCTCGCCGCGCTCGGTCAAATGAAAGACCTCGCGGATGCGGTTGGCAACCGGCGTGATGTGGCTGACTTCGGCGAACGATATGCCAAGGAACTCGCGATCTATCAGAAATCGATGTTCGACCCCGCGCGCTCGGTGTTCCGCGATGGCGTGGGCACCGTTCATGCGTCCTTACATGCGAGCCTGTTTCCACTTGCCTTCGGCCTGGCGCCCGAAGCATCGCGACCCGCAGTCGCCAAATGGCTCGCGGGGCGGGGGATGGCCTGCTCGGTGTATGGCGCCCAATATCTGTTAGAAGGCCTGTTTGAAAACGACCAGGCCGATGCCGCCCTCCGCCTGATGACCGCGCCGGGCGACCGGAGCTGGCGGCACATGGTTGAAAGCGGCACCACCATCACCTGGGAAGCATGGGACCAGCGCTTCAAGCCCAACCAGGATTGGAACCACGCCTGGGGCGCCGCGCCGGCGAACCTTTTGCCACGCTACGTCATCGGTGCACAGCCATTGGCAGCCGGTTGGAAGCGGACCTTGATCAAGCCGCATGTGGCAACTCTCACCTCCGCGAAAGGCAAGGTGCCGACTCCGTTAGGGCCGGTCCTGGTCGATTGGAAAACAAACCCCTCGTTCATGATTTCGATCCGCTTGCCCAAAGGAATGTCGGCCAAAGTTGAACTCCCCGCAACGCCCGATTCCAAAGGTGCGCAGAGTGCCGGCAAGCCTATCGCCGCCCACCGCGAAGGGGCATGGTGGATTCTTGATTCCGATCTAACAAAGGATGCCGTCCTTGAGGTGAAATAGCGGAAATCCGCGAGTAAAATGGAGAAGGCCCTGCGGATAAAAACGGATGTCACCTCAAACACCATATAGATCCCCATGAAAAGACGCGCAATGATTTCACTTCTGTGTATGGCCCCTTTGCTTGGCCAATCCGCTACGGAACCCACTGACCCAAATATCGACGCAGAAGAAACTCGTCTCATGAAGCTAGCAGCGTCGCTCCCTAAAGCCAACGTTGGAAATCTTCGCGACTACCTTCGGCAGAAGCTTGATGTTGCTTATGAAATTGCTTTGGCGGCAGCCGAGAACGAGGAACATCGCAAAGCCATAGTGGAAGCCCAGGAACAGTGGTTGGAGTTTTACGAAGTGCAGCGTAGTGTGGCGGGATACAACGCTCAAGGTGGTAGCATGGCCTTTCAAGCCTCTGTTAACGAGGGTATCTATCATCTCCGCCACCGGATTCACTGTTTGGTGAATCCATTTTTACAGGGATGGGGTGCTGCCCCCATGACTCCAGCACTCAAAAAACCGTGAGCACCATCTATGCGTTAAGATATTGGATTTTCTTTCCCATCCGTGTTCATCTGCGTTTATCCGTGGTTCTCCAGCATTCAATCTTTCAACTTGCCATCTTGTGATTGCCATCTTTTGATTCCCTTTCAATCCCATCCCATCATGAAAACCAGTCCCTTCGCCATTGCCGCCATCCTTGCCGTTCTGTCCACTTCCTGTGGCAAGAAATCCAGCGAAGGCGCGGACGCGGACGCCAAAGCCGCAGCCGCCAAAGCCCCTTCGAATGAGGTTGTCCTTGCGACCAAACATTACCTGCCGGCGGCGGGAACAATCGCGACCAAGGAAATGACCATGACGATGACAGGAGCCACGCTCAAGATCGAGGCGAGCGGACAAACGATGAATGGCACGGCAGACCAGTCCACGAAGGATAAGGAAACGCTCGAAGTTCTTTCGAAAGACAAGGTCCGGAAAACCGTGGTGAGCAAAAAGACGACCGGCAAGATGACGATCAATGGTCAGGATCAACCGACACCGCCACAGCCGGATCCCTTGGAAGGTATCCCGGTGATCCTGGAACGGAGCGGTGACAAATGGACGGCGAAATTGGAAAGCAACGCCACCGCCGATACCGCCCAGCAGGCCGCGCTGGATAAGATGGCCGGCGAAATGACCAAGGATTCCGATTTCGAAATGTATGGCGACAAGCCCCGCAAACCCGGTGACAAGTGGACCTCCGATCCTGCAAAGTTGACCATGTTCGGCGACTCGGGGGATGTATCCGGAACCTGTTCAACGGAGTTTGTTGAGATCGCCGACTTTCAGGGAACCCGCTGCGCCGTGTTGAAAAGCAATTTGGAGATCAAGGGCAAGACCGGAGACAAGGGCGAAGGGGATGGAATGAACCTGAGTTTCAAAGCGGAGGCGATCTGCCATCGCTCGATCGCAGACCAAGTGGACATGGCAGTGGATGTGACAGGCTCCATGACGGTGGACGGCGCGCCCGCACCGAATGTCACGATGAAAATGTCAGGACCAATGACGATGAAGGAGACGACCACGGTGAAGAAGCCTTGAGCAGAGAGCTTTGAGCTTTAAGCAAGGAGGCTGGAGTAATTTCTCATCCTAAAGGCCCAAAGGGTCGTCATCCCTTAGCCCAGGCCATTCGGCCTGGGGGATGGTTCGCCCGGATAAATGCGGCCTGAAAGGTCGCGATATGTTTCGCCAGCGCATCCGGCAATATCGCATCCCGTTGGGCCGCGGAATATCAATGCATGCATTTCCCAGCCCGCTGGGCTGGGCTGAGGAATGGTGCACCGTTGGCGCAAAAGTAATCTAACAGCCAGAGCGATTTAATAAATTGCATAGCCGCTCTCTATGTCCCAGCGGGACAGTTGATCATAGCCCGGGGTAAACGAGGAACGAGCGCAACCCCGGGTTAGGATGGCGGAGCGAAATCGCGCGAACTGGCCGCGGAGTCGAAGCTCCGGTCGATACAGAAGCGCGTTCATGGGGCGCTGCGATTGACTTGTTTGGCTGACAACGTCGCTGGCTTGCGCCTGATTCGCGTTACGAATCGAACCCGGGACTGCGCTGTCGCTTGTCCCGGGCTGTGATGATTTGTGATGAGGCGGGGACCGACCTGAAACACACTGATCATCTCCTTACCACCGCTTGGTAATCCAAGCTCGCCAAAACCCAGAATCACGCTAAATTCCCACCATGGCCGCATCACTAAGAACAATTGAAGCAACTGTCTCCGCAGACGGTGTCGTCACCCTTGCCGAACCCGTCACCGGTCCATGCAAGGCGGTCATCACGCTTTTGATCGATGAGTGGATTCCTAATTCCACCACGCTCGAAGCCATGGGCGAGCCAACCGAAGAACTACCCCGTTACCGTTCTGCAGAAAAAGCCATAGCCGCCCTTGGAATCTGATGCGTGAACTCGTCTTCAAAAAGCAGTTCAAAAAGGACGTCGAGCGCATCAAACGAACAGGACGCGACATGAGTCGCCTCCGGGAAGTCATCGCCCTCTTGGCTGAGGGAACGCCTTTGCCTGCGAACAATCGGGACCACCAGCTCGTTGGCAACTTCAAAGACTTTCGCGAGTGCCATCTCGGCGGCGACTGGCTGCTCATCTATCAACTCAGAGATGACGCCGCCATCTTCGTTCGCACCGGAAGCCATTCTGAACTTCTCGACTGACATGCGCTAAGAATTCATCATCTACTGGAGCAAGGAAGATCATGCCTTCCTACGGCAAGCACGATTTCGAAGACGACAACGAAGACGCCCGCAATCACGAACTCATGCTCGACGGCCTCCTCTCCGATACCGAAGATTTCATTCGCACCGACGAGGACGGATGGTTCTACTCGACGAGGAATGTTATGATGCGGGGACCGACCCGAAACACGA
>JANMJQ010000085.1:0-2255 GCA_031371445.1 Akkermansiaceae bacterium
GGTGATTCCCTGCAATGGAAAACACGGTCGTGATGGAGCTTATGCCTCATTGCGGATCAATGGGGGCGCGGTCGGTGCGCCGCAACGTGCGAAGAGTTATCCTTCCAATACATGGGACACTGGCAACAGTCGCCCGGATGATAACTTCAGTTACTTTTTTCCGGTGACGCCAGACATGATCGGAAAAACCATCGACGCCGTGGTGATGCAGTTTGAATCCGAAGGGAATCCGAAAATTCCGCTTGGAGAATTCAAATCGGAAGTGTGGATCACTACCTATCCCATCCCATACGTCGAGAAGCAACTTGTCTTGAGCGAATGATGAAATTCTTATCACCGCTCGCCCAATCCTCCATCATCGCCGTCGCGGGCCTTGCTTTCTCCGCGCTGACATGCCACGCCAAAACCGTGTACGTCAGCCAGTCCAGCGGCGACGATCATGCCAGCGGCGACACCGCCAAAACCCCGTGGAAATCCCTCGCCAAGGCATCTGTCGAATATCATCCCGGCGACAGTATCTTCCTCAAAAAAGGCGACACCTGGAACGAGGAGCTCGCCCCCAAAGGCAGCGGTGCCCCAGGCATGCCCATTACTATCACCTCCTACGGTGAAGGCAAAAAGCCGGTCATCGACCGCGAGGATTTCAAACAGGACCGGACGGGTATCCGCCTCGACAATCAGGGCGGCTTCAAGATCGTCGGCATTGAGTTTGTCCATTGCATGACCGGCATCTACGCCGAATATGCCAAAGGGTCTCCAACTCATAAATACCTCTGGATCGAGGATTGTTATTTCCACGATTCGCTGCTCTACAGGCATTACGAGGACTATCCCAAGACCAAGATCGGCCTCGGGGTCTGTCTCTTTTCCTTCGAACTCGCCAACAAGGTCGTCCTCCAAGATATCATGGTGAAAAACTGCGTCTTTCGTCGGCTCGCCTCCGGGTTTTGGACAAACAGTCCCGACAACTTCAACAAGAGCGCATCGTTCATCTATAACTTTGCTAACTTAAACTTCGAGAACTGTCTGTTTGAAGAAGGCTACCAATGGCAGCTCGGTATCCGCGGCGTGGATCGCGGCACGGTTAGAAACTGCGTCACCCACGACATCGGCCGCGGCTTCAAGTCCTTCAACGGCGTGGCCGGCGCGATGTTCTTCCGCACCAAGAACTGGCTCATTGAAGACAGCGAATTCGGCTTCATCGACATCAGCCAAGGCAGCGGCGACGGCGAGGCCTTCGATTTCGAGGGGAATTGCGACAACATGACCTTGCGTAACAACCTCTTCCACGACACCGACGGCCCCTGCTTCCTCATCTGCTGCTATGCCTCCGACGGTAACCCCAGCAAGGGCATCGTCATGGAAAACTGCGTCCTCAACGGTAAAGTCAAGCGCCCGCCGCCCGGCATCGGCAACGTCGAGATCCTCAACACCACTGATTTCAACGAAGTCACATGGAAAAACACCCGCTTCTACCTCTCGCCCGGCGAGGGGCTCATGCGCGTGGTGGACCCGGAGAAAGACAAGCATTCCACCTTCATCAATTGCTTCCTCAAGGATCTCAGCGCCGCCTGCAAATCGCAGAAGCATCCTGCCAAGCAGACGGCCTCTGATCCATCCGCCGACACCGAGGGTCAGTGGTTCCAGCTCGATTTCGGGCGGCCGGTTAGCGTCAATGAATTCAAGATTAAAGAAGCGTCCACCTCGTCCATCTCGCGCTACGTCATCGAGTATTGGGACGACAAAAAGGTCCGATGGGTAAGTTGCTTCAATGGTGCCGACATCGGTGCTGAGTTCGTCGCTTCCATCGTCACTCGCACCATCTCCAAGGCTCGCCTCAAGGTGATCCGCACGCACAAGGACAAGGCCGGAATCACCGCCTTCGAGGCCTATAACGACAGTCCCGGCGACTCCTTCAATGTCCCCATGGGAGGTGTCGCTCCGAACTGCGTCGGAAAGTAGAATGCCGGCATGGAGCGCGTAGGAATCGCGCAAAAATAAATTGAACAGTAGGTGGGGATTTAAATTGTCAGGAATTGGGCATCCGCACGTCACTCCACATTCATCTTCCCCCGCCGCGCCCACCGGCTACGTTCCGCACCATGCCGCCGGCTGCCATCGAATCCTTCATCACCCGCTGGGAAAACTCCGGTGCCGCCGAGCGCGCGAACTATCAGATGTTCCTCTCAGAACTCTGCGACATCCTCGAAGTCCCGCGCCCCGATCCCACCTCGCCCGATCCCGCGAAAAACCTC
>JANMJQ010000110.1:0-3523 GCA_031371445.1 Akkermansiaceae bacterium
CCGCCTGAACACGGGCAGAGCCGCATGGTTTTGCTGGCTTTGGAAACGCTCCGCCTCCACCCCGCCTCCTTCGACATCCATCACGTCAACGCGAGGTTTTCCAGCACGCTCGAAGACATCGGCGATAGTTCGATGGGCAAAATGTTGCTCTCGGTCAAGTATCTCACCAAAACCATTTGGATACGGTTCCGGATCAAACAACCGATTCTTTACTATGTCCCCGGTCCCGTGAAATGGAGTTCGGTGCTCCGTGACTGGATGTTGCTCGCCGTCCTCCGCCTGTTCTATTCCCGCGTAGTATTTCATTGGCACGCCATCGGTCACGGCGAATGGGCACATGGGTCGGAGCGGCTGGCTCTGGATGGTCCGCGCTGGATGGATAGGATGGCCAGAAAGATCAGCGCCCGGGTGCTTGATGCTCCTTTCGCATCAATCACAGTGTCTGAGAATTCTCGGAAAGACTCGCTCGCTGTTGCATCTGAAAAGGAGTTTGTCATCAGCAATGGCATCGAGGATCCTTGTCCCGGATTTGAAGAAGAACTTCTGCCCAAGCGACAGGCACGGCAGAAAGAAATCGCAGCGACAGCACAACCGTGCTTCAATATCCTGTTCCTGTCCCATGGCACGGAGGAAAAAGGAACCCTCGACGCCCTGGATTGCATGATCGAGGTCCTTGAGGATTCCGATCCGTCATGGGGCTTCCAACTCACTTTCGCGGGCGGTATCAGCGAAGCGATCCGACAAAGGTTCGATGCGGCGGCCAACACTTTGACATCCCGCTGGCCCGGACGGATGCGCCTTATCGAAGAAGGTTATCTCGAGGGCAGTGACAAGCACCGGCGTTTCGTTGCCAATGACATATTCCTGGCACCCAGCCGCTGGGAGAGTTTTGGCCTGACAGTCGCGGAGGCGATGGCCTTCGGAATGCAAATCGTTGCCACTGGATCGGATGGAGTCAGCGGCGTGTTGCCACCTGAGCATCCCTATATCTCACCCGTGGCAAACCCTCCGGCCCTTGCCAAAAGCCTTCTCGCATGTTGCGGAAATCTCAGAGGTTCCCTTGCTCAGGAAGAAGCGAATGCGCTTCGCGTGCGCTTTCTAACACATTTCCAAACCAGCCGCTTCGCGGAAAATCTCGTAAACGCCCTTGAGACGCTCGGGGCCGGATTGAACCGCAGTGAATCCGCAACCGGGGACCGGGTGGCATCCGCCAGCCATCATCCATTACAGCCCGTCCACGTCCGCGTCTATCTGGGCGACCAGAACCCGAAACTCGGGCGAAGCCTGGGCATCTCCCGGATGACAGAGGTGGTTCTGCGCGAGTTGTCCGAACACGGCGATCTCGAACTATCCGGAATCGTCTCCCGCTCGTCGATCCAGATGCCCGCCGGCACAAAGTCCATCGTACTGCCTTGGAAGACCAAGAGCCGGACCCTGCGCGTCATCACCGACCACCTGCATCCCCTGTTGGCACCCGCCTCGCCGAAGCCCGACTTGTGGTATTTCCCAAAGGGTTTCCTTCCCCGCCTGCACTACTTTTGCCAACCTTCGGTCGTCACCATCCACGACACCATCATTCAATACTATAGCGATCACTATCCCACATGGCGCACGGAAACCGAATATCGCTATTGGGCGAGCATGCTCAAACACACCCTGCGGAATGCCACTTCCATTCTAACAGTATCACATTCTGCAAAAGCGCAGATCGTCGCATTCATGTCCCGGCATCACATCCCGCCCAAGCAAATCGATGTGACCTACGAGCCCTGTCTCTACGAATGCTTCCCCCAACCGGACAATCCCCCAAAGGCAGATTACGTTCTGCATCTGGCGTCACGCGAGCCACACAAGCGCACCGAGTGGCTCATCCGCGAATGGGTCGGCGCGGGCAAACGCGGGATGCAACTGCCAGCCCTCCATGTCATCGGATCGATCCCGCAAGCGGTCGAGTCTCTTGCCGCGCAATCGGACGCCATCGTGCGGCTTCCGTTCCTGGAAGATGACGCGTTGCGCAGCCAGTTCAGCACCGCCAAGGCGTTGATACTCCCGTCTGAAATCGAAGGCTTTGGACTGCCGGCCATCGAGGCCTACTATCTCGGAACTCCGGTATGTTACACGCTCGGAACATCCATCGAAGAAGTGCTTACCGTCGCCACGACGCACGGCGGCTTTCATCTTGACGATCCTGCCAGCTTCTTCGCCGCTCTCGAAGATGTCATGCGGATTTCCCCCGGAGAGATTCATGCATGCGGCCTGAAACTCCGCGGCACCTATGCGGCACAGATTGTCGCGGAGGAGATGATGAAGGCTTTCCGTGAAGCACGGCGGCGGTTCCTCCAAGCTCCTGATTCCGCGGACGATCTTCCTTCGCCCGAAACAAACTGATTTCCACCGATGGCGACACTGGCACACTGGTTGAAAATTTTCGGCTTCGATCCGAAGCAATGCATCCGAAGCGTTCCGGCGGTCCTTCGCTATTTCCGTGAACGCCGGCAATTCAAGGACGCGAGTGGTCCGGAATTCGAGTGGGCCGACGAACTTCCCATGTTGAGCGAGCGGAACGCGGACAGCGGCGATCTGAGTGCGTATTTCCATCAGGATCTCACGGTTGCCCGCTGGATTCATAAAGCGAATCCCAGGCGTCACATCGATGTCGGTTCGCGCATCGATGGCTTCGTCGGGCACCTGGCGGTGTTTCGCGAAGTTGATGTGATCGACATCCGTCCCCAGCCAGGGCGAGTTCCCAATGTCAAATTCCATGCCCTGGATCTCATGGCACCCTTGGCCAACGAATGGCGGGAAACAACCGATTCACTATCCTGCCTCCACACACTGGAACACTTCGGCCTGGGCCGCTATGGGGACAGCATCGATCCCAACGGCCACCTTGCAGGCATGCGCCAGTTGCAAAGCATGGTCGCACCGGGAGGAGTCTTCTATTTTTCGACGCCGATCGGGCGACAGCGGATCGAATTCAACGCGCATCGGATCTTCGCTGTGCGGACTGTGTTGGATTGGTTTGCCAAAGGCTGGACCGTGGAGCGCATCGCCTATCTCGACGATCTTGGCATTGTCCAAAATCTCGAAACCTGGTCCGAGGATTTCGTAGCGCGCAACTTCGGATGTGAAACCGGATTGATCATCCTAGCTGCGCGAAAACTGGGATGATTCGCGTGGTCATGCTGGGAAGGCTGGGCAACAACCTGTTTCAATACGCGTTGGGCAGGGTGCTTGCGGAAAAACATAGCGTGCCACTGGTAATGGACGCTTCCTGGTTCAACAGCGAAGGATGGCGGCAGGTCGAATGCCTGAGAAACCTGCCCGGCCCGAGGCAGGGCAAGGCCAAGATTGTCAGGCGCTTTTCCATCGGGGCCCGCGCGCTACTGAAGATGACCGGCAAACACTATTGGGATTACCGTGGCGTTCCGGTCCTGCGCGAGAGCCAAGCCGATCAATCCTATGACCCGGCTTTTCTGAATGCGCCACCTGATTGCTTTCTTTCAGGCTATTTTCAAACACC
>JANMJQ010000138.1:0-3198 GCA_031371445.1 Akkermansiaceae bacterium
TCTCCAGCAGAGCCCTATCCGTTCCGGCGGTGAGCCGAACGGGAAACAATGGATGCGAGGATGCCAGAGCAATCGGCCAGTCGGTGAAGTAATCCACTTTTGCTCAGTTTAATTCCGTCCACTTTTGCTCAGCTCGCTACAGAAGAAGGATTTTCCCTGTGCCGGGCGGGATCAATGGGCGTCCCAGATATTCCAAAAAGCAAGCGTCTGGGCGGAATCGGGAACGATTTCGAGCAGCGTCGTTTTTTCGCCCGCTTCGAACTGGTCGAAATCGTCGGCAGTGCGGATGCGGACATAATCCATCCCCCATAAGGCGGCCAGGCCGGCCAGGTTGGCGGCGTGGGGGTTGATCAGGCACTCGGCGGCCTTGGGACTCATGGAAGCGAGCCGTGGAAGGCGATCGAAGATTTTCCCCCCGCCGTTGTTGATGACGGCGAGGACGCGGTTGCGGCACTCCACTTGATCTAACAGAAATGGCGCGGCGAGATCGTAGAGAGCTGTTAGATCGCCGACCAAGGCCCAGCTCCCGGCGGTGTCGGCGGACCAACCCAGCCAGGTGCTGAGCTGGCCATCGATGCCGTTCACGCCGCGGTTGGCGCGAACATTGGCGATGGGCCGCGTCCATTGCGCGAATTGATTCCATTCGCGGATCGGCAGGCTGTTGCCCAGATAGATGCCTCCAGCGATTGAGGCGTAGTGGGAAATCGTGCGGACGAGCGCGGGTTCGCTGTCGGGATAGCTTTCAAGCCACTCTTCGATTCGATTGGCGCGGGCCGCGGTGGAAGGCAGATAATCCATCGCGTCTTCCGCCGCTTCAATGATACCGAGTGCGGGCAGCACGCGATCCAGCGGCCCGCGGGTCACGTCGGAAGGGCGGGCCAATCCCGGCAGCCCGGTGCGACAAACCGACCACACCGCAACATCTGTTAGATTTTCAAGGTCGCGCCAAAACCTGCCGCTTGGGACATCGCCCAGGCGCAGGATTTTACCCGGCGGTTTCGTTTTCAACACGCGGTCGGCATCCGGAAACGCAAGCCCGGCCAAGGCTTCACGCAGGCCACTGGTTGCCTCGGCGACCAAGGGTGCGGCCAGTTCGCGGCAAAAGTGGAACACTTCCTCGCGCTCGGCGGGTTCCAGGCCACCCACGAAAACGACGAGGCCTTTGTAGTGATCGGCACGAAGCCAGCGCGCGAGGGCAGCGACATCGAGACGGTCCTTGTGAGGTGAAAATGTTCCCGGAATTTCGCGGGCGAAATTTTCGTCACCCGCATCGAAATCTTCATCCAGCTCGACGTTGAGATGGCAGGGTTGCGTGCCATCCCAATCGGCCAAGGCCCCCTGCCAGGCATGATCGCCAAAGATCCCCGGCTGTGCGATGGATTGCGGCGCAGCGCTGCCGCGGAATGCCGCCGGACGATCGGCGGTAATGGCCACAAGCGGGCGGCCTTGGTAATACGCTTCAATCACCGCGGGCAGCAGTTCGGCGACGGCAGTGCCGCTGGTGGTGACAACTGCGCAGGGTTCGCCCGTTGCAATCGTCCGGCCAAGGGCGAAAAATCCGGCGCCGCGTTCCTCAAAATGCCGCCAGAGCTTTGCATGCCCGGCGGCTTCGGCGCGGGCGAGCGCTTCTAACAGAACTGCGTTGCGTGCACCACCGCAGACGACGAACTCACGGACGCCGCTTGCCAAACACGCTCTCACCACCTCAACCGCGCGATCCCATGAATTCACGCGGCGGTGTTACCTCATCCCGGTCCGAATGTCCAAGCGAGTGATTGGTCGTCGTTCTCAGTTCGCGACCCCGGCCCTGGTCGACCTCAAACCTTGTCATCTCCCGTCTTCTGATCTTACATGTCGTTACCCTGCGGGGCCCACTCATGATCGATCAGGTAAAACTCGAAAAGGCCCTCAAGCACCTGGAGCTTCAGCACGCGAACTACCAGCATGCCCAGGATCGCCCCGAGCTCACCGGGATCGACCGCGAGGCCATCGCGGAATCCGTCATCCAGCGCTTCGAGACTGCCTATGACACCCTCTGGAAAGACCTCAAGCGCCACCTCATCGACGCCCTCGGCCTGCCCGATGTTCCTAACAGCCCCAAGCCCATCCTCAAGCTCGCGGGAGAAAACGATCTGCTCGCCGCCCCTGTCGCCACCTGGCTCTCCTATGCCGACGCCCGCACGGCCACCGCTCACGACTACAGCGGGGAAAAAGCCGCCGAAACGCTCCTGATCGTGGCCACCTTCATCCCCGACGCCATCGATCTCTACCAGACCATCACCGGAAAAACGTGGGCATGACCCGCTCCCTCGACATCTCCGGAGAACAGCGGGAATCTCTGCTTGCTCTCCTGCACCGCCACCTCCCCGGCGTCACCGTCTGGGCTTACGGCTCCCGCGTCAAAGGCAGCGCCCGCCCGAATTCCGACCTCGATCTCGTCGTCTTCAGCAGCCCCGCCGAGCGCCCGCAAGTCTCCGAACTCAAGGACGCCCTCGACGAGAGCAACATCCCCTTCCGCGTGGACCTCCACGTCTGGGACGAGGTTCCGGAGCGGTTTCATGAAATCATCAGGAGTGAGTATATCGCGCTTTCGTAAAACTCTCCGTCGGATGTGTGAATCCGCGAGGGCCGACCCGACCTACCTCTGACGTCCCGCGTGCACCATCCCTCGTCCTGCATGACGCGGCGAGCCGTGGGATCAATCAACCAGCCGCTCCGACACCGCGTTCCAGTTCACCACATTCCACCATGCGGCGACGTATTCGGGACGGCGGTTTTGGTATTTCAGATAATAGGCGTGCTCCCAGACATCGAGGCCGAGCAGCGGCTTGCCGAGATCGGCGTCGGGGACGATGCCTTTCATGAGCGGGTTGTCCTGGTTGGCGGTGGAAGTGATTTTGAGCGCGCCATCTTTCCATACCAGCCAGGCCCAGCCGGAACCGAAGCGTTTCGCGGCCGCTTCGCCGAAGGATTTCATGAAGGCCTCTTCGCTGCCGAAGGCCTTGTTGATCGCGGCTGTTAGATCTGCCGAGGGCTTGCCGTGGGTGGCGGCGGGAGCGAGCGACTTCCAGAAAAAATCATGGTTCCAATGGCCGCCGCCGTTGTTGCGGATGGTGGTTCTAACAGATTCGTCCGCGATGTCCGGCAAGCCGGCGAGCAGATCTGTTAGAGACATCCCGGCAAGCTTCTCGTCCTTGG
>JANMJQ010000142.1:0-12431 GCA_031371445.1 Akkermansiaceae bacterium
GCCATGCCATTCGCGGGGCGGCGGCTGCGTCCAGTCGTGCAGGTCCACGGTCGCCGCACCGGCCTTCAGTCTTGTTAGATTATCTCGCAATCGCGGCAGGCGCTTTTCATTCGAATCAGTGCAAACCAAACCCGCACCCGCCGAACCCATCGCCGCCGCGATTGCAAAAGCTTTGCCACCCGGCGCGGCGCAGGCGTCGAGAATGCATTCGCCGGGCTGTGGATCTAACAGTTCCACCGGGAGACGGGTTGCCGGATCCTGGATGTAGAGCGCGCCAGCCTCAAGCAACGCATTGGGCAAGGCACCGCTGAGCTTGAAATAGCCTGGCGCATTTTCAACAGGCGTCCCCGGCACTTGCTCCGGCGCGGGCACAAGCGGATTCAATCGGAAAAATGTTTCAGCAGGCGCGTTGTTGTGCTGCATCAGCGCGATGGCATCGGCCTCGCCAAAGGCCTTGCACCAGCGCTCGAAAAGCCAGTCCGGATGGGAATGCGCGACCGCCGGCGGAAGACCCGCAACTTGATCTAACAGCTTTGGCCGTTCGAGGATCGCGCGCCGCAGCACCGCGTTGGTCAAGGCCCGCACGTTGGCCTTCGCGGCTTCCACCGTTTCATTGACGGCCGCGTGATCGGCCAGCCCGAGGATCAGCAGTTGGCAAATGCCGACCCGCAACACATCGCGCGCCGATGCATCCAATTTCCCCTGACGTAGTTCACCGATCCAATGATCTAACAGCCGGCGATGCCGCAACACGCCGAACAGGATCGCCTGCAGCAACCCGCGATCAGAGTGCGACAGCTTCCGCCGCTGCGCATGACGTTCGACCAAGGTCTCGGCATAGTCATGACCATCGGCCCAGGCATGCAGCGCTGAAACCGCGGCTTGGCGGACATGGAAATTTTTTGCGGACATGAGCCGTGTGGCAACCCGCGATCACGTAATGGGGGATCGCGGGAAGTGCGGTATAACTATTTCGCTGTCGGGACAAATGATAGCGAAAACTGGTTGCGAATGGCTCCGGGTCCTCCCCCCCCGGAGCCATCGATCACCAAACTTCCCGCTTGGAAGGTTTGATCAGCGCGCTTCGATGAAGGCATCCGCGTGGATGAAGTCCTGGTTGTGGATCAAGTGATCGAGCAAGGGCACACCCGCCAGATCCGCGATCACGCCCTTGTTGGTGATCATCGCGGTGTCCATTTCATCGTGAAGCTGGTTGAGGATGATCCCATGACAAACCAGTCCCCGCGCCTGGATGGCGGCGACGGTGAGCAGGATGTGATTCAACGCCCCCAACCGGTTCTCCGCCACAACGACGACAGGAAGGCCCAGGTCGGCGGCGAGGTCGGACACGCGGTAGCCCGCATCGAGTGGCACCTCCCAGCCGCCCGCACCTTCAACGATGACCGTCGCATGCCGCGCGGCGAGATGCTTGAAGCCGTCGAGCATGGCCTGGCGATCAACCTGCCGGTTTTCCAACAGGCCAGCCACATACGGAGCGACGGGGGTGTTGAGGAAAACGGGGTTCACCTCGTCGGGATCGAGCCCGCCTGATGCTTCAGCGAGAAACATCGCGTCTTCACGATCGCCACAGGCAACGGGTTTGTAGCCGACCGCATCGACCCCGGCCTCGCGGAGGGCTTGGATCAGCAAACAGCTCACATAGGTCTTGCCGACGCCGGTATCGGTGCCGGTGATAAAGAAACTCATGGGCCGATGGGTGGCTTGGCGGCCTGCGCGGGTCAAGGATCGGGTGGATAAATTTCCCTTTCCCGCAGGCTGTCGCCGTTCATGCTGGCGGCGGATGACTGCGGATTTTTTGGTGATCGGGGGAGGGATTGCCGGACTTTCATTTGCACTGCGCGCGGCACGGCATGGGACCGTGGTGGTATTGACCAAGGGCGACGCCTTCGAATCGAACACCGCATGGGCGCAAGGGGGGATCGCTTCGGTGCTGCCGCCCGGTGAACGCGATCCCGGCGATTCCGAAGAGCTGCACATCGCCGACACGCTCGACGCTGGAGCCGGGCTTTGCAAAGAGGCGGCTGTGCGCACCATTGTCGGCGAGGGCGCGGCGGCGATCGGGGACTTGGTGGATTACGGAGTATCGTTCGATCGCGAGAACGGGCATTTTCTGTTAGGAAAAGAAGGCGGTCACTCCCATCGGCGCATCCTGCATGCCCGCGACACGACCGGTCACGAGGTGGCACGGGCGCTCATCGAAACCGCGCGGCGCACACCGAACCTAACACTGCTTGAGCATCATTTTGCCATCGACCTCATCACCACCGCCAAGCTCGGGGCGGCAGTTGATGACCGCGTTCTCGGAGCCTATGTGCTCGAGACCAAGACCAACCAGGTGAAAGTCTTCCGCTCCGACCGCGTCATCCTCGCGGCGGGCGGTTGCGGAAAAGTTTATCTCTACACCACCAACCCCGACTCCGCGACGGGCGATGGAGTGGCCTTGGGATGGCGGGCCGGCGCGTCGATCGCGAACATGGAATTCATCCAATTTCACCCAACCTGCTTTTACAATCCGGCGGCAACGGGTCCGGAAGCCCGCTCGTTCCTGGTAAGTGAGGCAGTGCGTGGTGAAGGCGGCATCCTTATCAATGCGAAGGGCGAGGACTTCACCAAAAAAATCGATCCCCGTGGTTCGCTTGCTCCTCGCGATATCGTGGCGCGGGCGATCGACCGCGAGCTCAAACGCACCGGTGCGGCCTGCGTTTATCTCGATGTCAGGCACAAGCCCGCTGGTTTCATGCGCGAGCGCTTTCCGCATATCTTTCAGACGCTCCTCAAGTTCGGGCTGGATTGCGAAAAGCAACCGATCCCTGTCGTCCCCGCCGCGCATTACCAATGCGGCGGTGTTCTAACAGACGTGAATGGCACCACCACGCTGCGCGGCCTCTATGCGGTGGGTGAAGCGGGTTGCACAGGCTTGCATGGCGCGAACCGGCTTGCCTCGAATTCATTGTTGGAAGGCAACGTCGTGGCCCGCCGCGCGCTTGATGAAATCATGCGGATGCATCCCCCCGGCCGCGAAACCATGGATCCGCCGCCGATTCCAGAGTGGGAGCATGGCGATACCGCGGAGCCGGATGAGTTGGTGGTCATCTATCACAACTGGGATGAAATCCGGCGTTTGATGTGGGACTATGTTTCCATCGTCCGCACCGACAACCGCCTGCGCCGGGCTACCGCGCGCTTGCGGAATTTGAAAAAGGAGGTGCGCGAGTTTTATTGGGGGCATCGGGTGAATGCTGACATCCTTGAGCTCCGCAATCTCGTCGCTGTGGCAGGGCTCATTGTCGAAAGCGCCACCCGTCGCAAGGAATCACGGGGACTGCATTACACCGCGGATCATCCGGATACGGATCCGCGTTATCTAACGGACACGGTGCTGCGGAAGTTCTGAATCTACGCACGTAGTCCCTCCTTTAGGAGGCTCTTCAATACCCCTTGAAAGAGGAACTACGAACGAAGAGGGCGTCCTCGCGCGATCGGCTGTTAAATTCCTTATGCGCCAACGGTGCATCATTCCTCAGCCCAGCCCAACGGGCTGGGTAATGCATCCGTTAATCCCGCGGCCCAACGGGATGCGATATTGCCCAACGCGCGGGCGGACAGAATATCGCGACCTTTCAGGCCGCATTGACTAGGCGAACGATCACCCAGGCCGATGGCCTGGGCTAAGGGATGACGACCCGTTGGGCCTTCTTTGCGAACGCGGTGTTGCAAAAATTCTTAGGGCAAAGAATTCTAACAGATCCCTATTTCCCCGCATATTCCACCCACGCCGCCTCCGCAGCCACCGCATCAGGCTCGCCATCCGCGACGATCAAGCGATATCTCGAAACATAAGTCTCCTCGGGTACAATCCGCATCAGTCCAAGCTGCTGCGGAGCGAAGCAAAAAAACGGTTGATCCGGATTCGCGCGCACCGGTTGGGGAAAACGGAAATTTGAAGGATGGCCGAGGATGGTCACCCCGCAAGTAGCGCCCTCCACTTTGCCGCCGACCCAGCACCATTTTTCACGCGATGTGTTCACCTTGATGCGATCTGTTAGACCGGAGGCGGTGAGGAACCGGCAGTTTGCCGGTCCGTTCCATGCCCAGTTGCCGCGGAAGCCGAAGCCGCCGTAGTGGTATTCGGGCAACTCAAGCGGCGATTCACCGGCACAGGTTTGGGTCGACGTGAAATCGATGATGTAGTTTTTTCCCGTGACCGAAACTTCCACGGACCACTTGTCGAGCATCGCGGTTTTTTCCGGTTTGGCTGACATATCAACCGAGCGATGGCGGGCAACGAAGCCTGCCTTGCCATTTTCCTGCCATACGCGGTCCAGAGCCACGAATTCCACGCGGCCTGTCATTTGACCCATGTTCCAGAAATCGGGATGGCGCCCTTCAAATTCGGTTTTGGTCCAGGGATTCCAAACGCCGTGATGATGCAGGTGATCCGCGGGAAAATCATCGGTGATCAATTTCCCTGACGGCGTGTGGATGGATTGGATGTAGCCCCCGCGGACAAAGGCGGCGGGGATTTGCGGGCGGGGCAAATCGCCGGGCTCGGCCTGATAGCGGAGAATTTCCTTTTCGCCATCGCGGATGATGACCTGCTTGCCCTCCCGGACGGCGCCGGGTTGGCCGGCTGTTAGAACTGCGATGAGTCCTGACCAGATGGCCAGAGCGAAGCGGGTTTTCACAGGCCCATGACGAACCCATTTCCTCCCCGTGGCAAGTGCGGGGCTTGCGGAAGGGTGACACGCCGGGGAAAACGAAAAACGCGCGTTGGAATTCCCCCCGGAGTTCTCAACGCGCGTTTTCTTTTCAGAGCCAGTGGGCCTTGCCTTGGTTATTGATTTCCCCCCGGATTTCAACGCCCTGAACGGCCGACCTTCTGACTTTGAGTTCCGAGGTTGCAGTAGCGTCTTGGAACGAACTCAGAATGGCTGAAAATCAGGATAACGAAAGCACTTTGTAGGGCGTTCTCCGGCCAAGTGGTCCCGATTTCGGACCGATTTGGGGCACGTTATCCCGGTTTAGGGAAGATGTGGGCGAGAAAATCGCTGGAAGGTTGGGGGAGCCGCGCCAATTCTCCCGGAAGTGTCCGATCTGTTTTCCACGCCCGCCGCGCTCGCCGATAAACCCCTGCCGAGTGAGCCGCTGGCCTCGCGAATGCGCCCGCGCTCGCTGGAAGAAATCGGGGGACAACAACACATCCTGGCACCGGGGAAATTGCTGCGCCGCGCCATCGAATCGGACCGCTTCACCTCGCTGATCTTCTATGGTCCGCCGGGAACTGGCAAAACCACCTTGGCCTCTGTGATTGCCCGCAGCACCGGCTCCCGATTCGAGTCGCTGAATGGCGTGGAGTCGAATGTCGCGGAGATCCGCGCGAAGATCGACCAGGCAAGGACATGGCGCGACCTGCGCGGTGAGACGACGATTCTGTTCATCGACGAAATCCATCGCTTCAACAAGGCCCAGCAGGATGTCCTTCTTCCTCACATTGAACGCGGAGTTGTTAGATTCATTGGTGCCACCACGCAGAATCCGTATTTCCATGTGAACTCGCCGCTGGTTTCGCGTTCGCAGATTTTCCAGCTCGAGCCCGTTCCCGTTGCGGATGTCGTCAAAGTCCTGGAACGAGCGCTCACAGATGAAGAACGCGGACTGGGCAGCTATCAAGTAAGCACTGAAAAGGAAGCGCTGGTCCATCTCGCGGAGAAATCCGATGGCGACGTCCGCAAGGCTCTCAGCGCATTGGAGCTCGCCGTTCTAACAACTCATCCCAATGACGACGGGAAAGTCCATTTGACCATGGCGGTTGCCGAAGAATCGATCCAGCGCAAGGCCGTGGTGTACGACATGGATGGCGACGCGCATTACGACACGATTTCCGCCTTCATCAAATCGATCCGCGGATCGGATCCCGACGCGGCTTTGTATTGGCTGGCGAAAATGTTGCATGCCGGCGAAGACCCTCGATTCATTTCCCGGCGTCTCGTCATCGCCGCGTCCGAAGACATCGGCCTGGCTGACTCGGGTGCGCTGCGGGTCGCCTTGGATGCGCACGGGGCATTGGAATTTGTCGGTATGCCCGAAGGACGTATTCCACTCGCGCATGCCACGGTCTATCTCGCGACCGCGCCGAAATCTAACACGGCCTACGCCGCGTTGGGCAAGGCCATGGCGGATGTCGAGAATGGCCGCACACTCGCGGTGCCGCCGCATTTGCGGACCAAGACACGCAAGAAACTCGCGGCCGCATCCGGGGAATCTCAGGACGCGATGAAGTATCTTTACTCGCACGATTACGAGGGCGCTTATATTCCCCAAGCGTATTTGCCTGAGGGCCGGAGATATTACGAACCCGGCGAGCAAGGCTTGGAAAAGCGCATCAAGGAACGCCTGGACTTCTGGCGCGCTTCAATGGAGATGCAGAATCGCGCCGGCAGTGGTGAAGTAGATCATCATCCCTGAGACATCGACGGTCGATGCCAGTGAGGGCGCCGAAACGACCGCAGGGTCGAGACGGATCGCGCGCGCGCAGAGGGGGAGCAAGGCACCGAGCACCGTGGCCGACAGCACCTGAACTGTTAGAGCGGCGGAGACTGCGAAAGCAAGGTGCGGAAAATCGAAGCCGGCCCCTGTGCCGTGTTGCATATGGGGAAGCACCAGGCTGATGAAGGCGGCCATCGTGATTCCCAGCGTGAGGCCGAGAAAAATTCCGGTGCGCGCTTCCTTCCAGGCGATGCGCAAGGCATTACCGGTCTTGATTTCACCCAAGGCCATCGCGCGGATCACCATGGTTGCCGCCTGGCCTCCCGAGTTGCCGCCGGCCGCAACGACCATCGGCAGGAACAACGCGAGCACGAAGGCCTGCTCTAGCATCTGACTGAACCGATACATTACGTATCCCGATCCGATCGAAACAAATGCCAGACCGACCAACCACGACACCCGGCGTCGGAATTGCAGCAGCACGCTCGTGTTAAGATAGGAAACTTCGGATTGCTCGCCGCCGATACCCGACAGCTTTTCGATGTCTTCGGTGGACTCTTCCTGGAGGATTTCGAGGGCGTCATCATAGGTCAGAACGCCTAGCAAGTGGTGCAACTCGTCAACGACCGGCAGCACGATCAAGTCATACTTCGAAAGCGTGCGCGCGGCTTCTTCCTGGTCGGCGGAGGCGAGGATATACTCGTCGGCCTCTTCCATGATGTCATGGACTGGCGTGTCCCAAGTGCTGAAAGCAAGGTCACGCAAGCGCACTTTGCCAACCAAGCGACCCTGTTCATCGACCACGAAAATCCGCGCCAGGGTTTCCGCGTCCTCGCGATCGCGGCGAAGCACGGTGATGGCTTGTTTGACCGTCATGTCGGCGGTGATGCGGCCGACATGCGTGGTCATCCGCCCACCCGCGGTATCTTCGTCGTATTTGAGGAGTTTGTGCGTGAGCTCCTTGTCGCGGGGACCGAGTAGGCTGAAAAACCGGATCCGCGCCGCTTCGCTGACCACTTGGAAAACGTCCACGCGGTCGTCGTCGGAGAGATTTCCTAACAGAACCCGCAACTGCGCCGGCTTGAAATGATTGAGCGCTCCTTCGATCAGCGGATACGGAAGCTCCGCAACGACATCCGTTGCCAACTCGGGACCGATGGTTTTCAGCAGCAAATCGCGCTTCTCGTCATCGAGGTTTTCATACAAGTGCGCGAGGTCGGCGTAGTGGATATCCTCGGCGGCGGCCAGCAAGGCGGAGCAATCCGCGGCCTCTAGGGCGCGCAGCATTTTTCCCATCGGTTCCTCTTCTTCAGCCGCCACGCGGGCAGAGTGAGCGGGGTCCCTAGGACGGGCAAGGAAAACGACGATTCGGTGTGCCGATCAACGGTTGGTCAAATTCCGGACCAGAAATTCCGCGCGTCGATATTTGCCGTATGGGGTCTCCGCGGAGCCGTGGTTCGAGTTGATGATGGAAAGGAACTCGAAATCCTTGCCTGCCTTTTCCAAGGCACCGACGACTTGCGTGGTCGAGGCGGGATCCACGTTGGTATCCATTTCCCCCACCATGAGCAGTAGCTTTCCGCGCAAGCTGGCGACTCGTGTGACGTTTGAATTGCGTTCGTAGCTCTCATCGACCGGCCATCCCATCCACGCTTCGTTCCACCATATCTTGTCCATCCGGTTGTCGTGACAGCCGCAATCGGCGACTGAGACTTTGTAGAAATCGCCGTGATCGAGCAGCGCCTCCATGGCGTTTTGGCCGCCCGCGCTACCGCCATAAATGCCAACACGATCGAGATCCATCCATGGCCGGGTCGCGGCGGCTGCCTTGATCCATGGAATGCGATCGGGAAATCCGGCGTCCTTGAGGTTCTTCCAGCAGACATTATGGAATGCCTTGCCGCGCCAGTTCGTGCCCATGCCATCCATTTGCACGAGCACGAAGCCAAGCTCCGCCATGGCATTCATTCCCGACCATGGAGCGTAGGCTTTCGGCGTGAAAAAATCCTGCGGTCCGGCATAGATGTTTTCGACGACTGGGTACTTGGCATCGGCTTTGAAATGAACCGGCCGGATGATCACGCCGTAAATGTCGGTCTTGCCATCCCTGCCTTTGGCGACGAATCGTTCGGGTCTCGACCAACCGGTTTGAAGCAATGCCGAATCATCCGCGCGCTCCAACTCGCAGAGCAACTTGCCATCCGCGGCACGTTTCAATTCGACCACCGGCGGAAGATCCACCCGCGACCAGGTGTCGGTGTAGTATTGGTCATCCGGCGAAAATTCGAGATGGTGCGTGCCATCACCGGTGGTGAGGCGGGTGTAGGCGCTGCCATCGAAATTGACGCGCACGAAATGCTCGTAATACGGATCCTGACCCTCCACGCCCACCACTTTCAGCAACAAACGCCGCTCCTTTTCATTCACATCGACCACCTCGCGGAGCATGCCATTTCCCTGCGTGACCCGGCTTTTGACAGCGCCCGTGGCGGAATCTAACAGATAGAGATGGTTCCAGCCGTCTCGCTCCGACGCCCAGAGGATTTCACCGGTTTCAGCAAGCCGGTGAATGAAATACTTTTGCGAATAGTCGATGAAGGTATCGCTCTTATCCTCGAAAATCGTCCGCGCCGAACCGGTGTCGCCGCGGACCCCGGCCATGCGCATCACCTGGTGGCCGCGTTGGTTGTAAACGAAGGAGAACTCACTGGAATCGCCGGACCATGCGAGGTCCATAATCTCCCAGGGATTGTTAAACAAGGCGCTGTCGATGGCGATCTCGCGCTTGCCCTCGATATCGAACAAGTGCGGCATCGGTTGGGAAATCGGATCGCCTGGCTTGGCGTAATCAATGGTCTTTACCTTGGGTTGCAACTGGTCCGGTGGTGACGATTGTACGATTTGAATCGTGCGGACCTTGATCTCCTTTTCGCGGAAAGCCACCAGCTTGCGCGAATCCGGTGACCAAAAGACCTCGCCATTGAAGCCATCGGATTGCGATCCGTCATGACTTAATGCGATTCGCTCACCGCCACTTGCCGGTTCGATGAAAACATTGCCACCGCGGGTGGATGCCCGCCATTTGCCATCGGGTGATTGCTTGTCGTCGACCCGGTCGGGCCCTGAGACCTTGCCGGTGATTTTTGCGGTGACTGGATGATCCGGCGCAACGATTCCTCCGAGCGGCTTCTTTTGGTTATCCACAATCATCCATGCGTGACCGGCATACGTGTGTTGAACGGATGTCTGATGCGCTCCGATCTTTCCGTAAGACTTGGGCTCTCCCGCGGGATCGAGCCACATCATTTCGACCTCGTGGTCGGTCATGTTTTCGAAGGTTAATTCCGTGGGATCTCCGTTTCCCCCGCGACTTGCCCTGACGGCCCTCGGCGACAACAAAGGAACAGATTGAACCGGAAGATCGTCGGGATCCAAACGATGGTCGGCAACCGTGTAGCGCCATGACTTGCCGTTCGCCCTGAAGCGGACCGATTGAGCATCCGCGGCGATTTCCAACTGCTGGATGGGCAGCTTGTTTTTATCGATATGGGTTTTCGTGACTTGCCCGAGGGCATTGGCCAACGCCTCATGATCGAAGGCCGGCGATTTCACACAGGTGGCAAGATCGACCTGGAAGAACTGATGTTGTCCCGGGGCTGTGTTCACCCGGTAGGCGAAGCGGGATCCCTCCGTGGGCCAGAAGGGGCGCAACTCATTTCTCAGCAGAAGCGATGGTGCCTTCTTGCCAAAGTCGTCGGCGCACTGCATTTCTGTCCGGACATCGAGCGCAAATGCGGTCGAGGCAAGGGTGGCCGCGAAGAGAAGGACTCGGAGGGGAAGCGTCATGCGTTTCGGAAAACTGGATTTATGCCGCCGCCTTTTCAAGCCCTGCGGATTGGAGCGCGGACTTCAGTCCGCCAGTTAAGAATGGCAAATGCGGGGAAATACTGATAGCGTTCAACGCCAATCAGACCGAATTTCGGCAAGGAAATGAAGAACAGTCTTCGTTGAATTCCAGTTCGATCCCCGGATCTCGATAATCTCATCCTGCGGGGCAAGTTCCGAGTGGCAGACGAGCACGCTTCTCGGTGGATCAGGGATTTCCAGCCCGAGGGGGTAACTAGCAATGTAATACGTTATGTGCGAATCAATGAGGGAATGACGGAGACGGCGTTGTTCGTTGATGAGGATCGCCGCAGAGCGTGGTTCCGGGAGATTCAGTTTTAGGTTTTGCGGGATTCACTCACTCCCCAAGAGGCGGACTGAAGATCCGCGCTCCAGTTTTCATCCGAGAAGATCGCGAAGTCCTTCCTCATCGAGAATCGAAACGCCCAGCTTCTCCGCCTTGTCGCGCTTCGAGCCACCGCCTTCGCCAGCGAGGACGTAGCTGGTTTTCGCGGAGACGGAGCCGCTGACCTTGCCGCCGTTGCTTTCGATGAGTTCCTTCATCGCGTCGCGGTCCATGCTCAGGGTGCCAGTGATGACGAAGGTCTTTCCGGCGAGCGGAAGCGCTGAAAGATCGACCTCGGCGGCGATGGGGAGATAGTTGTCTGAAGCCGGATCGATGCCGAGTTCTGCAAAGCGGCTACGAAGATGCTGGCCTGCTTCGGATTTGAAAAAGCTGATGATGGTTTCCGCAACGGCAGGGCCGACGTCGCCGGTGATCGAGTATTTCGCGAGGAACTCGTTCTGCTTCTTCGCCGTAGCGCGGGTGTCGCGGAGCAGTTCTGCAAGGATTTCGGAGTCTGATATTTCGCCAATGGTGTGATGCAGCCGCGAAAGTTCCTTCGCCGCGGATTCGCCCAACTGCCGGATACCCATCGCAAACAGCCACCGATGGAGCGGCTTCGACTTGGCGTCTTCAAGGGCGGTGAGGACCTTCGCGGCATTCTTCTCGCCGAAGCGGCGCGGTGATTCCTCGGTGCCGAGATTGAGGTTGGCTAGCGTGTCTTCTGTTAGATCGAAAAGATCCAGCGCTGTCTTGCAATAGCCGTGACGCACGAGCGCTTCCGCGACGATTTCACCGAGTCCTTCCAGATCGAGCCCCTTGCGTGACGCGAAATGCTTGATGTGGGTGACCGCCTGGGCCGGGCATTGGAAATTGGTGCATCGCCATGCCACAAATCCCTCTTCCTGTGAAATTGGACCGTCGCACGAAGGGCATTTCCCGCCTACAAAATCATAAAGCGAAAACGGCGATGAGCCCTTCTTGTGCTGAATGACTTTAACAATCGCTGGAATGATCTCTCCCGCTTTTTCGATAAGCACCGTGTCGCCAAGCCGGATGTCCTTCTTGGTGATCTCGTCCTGGTTATGGAGCGTGGCCCTGGAGACCGTGGAGCCTGAAATCAGCACCGGGGTCAATTCAGCGACAGGCGTCAAAACACCAGTCCGGCCGACCTGAATGATGATGTTTTCGAGCTTGGTTTCCTTTTGCTCGGGTAAAAACTTATAGGCGGTGGCCCAGCGAGGCGCGCGTGAGGTGAAGCCGAGTTGTTCGCGCTCTGCACGGTTGAGAACTTTGATGACAGCGCCATCGGTGCCGTAGTCGAAGTCGTGGCGCTCGCGGTTGATTTGCGCGACGGCTGCGAGAAGTTCGTCGAGGGTATTGGCGTTAAGGATCGGCAGATTTTGGGGGATGCCGAGATTCCCTAACAGATCGTGGAATTGGTGTTCTGTTTCCAGTGTCGGGCCCTCGTAGGCGCCGAGCCCATGGGCCAGAAATGCAAGCGGACGTTTCGCGACGATTTTCGGATCGAGCAATTTCAAGGTCCCCGCAGCCGAGTTCCGTGGATTCGCGAAAGTCGGAAGGCCCGCTTCATCGCGCTCGGCATTGAGCGCGGCGAACGCGGTGTTGGGCATGTAGACCTCGCCGCGGATTTCTAACAGTTCGGGGGCGACAAATCGACCAGCAGAGGAATTGG
>JANMJQ010000022.1:0-12324 GCA_031371445.1 Akkermansiaceae bacterium
TCGCCGGTGCCGGTGGGGTTGAAGCTGACATTTGGCGTCTCCTGCGCGATGTCCCATGCGAAGGGGTTGCGGTTGAGCACCTGCCATTCGTCCTGATAGTTCGGATAGTCGGCCGGTTTGCGCCAGGTGGTGCCGTCGCGGACGATGTGGAAATCCTCGGGCACAAAGCCGGGGATGCCGGGGAAGAGATTGCCGGGCGCCGTGTTCGAATCGAGCGGGCCCGCATTGTGGGCCATCACATTGTCGAAATAGACACGGATGCCGAAGCGGTGGGCCGCCTTCATCAAGCTCAGCAGCTCCGCCTTGGTGCCATACTTCGTGCGCACCGTGCCGCACTGGTCGCGGTCGCCGAGGTCGAAGCGGTCGAAGGTATCAAAGCCGACTGAGTAGGTCCCTGCCCCACCCTTGAACGGAGGTGGCAGCCATAGCGAGTCGTACCCGCGCTCGGCGAGTTCGGGCAGGCGTCGTTCGATCTCGGACCATGACGTGCCGAAATATTGCAGGATCACCTCAGCGCGGGCCGAGGCGACAAGCAGCGACAAGACGACGAAGATGCGTGAGAAAATGGGTTTCATCAAGTAAACGGCAACCGCTCCGGGGCATCCGCCGGTTGCTAAGGGATACGTGTGGAAATGTCCCCTCGCAATGCCCGGTTTAAACATTTTGACCGTTGTTTAGTTGGTTGGAACAGCGCCAAACCCTTTGATTTTACGGAATCCACGGCGAATTTAAGTGGAAGCCGGGCCATTCGCGGCTATACCCTCCGGCCATGAGCGAAGCGGCTGCCAGCCCGAAAAGAACACGCGTCAACGTCCGCCGTCCGGACGTGATGGAACGCGTCGCGGCTGAGGTGGCGACGCATTTCCATTCGACCATTGTCGAGAAACTGCGCGACCGCGGCGGCAAAATCACCATCGGCAACACCACCGTCCTCCTCGCCGAACAGTTCGGATTTTGCTATGGTGTCGAGCGCGCCATCGACCTCGCTTACGCCTCGCGCCGGGTCTTCCCCGACAACCGCATTTTCCTGATTGGCGAAATCATCCACAACCCGGAGGTCAACCAGCAGCTCCGCCAGATGGGGATCGTCTCGCTGCCATGGCACGACATGAATGAGAGCTACGAGGATCTGCGCGAAGACGACGTGGTCATCGTGCCGGCCTTCGGAGCGCCCACCGCCTTCATGGACAAGGTGGAGGAACGCGGCTGCCACATCGTCGACACCACCTGTGGCGACGTGATGAAAGTCTGGCGGCGAGTCCGCGGTTACGCGAAGGACGGCGTGACATCGATCATCCATGGCAAGGCGAACCATGAGGAAACCCGCGCCACCGCCTCGCGCGCGCTGGGTGAAAATGGCGATGGCTCTTATCTGGTCGTGCTGACGCTTGCGGACGTGGACTACGTTTGCGAACACATCCGCCATGGTGGCGATGCCGCAGCCTTCTTTGCCCGGTTCAAGGGCAGTCTCTCGCCCGGCTTCGATCCCCACGTGCATTTGAAAAAAGTGGGTGTCGCCAACCAGACAACGATGTTGAAAAGCGAGACCGAGGAAATCCAGAGGCGGATCCGCACCGCGGTTATCGACCGCGATGGCAATGACAGCGCTTTCCAAATGTTCGACACCATCTGCGGCGCAACCCAGGAACGGCAGGACGCGTTGTTCGAAATGCTGCGTAACCCCATGGACCTGCTGCTTGTCGTCGGCGGTTATAACAGTTCTAACACCGCGCACCTGGTTGAAATCGGCGAAAAGCGCCTGCCCACCTTTTTCATCCGCGATTCGTCATGCATCAGGTCCCTGCAGGAAATCGTTCACTACGACCTCCATCATGCCACCGAGCTTTCGTCCGATTATTCCAAGCTCTTCTCCGACGATCGCCCGGTGACCGTCGGGATCACCGCCGGGGCATCGTGTCCGAACAATCTGATTGAAGAGACCTTGTTCAAATTGTTCGAACTGCGTGGCATCAGCCGCGAAGCGCTGGTAGCCGCGTGATGTGGCGGCGGTTTGCAACCGCCTCGGCCAAAAAACTTTTGGAAGGTCTCCAAAGAACAACATGTAACCGGATTCTGATGAGCAGGAATTGCGTAAAATGGGTTGTGTCAGTCGCGATTGGTGTGGCCGGCACTCCGGTCGCAAGTGGCGATTGGCCCGTGCGTCCTGATAACATCCAGGAGTATGTGATCGACCTGAAGAAGGAGTCGCCTGCGTTAGAGTCAGCAACAGCATCTTTGGCGGCGAACTTGGCGGACGTAAGACCGACGATGGAGTCGCAAGTTTCAGCAACGAAGTCCCGTGGTTATGTGATGTCAGGAGATTTGTTCAAGACCGGCACTTGTTTCGCGCTTTACGAACCAAAAATCGCGGATAACCCCGCAACACTTGGATTGGCAGAGTGGCATAACAATGCATGGGAGTTGAAAGGTTTGTGGAAAATGCCTGTGACCTGGGTGTCGAAAGACCCACGATGGCAAAGTTCGGAGGGGATGTTTGCTCGCGATACGTCAGCCCTGCCATTCGAGCTTGCAGACTTGGGAGCGGATGGAGTGCCAGAAGTCATCGTTTCCGGAGAAAAAATGAAATCTTATCAAGTGAGCTACATCATGCACTTTGACGCGAAGTCACATGACTTGGAGCTGCTCACCTATTCCCTCAAAAAACCAGTGAAGGTCGGGAATTTCGTGCGTCTTTACGACGGATCGCAGAACAAAGCTACTTGGAGCGAGTGGCAGCTCTTGGAATGGCAGAACGGAAACCTTGTGGAGCGTGCGATATGGCATTCAGAAATGGCATATCGCGAAACCGATGAATCTTACGTGCTCGCGGATGTGAAAAAGGCTCCGGGAAAATGGAAGCGCTATCGAATCGACGAAGTGCCCGGCGGTGACCAGAACGAGCATGCCTACAAGCTGTCCAAGGACGGCAAGCAAGCCGGGACCGTTGCTTTCGAATGGAAGCCGGGAACCATCGATCGCGGCAACTCACACAGCAGCGAGATGGCTTGGTTTTTCGAAAAGCTCACAGGACTGCCGCGGGATCATTACCCGGACACGCTCAACTACACCACCCAATACCAGGACGGCACACAGGAGCATCACTCCGATGAAATGCCGGAACTACTGGAAAAAAACGCAACAGTACTGTTTGGAGTCGACGCGGAACTCCAGCAGCTTTTGACGCCCCCTAAGGTGTCAGAGCCTTCGCAGGACAATGAATAATGGGCGAGGCGGTTGCAAGCCGCCGCCACTACGCGTATTTGATGAACGCCGTGTAAACCTCAGGAGGAATGTCGAGCAGGCTGTAATCCTTCGACGAAACGAACAGGAGGCTTTGCTTGCCTTTGCCTAATAGCTCGTTGTCGGTGCCGAAAATCTGGTGCTCGAGCGTGCAGAACTTGCGGTTGAAATCGCCGACGCGGAGCTTGACGGTGATGGTGTCGAACTCCCGGGACTCGCGCACAAACTTGTGTTCGAAGGAGCGCGTGAGGATATAAAAGCTGGTGGTCTTGAGATTGAAGTCCGGCATCACCGTGTTGAAAAACAGTTCGCGGGTCTTGCCGACGAACATGGGATACATGCCGAAGTAAACATTTCCCACCGAGTTGGTGTCGGCGTAACTGGCGATCATCGAATAGACGAACCACTTGTCCTCGAAATGCCCCCCAAGCGCGTGATGGTCGCGGGGTGCCACCACGTCAGCCGCGGTCGCCGCCGTGGCGGTCTTGGTGATCACGCGGATGGCGGGGATTTCCGACGCCGCTTCCATGACCTCCCCCGCCCGCTCGGTCACGATGCGCAGCAAGTCGGTCTTGAAAATCAGCCACCAGCCATACGCGAGTGGCAGGATGGTGCCAAGGATCAGCAGCGGGGTTTGTTTGTTGAGATATCCCAGCGCGAAAATAACCAGCGACATGCTTGCCATCGAAAACATCCGGATCTGGGGCAAGGGCTGCTGCGAATTCGGAACAAAGCAGCGCGCGATCGCCAGGCCCGCATAGCCCACGAAGAACGAGGCATAGAAGACCATGAAGTATTCCAGTTCGAGCTTCGCCAAAATTCCGATGAGCGTGATCAAGCCGACGACCATGAACGTCGGGATCGGTGAGCCGATGATTTGCTTCGGGATCAGCGAAATCAGCATGTTTTCGCTCTTCTCGGCGTTCTTCCCGAGGAACCATTTCAGCGCGATGTAACCGCTGTCGAGGGTGGTGAGCGCGCAGATGGCGAGGAAGGAGAAATAAGCGAAGGCCATCGCACTCGACGCCGATTGGTGGGCGAGAAAATATTTTGTCACCAGGTCATGGGCGTAGTGGAACGAATCCAAGCCAATGGTGATTCCATGCGGCAGGCCGTCCTTGGTCATGACCCACCAGGCGAGAAAGCCATGGAAGAGCAGCATCATGAAAAAAATCAGGCCACCCCAGAAGTAACTCGCGCTGATCGAGGTTTTTTCCCGATGAATCTGGATCGCCCGCTGCCAATGCTGCAAGTCGAGCCAAGGTCCTGTTAGAAGCCCGATGATCAGGGGAATCGCATAGCCCAAAAGCGATGGACCCGCCCATTGCCCTGGGATCGGCGCCTTCCATTCCAGCGCACCCGGCCACAGCGGCTTGAGTCCGATCAAAATCAGGCCCACGCAAATCACCAGCATGCCACCAAGCAGCGCATGGCTGAGCTTGATTTTCTGGATACCGGCTTCCTCACCGAAGAGGCAGCCGGCCGCAAGGATGACGAAGATGATGAGGCACAGATACAGCCCCAGCAACGCGTTCCCAGCCGCGGGTTGCAGGGGCACGAACAGGTATTTCACCAGCGCAAACACCGTCAACGACAACGCGACGATCTGATAGATGTAGAGGATCAGCCGGAACGGACGCGCGAATTTATCGAAGAAAATCGCCAGCGACTCCTGTCCCCCGGGGTGGCGATTGGCGACGATCTGGGTGAGAAATCCGAAGGCCATCAGGCCGAACGCGTTCGGCACTGCGAACATGAGCAAGCCCTGGAGACCGAACATGAAGGTCATCTGCACGCTGAAAAACAGCCCCAGCCCCCACATCCACGCCAATGCCACGGAATTGCCCCAAAGGAGCGCGTTCAGCCAACGGAAGTTCATGAAACACCAAGGAAACCGCATTCGCGCGGCACGGCAAGCGGGGATTCCACCACCAAGAAAGATTGGAACCACGGATGGACGCGGATGAACACGGATTAGAATACAAATTCGAAATCTTAGATTCTAAATCCCATCTGTGTTCATCCGCGTTCATCCGTGGTTCCTCTTCTCTTCATTTGCGTTGCCCCCGGAATTGCTCAACAATCCGCCGATGAAAACCCTCGCACTGTCGCTTATCCTTGCTGCCTCGATCCGCGCGGCGGAACCGGCGTGGAAGGCCGTGACCCTTGATGACAAATTCCTGCGGGTGGCGGACGACAACGAAAAAGTGGTCATGATCTCCCGCGACAATGCGTCGGAAACCAAACTGCTAGGATTTCCGCAATCGATTGTTCTAGGCAGTTCGGTCCTGAAAATCACATGGGAAGGCCTGTCGGACGACGCAAAAACAAGCCACATGGCCGCCGCCGGAATGGTGCGGTCGGTCATTCGAACCGCCGATGTCACGATTACCCGCACCATTGTGGCGCCCAAAAACGGTCACATGGTGCTGATCCATCTTCTTGCGAACAAGCCGGGAAGCCTTTCGTTTCGGGTGAGCGGAGAATCTTCGCTTAAGCCGCGCGTGGAAAACCGGCGGGAACTCGTTTTCACTCCAGGCGACCCCGGCCAGACGGGCTGGCGGGTGACGGTATGGCCTTTTGAAGCTGACGTCTCACCGGGAACCGATTCCATCGTCGTTCGGGGCGAGGGTGAGGCCCTGATCGTTTGGTCTTTCAGCCGCGCCGGGAATCCCGCCGACTCGACACCCGACGTTTGGCCGGAACTAGCCAAGCGCTACGACCCCGATGCCAATCCGCCGGACCCTGCGAAAATCTGGCATGGGCTGTTTGAGGCCCAATCGAGCATCGCTCCCCCGCCCCACTGAAACCGACAAGAATTACGGTTGAAGCCGCCCGCCGCAGCCTCTTTACTCCCCGCCCCGGCAAACGGGCCCTGTGATTTCATGATCGAGAACATTCGCAAATATTCCGGCCTTATTATGGTCGTCCTCGTGGTTTCCGCGCTCGCCTTTATTTTGGGCGACTACAACCGCTCATCGCGCGCCTTGGACGGCGGACATGGCGTGATCCGCGTCGCGGGCCGCACGTACGATGAAAAGGATTTCCGCAACCTTGGGCAAAACAGTTACAAGCTTAGCATGACGCTGGCCCAATATGATCTTGGCTTTCGTCAGTTCCTTATGGGCCTCGCATTTGACCCCACGGGGGCGGACCCGTCAGAAAAGCTATTTACCAGCCGCATCATCGTGCGGGGCGCCAAGGAGGAATTCGGCATTTATCCCGGCGACGAAGAAATCACCCACTATCTCCGGAACATGCCATTGTTCACCGGACCCACGGAACAATTCAACGCAGAAGCCTACAACAATTTCATTGAGCGTCAATTAGGCCAACTCGGGATGACCGAGAAGGACTTGCGCGAACTGGTGAGCGATCTACTTGTGACGCAAAAACTGAACGAGATCGTCGGCTCCGGTTTGACCGCAGACCGCGACTCGGCGGCGAAGAACCTTGCGCTGCAAAACCAAAAGATCAGCGGTGAAGTCGCCAAGCTCGATTTAACTCCCTTCGAAGCCAAGATCGAACCGACCGAAGACGAGATTAAAAAATATTGGGAAAGCACCCGCGACGCGTTCACCACCGAACCGAAGCGCAAGTTCACTTACGTCATCGCCACTCCGGAAGCAGCCAACGAGGTGAAGAACGATACAACTCCGGAATCGATCGCCGACGCAACCGCCCCCGACGAGGTGAAGAAGGCCGCCGCGAAAAAGAAGGAAGAGGAAAAGGCCAAGGCCGCCGCCGAAGCCGCGGAGGACCGCCGCAAGAAGCAGCTTGCGATCGACAAGCTGGTGGACGATTTCCTCTTCAACCTCGAGGAGCAAAAAGGCGTGGGCTTCGAGGACCTCGCCAAGGCTAATAAATGGGAGGTGAAGACTTCTGAGTTCTTCTCCAAAACCAGTCCTCCGAAAGACCTCGACGTCACCCTGCGCTCCTCCAGCCGCCGCGGCAAAGCGGTCGACGAACTGTTTTTGATCCGCGAAACTTCGGATGCCTTCTCGAAATTTTCCGAAGCGATCGCGATCGGTGAAAACCAATGGCTCGTCGCCCGCCTCGATGGCGAGGAGGTCTCGCGGCCCAAGACCTATGAAGAAGCCCGGGCCGAAGCCCGCGCGCAGTATATCTCCGAGAAAGCCGCGGAAGCACTGAAGACCGCGGCCAACGAAGCCGTGACTAAAATCAAAACGCTGATGACGGCCGGCAAAAGCTTCGCCGATGCGGCGAAGGAAGCGGGCATCGCGGAAACCAAGGCTTTCACTTCGATCGCCAGCACCTATCGCCCTGATGGAGCCACCGAGCCACAGAATTTGTTCGAGGCATCGCACAACGTCGATCCCGGCAGCATTGCCGATGTCATCATGGAATCCGACCGCGCCTTCATTCTCTACGTTGCGAAACGGGAGGTCGTGAGGGACGACATTGCCGCGGCCAAGGTGGACGCCGAAATCAAAGCCCGGACCAACGAAAACGAAACCTATGCCTTCGTGTCATGGATCAGCGCCCGGGTCGAAGCCGCGAAGGTCGAACTGCTTTACAAGCGTTGAACTGTAGCGGCGTCTCTATGAGCGCCGGAAACCAATCGATTGATCCCGCGCCCATTTAGCTGCCACACGCATCCAATCCCGACCCGTGATCTGCGCGCCTTCCTACAATTAGCGGCGGTCATAGACGCGCCGCTACATTTGAGTTAACCCCATGGCCGATCCCGCCAGCGTTTTTGACGAAGCCAACGGCCACCTCGCTCTCGGCGAAATCGATGAAGCCATCGCCGGCTACCGCGAGTGCGTGGCTCTCGACCCGGTCTTCTTCGACGCATGGCATGCCCTCGGAATGACCCTCTTGAAATCGGGTGAAACCAAGGAGGCCATCGGCTGCGGATTGCAGGCGGTCACCCTCAAACCCAACGATCTCCTCGCCTGGACCGCTCTCTCGCAAATGTACGTCCGCGACGGCAATATCCCCGAAGCCGAAGCCGCGAAGGGTAATGCCAGAATCCTTTCCCTGGGAGGGAAAGTGGTTCGTTAATAGTTAGAAGTTATTTGTTAAACGTATCCCTCTTCTCCAATAACTTCTAACGTCTAACTTCTAACACCATGTTCTACCTAACAACCGCCATCGACTACACCAACGGCTCGCCGCACATCGGGCATGCCTATGAGAAGGTGCTGGCCGATGTGATTGCCCGCTATCGCCGGCTGCGGGGCGACGAAGTGTATTTTCTAACAGGCGTCGACCAGCACGGGCAAAAGGTCCAGCAGACGGCGGAGAAAGAAGGCATCTCGCCGGAAGAGTTTGTCAGCCGCACGACTTTGAAATTCTCCGAGCTGTGGGCGAAACTCGATGTCGTATACGACGGCTGGGCGGAAACCACGAGCGAGCTGCACAAGGATTGCGTGCGGGCCATTCTAACAGATTTGAAGGAGCAGGGACAGCTCTACAAAAAATCCCACAGTGGCCATTATTCGGTGCGGCAGGAACAGTTCTTGCAGGAGCGCGACCGCGACGAGTCCGGCAACTTCGGGCCTGAATGGGGCGAGGTTGTCGAGATCGAGGAGGAGAACTGGTATTTCAAACTCAGCGACCACACCGCGTGGCTCAAGGAATTCATCGAGAGCCATGACGACATCGTCATCCCCGCCTTCCGCAAGGCCGAGCTGCTCAATGCCCTTGAACGCAATTCCGAAACCGACCTGTGCATCTCACGGCCGAAGGAACGTCTGCGCTGGGGCATCGAATTCCCCTTCGACGACCAATACGTCACCTATGTTTGGTTCGACGCGCTCATCAACTACATCTCGTTCGCGGGCTACCACGCCGGCCCTAGCGCGGGTTTGCCGGATTTTTCGAAACTCTGGCCAGCCCACAGCCGCCCGGTTCATATCATCGGCAAGGACATCCTGATCCCTGCCCACGGCATCTATTGGTTGTGCATGCTCCACGCCATGGGTTTCACCGATGACCAAATGCCCGTCCTCCTCGTCCACGGCTGGTGGAACATCCGCGGCGAAAAAATGGCCAAGTCCACGGGCAATGTCGTCGATCCCAACGCCCTCGCCGATCAGTTTGGCAGCGCGGCGCTGCGCTATTATCTCGTGCGCGACATCGTCACCGGCAAGGATTCCGACTTCGACCTCGACCGGCTGGTGATGTTGTTCAACACCGAGCTCGCCAACGAACTGGGCAACCTTTGCAACCGCGCCCTTAACATGAGCGAGCGCTTCACCGCCGGCATCCTCAGCCGCGGCGGTCCGCTGGATCCCGTCGATCTCGCGCTGCAAACATCTCTAACAGAATCGCTCGCCGCCTACCGCAAGGCGATGGATGAGTTCGACATCACCAAAGGCCTCGAAGCGCTCAACCGCCATGTCGTTCATTGCAACGGCTACGCCGAACGCGTGAAGCCATGGGAGCTCAACAAGGATCCCGATAAAAAGGACCGCCTCGCGACGGTGCTCTATCACCTCGCCGAAAGCGTCGCCCACGCCGCGGTCATGCTCTCCCCCATCCTCCCCAACGAGGCCGCCAAGCTCGCAGGGCAGCTCGACCTGCCGTCTCTAACAGATCTCAAGCTCGACGATCTCCGCTGGGGCCTCATCCCCGAAGGCCACCCCATCACCAAGCCCACGCCGGTGTTCCCGCGAATTGTGATCGAAGTATAAGGAGTAACGACACTCTTGTCGTTTCTTCATTCCCGCGGCGTCAAAGACACGACAGGAGTGTCGTGGCTCCTTAGTTCCATAAACGCCTAAAAACCAGCGCTGTGGCCGGAATCGGGAGCACTTGGCCGCATTTCGGGACTCTAACTGCTTTGCAAACCCGTAAATTCAGGTAAGTTGAAGTCGTTCTGAGCGCCGCTTCGGTGCCGCTCGGATCCCATTCCCAAACGACCTTAGCCGGCTGTTTGGATGAAATCCGGGGGGAAATCATCCAAGCGAAGCAAAAGTCAGGGAGCGGAAAAAAATCGCGCGTTGTGAAATCCGGGGGGAATTCCAACGCGCGCTTTTTTTTGCCCGCGATTTGATAAGGAGCCACGACACTCCTGTCGTGGCTTTTGGAGATCGGGGATAGGAGATCGTAGATAGTGGATCGCAAATGAAGAGTGGCTGGGTCGTCTCGCCCCAGTCCGTTGCCGGAGCATCATGCTCCGAGTAGCCCTCCACTATCCCCAAGAAACGACAGGAGTGTCGTTGCTCCTTAGTGTTTTAGCGCGGCTTCGAGCACCGGATCCTGCCAAGCTTCGATGGCTTTGCGTTCGTCAGGCCCGAGAGCGTCGATTTGGCAGCGTTTGATGAAATTGGCGCGGGTGTTGTCGTCGATGGGCACCAGCACGTCCGGAGTGATCCCCTTGCCGTGCGGTGTGCGGCCGGAGGGAGTGTGGTAAGTGGCGATGGTCAAACGCAGGGCCGTCCCGCCACCCATGGGGATGATGTTCTGCACCGAGCCTTTGCCGTAGGTCACTTCACCGATGATGGTCGCGCGTTTCAAATCCTGGAGCGCACCCGAGGTTAGTTCCGAGGCGGAGGCCGACATGCGGTTCACCAGGACCGCGATCGGATACTCGCGTTTGCGGCGTTCACGGTCGGGGGTTTTCATGGGTTCGCCCATTTCGCCATCACGTCCCCGCGTCGTGACCACCGCGGTTCCTGGCGGCAAAAACAGTCCGAGGATTTTCACCGTTTCGTTCAAATCACCACCGCCATTTTCGCGGAGGTCGAAGATGAGCGATTCCATGCCGCCGTCTTCGAGTTCATCCAGGGCCGCCTCCATTTCGCGCGCGCAGTTGTTGCCGAAGGTCGCAAGCCGCACGTAGCCGATTCCCTTTTCCTTATCTAACAGTTTCGTCTCCGCAACCGAACGGCGTTCGACGAAGCGATGCACCAGTTTGATCTCAATGGGGCGCGGTGCCGCGGGTGATTTCAATGTCAGTGTGCTCACCTCGCCGGGAGCACGTTCGAGCATTCCTGTTAGATTCGCGAAATCGGCGGCAGTGATTTTGCGGCCATTGATTTCCAACAGCGCCGAGCCTGGCAAAACCCCGGCAAGCGCGGCGGGGCCCAATGGCGAAACAGCCGCAATGTATGGGCCATCGTCGCGCAATGCCAACGCGAGTCCCAGCGACAGCACTTCGGGATTTGCTTCCGCCTGCCCGCTCATCTGCCTCGCCATCTCGGGATGAATGAAGGACGAATGCGGATCGAGGCTTGCCAGCATGCCTTCGAGGGCGTGGTTGACGAGCCGGTCGTAGGCGAGCTTGTCGACATCGGGGTGGCGTTTTCGAACCGTTTCCAACACCTCCACAAACCGCTCGATCGCCGGATACGCCGCATCATCCGGATCGGGTGGCAGCTTCTTTTCCGGTTCGGCGTGGGCGCAGGAAATGCCAAGGCCGAGAATCGCTGCGTGGCATCGCGCGGAAAATTTCATGGCCGGATTTGAAACGAACGCGAAGCCGCCAGCGACTGAAAAACACGGCGATCCCAGGGCCAATTCTGGCATCCCTTCCGGAAAATGGCCAAACGATCGGAGCCGATTGTCAAAAATGAGGTTGCCAAGCCCGGTCTGCATTCCTAGCGTCCCGCCCTCCAAGGGCAGGTGTCAGAGTGGTCGAATGAGCACGCTTGGAAAGCGTGTGTGGGGTCAAACTCACCGAGGGTTCGAATCCCTCCCTGTCCGTTTCTCAACTTTCGCTCCGAAGGCTGGAGGTGAAATTGGTCCATCCCGCTTCGATCATCTGGTATCGAAGGGAGGGATGAGAACCCTTCCGAAGGACCGGGTTTGAAAGCCCCGCGAGTGCTAACGAACTCCTGCCAATCGCGAAGCCACGCCGCTTGGCCCTTAGGCAATCCCTCCCTGTCCGCCATGGTTTTCAAGGGGTTACGGAGGCTGTACCTCGCCTGTACCTCAACCCTGAAAATCCGGTCAGGTGATCGGCCCGTCGATCAGGATCAGCGGGAAGGTTTTCACCCCGGTTTTTTCAAGTGCCAGGTCGAGAGTGTTCCGGAACCGGACCCACTGGTCTTGCGGAACCGTCAGGCATCCTTCCGAGCTGGTACCGTTCACGCCGGCCCGGTGAAGGTTGAT
>JANMJQ010000218.1:0-3209 GCA_031371445.1 Akkermansiaceae bacterium
GTACTGGGAATCGGTGACACCGATTTCAAGATCGCGGTCCTTGAGGCGTTCGGCTGTTAGATTGAAGGCAATCCGGTTGCCGCTATTGACATCCTGGAATTGTGCCGCGGGGAAGTCATTGAGGTTGGCGGCCACCGCTTCGCGGATGTTGAAGGTCACCGGTCCCCACGGTGCGAGGCGTTTGTCCGACGGATGCATGTCACCCATTTTGTCGGCGTTGCGGAATCCCTTCGGCGTGCCATCCGGGAGGCCGAGCCGCCACAGATAGGGTTTCAGCCCGGGGTCAACGAAGTCCTGGGTCATGAGGGTGGTTCCGACCGTCACCGATGCTTTCGCCACGGCCAATTCATCGCGCATCAACTGCACCTGATAGGTTCCTGGCTTGATGGCAGGCGTTGCATATTTTCCGTCGGGTCCGACACGCGCCCAATACTGCGCGGCATCGTTTGCCAAATAAACGGTGTAGGGCACTCCCCTCATCAAGCCGGTGGCGCTGCCGGACAAGCGGCCGCGTTCGGTCACCCAGCCCTTGAGACCGAGGTCCTTCATCCATCCCATCGCCGGCATGGTGGGAACGGAGCCGTTGGTGAAGCATAGCGCATAGGGCCCGTGCAATTGGTTTTTCCGGAACTCCTCGGTTTGGGCATGACCGGAAAACATGTAAAAATAAAGTTCCTCGGTATCGGAGGTTGTCTGGGTATTGATGTCGCGGAAAAACGGTCCGCCCGAGCAGCTTTCATGGGAACCGATCGCAAACCACGCGCCGATGTTACGGCCGCGTGTGCCATGGATGTTGTCGTTGATGAACTTGACGCCGGAGTAATATTTGGAAGTCGTCGTGCCGTCGGGCTGGATGAAGATGTCCTTGGATTCGATCGCGTGATCCGAAGTGCCATCGCCGGGGCGGTCGGGATTGCCCATGCTGAACACACTGCGGTCAAGGCGTGCGATGAAGCGCATCTCACCCGGCGACGGACAAGTGGCCGCCCATGTCGCCATGTAGATCGCTGCGTCGCCTTTTTTGAAGGCATAGTAATGGACCAGCGCAGGGGTCGTTACGCTGATCAGAATCCGATCGTCTCCTAACAGGCGCGAGGTCACATCCGCTTTGCCAAGTCCGGAATTGATCTGTGACTTTCGCGCCCCCTTTTGCAGCGCCGTGCCGTTGTAAATCATCGACAGCACGTCGCCGTTGGATTTGTTGATCTGCACGAAAAGTGGTGCTATGGAACCGCAGTCGATCGTGAAGGCCTTGCCATCATCCTTGACGCCGAACTCCGCGCGGGCCGCTGGGACGGTAAGGCAGAATCCCGCCATCAATATCGGAAGGAGACTGAGGCGCTTTGAGAACATGGTGCAGAGAATGAAACTCCGCTGACGGCAGCCTAGGGGAATAAATGTTTCACCCAAAAGGGTTAGGCGGAAGAACGGGGAGCGCCGGTTTTTGGCGCTTCTGCGGCTTGGAGGAATCCACGAAAATGCCGCTTTTCAAGGTTTTTCGCAGGTTTTTCGCAGGACGGCAGCCCGAAAAAACCGCAGATTTAAGTATTTGCCCTTTTTTTGCGTGCCTGATAGCCCTCTACGCAGAAGTTAGAAATCAGTCTGACTGCCACATCTAGAACCGACTCCAGATTCCCTATGAAACCAAAGTATCACAAGATCATCCGCCAGCTGCCATTGGCGATTTTTGTCGCAGGATCCATGTCGACCGCTCAGGCCGCCGCGATTCTTTTCACCGATGACGCGGCGGGCAATGCCCAGCCCACATCCGCTGACAATGGCGCTTCCACCGTTGTCGCTAACGGAGGAACCTCATCGACTCCCTTCGTACTCATTTCATCCGGTGTCAGCATGACGGGCTTCGCGGCTCAGCCCGCCGTAGTGGTGCTCTCCGGAGCCTTCCCTTACTTGGTCACCGTCAACTCCGGCGGCAGCCTTGCTGGCAGTGCGACCCACGACGGTATCCAATCCAGTGTCATCCTCACCCTCAATAACAGCGGCATCGTTTCCGGTTCCGGCGGTGTTGGCTTCCAAGGCGTCCAAACCATCGGCGGTTCCACGCTGACCAACAACAGCAGCGGAACAATTTCAGGAACCGACGACGCCATCACTTTCACCACCGCCAGCGGGACCGTTTTCAATTCGGGACTGATCGACGGCATTACCGGTGCCGCTTCTGACGGCATCTCGGGTACCAGTGGCGTAAGCGTCACCAACACGGGCAGTGGCATCATCCGCGGCGTCGCCAATGGTATCAATGTCACCAGCGGCCTAACAGTGACCAACGGAGCCGCCCTGAACGTCGGCACTCCGCTCATCTCGTCATCCGCGGGTAATGGCATCCTTGCAACCAGCGGTGCTGGCATCACCAACTACGGGGATGTCACAGGCTTCCTCCACGGCATCAGCGTAACGAGCGGCGCGACCATCAACAACAACACCTCCAATGATGGGTTTGGTAATCAATTTGGCGGCAGCATCACCGGTGGTGTTGGCAATAACGGTGTCAACGCCACTACCGGCCTGAATCTGACGAACCAAAACTCCAGCAGCATCACCGGTGGGCTCAATGGCGTCCTTGCCACGGATAACGCGACCGTGAACAATAATTCCGGTGCCACTATCACCGGCAACACAGCGGCCGGCGTCAACCTGAACGACACCGCGAACGTCACCAACGGCGGAACTATCACCGGATCGACGATCGGTCTTCGCGTTGGTGCTAACTCTATCGTCGGCAACTCGGGCACCATCAGTGGCCTCATTGGTATCGACGCCGCCGGCATCCTGGGCACAACGTTCCTGCTCAACAACTCGGGCACAGTCACCGCAAGCGGCGGTGGCACGGCCATCGACGGCCTTCTTGGCGTTGACACCATCAACCTCAACGCAAAGACCATCATCAACGGAAATATCCTTCTCTATTCCGGAGCCGACAATATCACCTTGGACTCCGACGCTGGAAACAGCGTTGTAGTCAATGGTAACATCGACGGTGGCGACGATACCGACGTCCTGACCTTCGTGGATGGGAAAACGACCGTCGGTGGTGCCGTCAATATCGTTAACGGAAACGTGACGTTCTTCCAAGACATCATCAAGAACGGCAGTGGCACTGCCTTTATTGGCGATGTTGGCGCCTCCCGCACCGTGGAAACCGACGCGATCCACGTCAATTCCGGCGGCCTTTACATCAATGGCAATGTCGG
>JANMJQ010000228.1:0-4486 GCA_031371445.1 Akkermansiaceae bacterium
CGATTCCCGCTAGCCCTTGGCGCGGCGCTTGCTTACCCTCGCCTCAGCATCCCAACCCCTTCATGCCAGGCATCAAGGAATCCCTTAAAGACAAGATCGGTTTCACCTCCAGTGGTCCGGCTATCGCATCTCCCGACGAGAAAACCGACTCCGCGAGTTCGTCAATCTCAAGCTGGCCAGCCGCGGCTATCCCATTGTCGGCAACGAAGCGGACTACCCCTTCCTCGACCCGCCATACGAGTCCTTGGATTTCAATATTCCCATGCCGTGCGTCTGTTCCATCATCCAATAGCGACTTACTCACGCGACCCCGACTCGGACTTGGGGTAAAGGCATGCGTCGATCACGGCGAGGACTTCATCAAGAAACTCTCCGGGAGCTGTTCCAATTCGTTTCATGTCTCGAGCCCGGTAATCGATGGACTTGATCTGCTCGCACATTACAAAGCCCGTGAGTCCCGAGCTTTGGGGAACCGGAACATGAAATGGAGTTTTCCTGTTGGTATTGGTAATGGGACAGCACATGGCCAGCTTGGTCGCCTTGTTGAAAGCCGCGACGCTCACGACAAAAGCCGGCCGCCGGCCCATCTGTTCGTGTCCTGCCTGCGGGTCAAAGGTCAGAACGACAAAGTCCCCTTGTGCCGGGAAATAGGCAGCCATTACCAAGCCTCCTTGCCTTGGGAGTTGGTCCAACACTCCCTGCCATCGAAGGAGCCCGATTGACTGGCGACAATCAGGTCTTCGATCCGGTGACGACCGCGCACCGGCCTTGAATCATGCACCGGAATAATAGTGATCGCAGACTGGTCTTCGCTGAGAGCAATCAAAACCTCGCCGCCGATCTCAACGCCGATTCGTTCCACAAGCTGCTTGGGAAGCCTGATCCCCTGGCTGTTTCCCCAACGTTGGAGGGTGGTTTTCATGCTAAAAGTATATCCTCAAGGCTATACATCGCAAGGCAAAATCCCGTAACCGCCGGAAACGGGGCGATTCCCGCTAGCCCTTGGCGCGGCGCTTGCTTACCCTCGCCTCAGCATCCCAACCCCCTCATGCCAGGCACAAAAGAATCCCTGAAGGACAAGATCGGTTTCACCTCCAGTGGTCCGGCTATCGCATCTCCCGACGAAGAAAACCGACTCCGCGAGTTCGTCAATCTCAAGCTGGCCAGCCGCGGCTATCCCATTGTCGGCGACGAAGCGGACTACCCTTTTCTCGACCTCGGCCGCTCGCTGATCGCCAATTTCCAGGAAAAATCCCGGCTGCTTTCCGACTATCTCTGCCCGGCGGATGCATCGATCGATGCCTTTCTCCGGGACTACCTCGGCGATGAAATCGTGGGCGAGGTGTTCCCCGACAAGATGCGCCTGCTGCCGGTGAACCCTCTGGTGATGGAGCGTCACGGGATTGCGCGGATGCTTTCGCTGCCGCCGGATGAAGACGTTTTCAAATCATCGATCCTGAGTTCCTACCGCGTCTATCAAGGCGTTTGCCACAACCCGGCAAGCGACCGGCGCACGACCGAAGGAGTTTTCCACGTTGCCGACGGAGGCCTGCCAGTCCCGGCGGACAAGAAGGTCGTGCCCAAGGCGACCTTCGCACGTTTGCTGAAGCAGGCGCTTAATCCGCCGAAGGAAATCATGACGCTGCCCTTCACCGGCACGAGCGCTACTCCGGCCAAGGTCTTTGTGTCGCTGCTGCTGCGGCCCGTGCTCACGCCGGAAGTGCCCGGAGTATCGCCCGAAAAATCGATGGAAACCCGCTTCTTCGCGCCCGGCAACCTCGTCAGCAACCTCGACTTCGTTGAAAGCATTTTCGGCAATGCCGGCGATCCCTATCTCCCGGAAAATGACGCGCGCCTTGATGCCGAACATTGGTCCGGCCACACCGGCTGCGTGATCCTCGCACCCCATCTGGTCACGTTGACGAAAAAAGACCTCGGCCTGCCCCATATCTCGGCCGCGACCGAGCGCCAGAAAGCGGATGGCATGTGCTGGACTTCCGCCAGCGAGCGTTACAACGACGGCAGCGCATTCAAGATCACGTGCCGCGACAAGCGGGGCATCGTTGTCACCGTCATCGCGGACAACTACTATGGTTACTGTAAGAAGGAGGTGAAGACGCAGTTGAGCTATGCGGCGAATCTCTTTGGCAATGCCGAGGAAGAACACGCCGGCGGTGCAATCGCATTTCCAAGCTTCGACCTCGGCGAGGACTTCTCGCTGAGCGATTACGCGCCCGCCGTTGATCACAAGTTTCCAGGATTTCTCGCGCGATACGGCAGCATGCTTGACCTCCAACCGCAGGGCTATGGCATCGATAAGTTGTATCCCGACATCTACTACGTGCCGGAAAATGTGCATATCGAATTGCACAGCCAGCAAGTCTCCTGGACCAATCCGAATGGCACGCAGTCGTCGATTTCGCTGCAACCGGGCATCACCTATGTCCTTCCATCCGGCTACAAGGTCGAGATGGTGAAGCCCACCGCCGGCCAACGCTGGCGGCTCATCGGCACGAATGCTGAAGGAACCTTCTGCCACAAGCCCTGCACCGTATCCGGAGGCGGTAAATCGGAAATCTCGAAATCCCTCTCGGACGCGATGATCACCGCCGCCGTGATCGTGAATGATTTGAAAAGCGATCTTGAAGCGGCATGGGAAGTGATCCATTCCGACCATCGCTTTTCCTGCCGCTATAAAAAGCCGATCAACACCGGCAAGGTTGGCCGCGCCCTGCTTGCCGCCGACCGCTCGCTCGGCTCGGTGATCAAGATGCTGACGCCGAACAAGGCCTTTACCGATGAATACAACCAATGGCTCGGCACCATCGGCACCTCCGTGCGCGACCTTGTTTTCATCATCAAGCGCTTTCACAAACCAAGCTGGGGCGACGACTGGGCTCATCGTTTCAGCGTGGATCTCATCAACGGCCAGCCCGGCCGTCAGTTGATCTATCGCCGCCAGCGTTTGATCACACAATATCTCCGCGTCGGTTTCAGCGAGGATGGCACCTGGCGCACATTCAGCATCCGCAAGGACTTCGCGCCCGCGAAAAAAGTGCAGACCGAGGATGACATCAGCGCCTCGATGGTGGTTCCCGGCGCTTCGGTCGCGGGCCTTCATCCGGATGTCAAAAACCCGTCGCTCAAATTTGTTAAAAATTGCGAGTACCGTCTTTTCCAACGGCCTGATGACGCGATCATCCCGGGCTATGACAAGAAAACCGAAAGCGATTTTAGCCAGGGCGGCTTGTTTTTCTCAAACTACGAACCGCTCGATCGGGACGCCGCGAACAAGCTGGTGAAGAACGCCATCAAGTTCGACCAGTTCACCTCGCCGCTCCGCAAAACCCTCGCTGCCTTCGTTGAGGCCGACAAGCCAGACTATGTGATCAGCTCGCACTTCCCGCGCTTGGTCGATGGCAAGCACACGAAGAACCCACGCTACCTTCAGAACCGACCAGATCTGGAAAACCCCCGCGCGGTCTATCTTGCGACGCTTGGATCGCGCTTGTTCCGGCGGCTGTCACTGGACGCACCCGTTCCCATGCCGGTCAACTCGGTGCTCGCGGGACGCCGCAACAATCCGCCCGATGAAGCCGCGGGCATCCGCGCGCTGGCCGTCTATAATCCGATCCATTACCAGGAGCTGCCGGAGCTGTTCATGGATTTCATTTCCTCTCTAACAGGAAAAAGTCCATCCACCACCGGTGCGGGCAGCGAGGGCGCGCTTACCAAAGGACCTTTCAATGCGATCCTGCCAATCCATGACGTCAATGCCGCGCTGGTTTCGTTCCTTCTAACAGATTATCACGGCTTCACCAGCGCCGCCGGCCACATTGGCCGCAAGTACCGCGTTGACCATGACATCAGTTTGCTGGTCCCTGAAGTCTGGTCACGGATGTTCATCCCGGAACGCGAGCCAAAGTATCTGATCGAAAACGGCTACCTGGAAAAAATCGATGACTTCGAGCATGAAGGCAAAACCATCGAAGCCAACCGCCTCGGTTACCGCATCACCCCGGCCTTTGTGAAAACTTTCTTTGGCCGCATGTTCTCCGCCGCGGATACGGTCTTCACCGAAGACATGCTCAGACCGGAGTTGCAATCCATCGAGGACTTCATCGACGGCCTCGACAACATCGTCGAAACCCAGCGCACGGTTGCGTTGAACTATTTCAAGGATGGTAGCATCGATGTCGCCTGCCCCCCGCTCAAAGCCTTGCTGAACATCATGGCCTATGGAAATTACGAGGGCAAATCCATCCACGATCCAAGCGTCCGCGAGTTGTTCACGCGCGAGTCGATGATCCAATCCGATTGGTATCAAGCCCGCCTCGACGCCAAGGCCGCGGTCGATCAAGCGCTTTGGCAACGGCATCTCGCCTATCTCGAGACATTCCTCGTGAAGCCAAATTACCAAAGCGAACTCGCACGTTTGAAAATCCACGAACGCATCGCCAAAGCCAAAGCCACTCTCGCGGAAGTC
>JANMJQ010000236.1:0-4356 GCA_031371445.1 Akkermansiaceae bacterium
CTCTGATGGCATCTGGACCTCCGATCCATTCGAAGGGAAATATCTCAAACTCTACGACGTCACTCCTCCGCCATCGCCGAACGCTCCGACGCCGGCGCTCGTTTTGTTTGGAACCGTGATCGGACATCAAGTCACCTTCAACTGGTCCGCCGCCAGCGATCCGGAAGGTGGGGTGTCCGAATATTATCTGCAGATCGGCACTACCGCGAATGGCTTCGATTTATTCAACGGCAAAACCACTGGCACGTCGCAATCCGTCACCGTGCCCTATGGAACCACCGTCTATGCACGGGTGCAGCAGATCAACATCGCGGGCATCTACGGTCCCTATAGTAGCGCCTCCGCAGCGGTCGTCGCGCTCGATCCTGTGGCGGACGCGGATGGCGATGGCCAGAACAACGCTGCCGAACACAGCGCGGGCACCAATCCGCTTTCCAGTTCGTCGGCCCTGCGTGCGACGGGGATCGCGATTTCGGGTGCCAATGTGAACGTCACGGTCGCCACCGTGGCGGGCAAAAACTATCAGTTTGAAACCAGCACGAACCTGACTTCGTGGACGCCCGTCGGCGACAAAGTCAGTGCCACCGCCGCAACGACGGTCTTCACGCACACGGGTGGAGCGGGGGGCGGAAACAAGTTCTACCGCGCGCGGGTCGTGCCGTAATAAGCACGAGACGGTACGGTGGGCTCCGCTTCACCAGTCCGCGTGGCTGGGCGGTTCATGCTTTTCAACCGATTTGCAAAGAGAGCATTCCATCGCCAACTCGCCCACCTTGGGAACGGTGTCTAAGAATCGATAGGTCCCGTGGGCAGGACATGACGGCCGGGAAAGATATCGGACAGGCCCCAGGATTTCCGACCAGACAATGGGATCGCCAATAATGAGACCTTTGACCCCCGAGTGAGACCTAACCGCTTGTTGGACGTTGCGGATGTTCAGGATGCAGGAAGCCCGATCACTTCCGCGGCGCCAGTTAACCACCCCAAAGGCCACCGCAGCACTCACAAAAAGTGCGATCACCGTCATCGCGATGTCGCTCTTCATCTGACTTTGTGGAGAATCGTCATTTTCCTGCACCCCCGTGTCTCGCTTCCCGTCTGATTTACGTCAAGCCGTCGTGGGCGGCGACCTCTCCGGGCTTGCCCTGCGGCCGTTCCCGGACATTCTTCGGGCGTTGTGAGTCCCATCCCGGTTGAGCCGTCTTTGGAAAATTTCACCGCCTTGGCGCGGCGAGGAAATGTCGTGCCCGTCTATACCGAACTTGCGGCGGATTTCGAAACGCCCTTGTCCGCCTATTTGAAAATGCGCGACAGCCGGAATTCGTTCCTCCTGGAAAGCGCCGAAAGCACCGAAAAAGCCGGACGCTGGTCAATCGTTGGCAGCGATCCGCGCATGGTCTTCGAAGCGCGGGACAAAGAGATCACCGTGCTCACCGGCGGCAAGCGCCGCAAGTTTGTTGCGGAGGATGATGTGCTGGCTGCCCTCGAGCGGGAAATGAAACCCTACCGCGCTGTCAGCCATGGCGCCCTCCCGCCCTTTTCCGGCGGCATGGTCGGCTTCCTTTCCTACGACGCCGTCCGCCAATTTGAACCGACCTTGGGACCGCCACCACCGGATGCGTTGGGCATTCCGGACGCGCTGTTCATGCTTGCGGACACCCTCGTCGTCTTCGATCACCGCCTGCGCCGCATGCAGGTGATCGCGAATGCTTTTATCGATGAATTCACTTCGCCGGAGCAAGCGTACACCGCTGCCTGTGGTCGGATTGCGTCGATGTTGGAAATCCTCAACCGGCCACTCCACGTGGCCGCATTGAACGGCTTGCAGAAAGTCGATCCCGGTGAATCCGCCAGCAATACCAGCCGTGAGGAATTTGAGCAAATGGTCCGCGACGGCAAGGAGTTCATCGCCGCCGGTGACATCTTCCAGTTCGTGCCGAGCCAGCGCTTTGAAGCTGATTTCGATCGGCCCGCCGTGGATCTCTACCGGGCCCTGCGTCTGGTGAATCCATCGCCCTACATGTTTATCCTGGAAATGGAGGGCTTCGCGCTCGTCGGCAGCTCACCCGAAGTGCATGTCCGCGCGATCAATGGACGCATCGACATCCGTCCCATCGCGGGAACGCGTTGGAGAGGGAAGACCCCGGAAGAAGACGATGCGTTGGCCGAGGAACTTCTCGCGGATCCCAAGGAACGCGCGGAGCATTTGATGTTGGTCGATCTCGCCCGCAACGACGTGGGCCGTATCGCAAAACATGGCAAGGTGCATGTCGATGATTTCATGACCGTCGAACGATTCAGCCATGTCATGCACATCGTCTCAAATGTGACCGGCGAGCTCGATCCCACACACAGTGCCTACGACGTGCTGCGCGCGACATTTCCCGCAGGCACTGTCAGCGGCGCGCCAAAAATCCGGGCGATGCAAATCATCAACTCACTCGAGAAAAACAAACGCTGCGCCTACGCGGGTGCGGTCGGCTATTTCGGCTTCGATGGTTCGCATGATTCCTGTATCACGCTCCGCACCTGTTTGCTCAAGGGCGGAAAAGTCTATGTCCAGGCCGGTGCCGGTGTTGTCGCCGACTCCGATCCATCTTACGAATACGAAGAAACCGTCAACAAGGCGAAGGGAATGCTCCGGGCTATTGCTCTGGCAAAGACGTTGTGAATTTGAACCACGGATGAACACAGATGAACGCGGATAAGAATTTGGAATTTCAGAATCTCTCTCTCCCTCTGCATCAGTGTTCATCCGCGTCCATCCGTGGTTCAATTTTCTTTTCTTCCGTTTGGAATTTAATGCTCAAGATTTAGTGCTTTAAAAAGATGCTTTTAATTTTAGACAACTACGATTCGTTCACCTACAACCTCGTCCAATACTTCGGCGAGCTTGGAGCGGAGATGAAAATCTTCCGCAACGACGTGATTACGGTTGATGAAGTGAAGGCATTGAAGCCCGAGCGCATTTGTATTTCTCCCGGCCCATGCACCCCGACGGAAGCGGGGATTTCCTGCGAGCTGATCAAGGAAATGGGAGCGACCACACCCATCCTCGGTGTCTGCCTTGGTCATCAATCCATCGGCCAGGTCTATGGCGGTGAAGTTGTCCGCGCTGATCGTTTGATGCATGGCAAGACCTCACCGATCCATCACTTCGGTCAGAGCGTCTTCGCGGGCATGCCCGAACCCTTCGAGGCCACGCGCTATCATTCGCTCATCGTCAAGCGCGACACGCTGCCCGATTGTTTGGAAATCACCGCCTGGACCGAAGAAGGGGAGATCATGGGATTGCAGCACAAGCAATACCCCGTGCACGGCGTCCAGTTCCATCCCGAGTCCATCCTCACTCAGGACGGCAAGAAGATGCTGGAGAATTTTTTGAAGCTTTGACTTCAAGGAGCGTGGGCATCTTGCCCACTCTTTTGCTTGAATGCGCGAAGAAGTGGGCAAGATGCCCACGCTCCTTGATTACTTCCCGCTCCAGCCACCACCAAGCGCCTTCGCCAGTGCCGCGAGCGTGATGCGTTGCTCGGCTTCGATTTGACTCAAGGCGAGTTGGGTTTGCAGGACGGTGCGATCGGTATCAACGACTTCCAGATAACTGGTCAGGCCGCGGTCGAAGCGCTCTTTGGCGAGGTTCCGGGTGTCGCGCGAACTGGCCAGGGCGCGGTTGAGTGCGTTGCGCGAGTTGGCGAGGCTTTTCAAATCGAGCAGGGCATCCTCCACTTCGCGCAAGGCCACCAGCAACGATTGGCGGTATTTCGCAAGCGCTTCGTCATAGCGGCTCTGCGCGGCCTTGTAATTGGCCTTGTTGGAACCCGCGTTGAAAAGCGGTTGAGCTACCCCGGCGCCAAGCGACAGCACCCGGTTTTCCCAATTTGCAAAACGGCTCGGATCAATTGACTCAAAGCCAGCCCCTGCTGTTAGATTGAAAGAAGGATAAAACGCCGCCTCAGCGGCTCCGATCCGCGCATTGGCGGCGCGCAGTTCCTGTTCGGCCGCACGCACATCCGGACGCCGGCCAAGCACCTCGGCGGGCAAGCCGGGGTGGATCGACGGAACCGAACCGCTTACCTCGCGCCGTGAAACTGTTAGATCGGAGGGCCGCGTGCCGCATAGCACCGCAAGCGCGTGTTCGGCCGATCCGCGCTGGCGTTGCACGGATGCGAGATCGTTGCGCGCGAGTTCGACTTCGGTCCGCGCGCGGCTGGAGGAAAGTCCATCGATCAGACCCGCGTTGGCCTTCGATTGCTGGATGTCGAGCGCCTCATTGCGGCTGCCGATGGTGTCGCGCAAAACATTCTCCTGGGCATCGAGTCCGCGGAGCAGGAAATACTGGCGCGCGACTTCGGC
>JANMJQ010000248.1:0-25920 GCA_031371445.1 Akkermansiaceae bacterium
TGCGCGAAAGGACGCGGACAGCGCCCGTTTACCGGATGTATGCGATGCCCGCCATCGGCTCGATTCCGCCGCGCCCGGCCTTGGTCCGCGATGACGCAGCCGGCGCAAGCATTGCAGTGGAAGTGTGGGAAATGGAGCCCGCGGCGTTCGGCGATTTCGTCTCGAAAATCCCGGCACCGCTCGGCATCGGCAAGGTGCTGCTTAAGGACGGCACGGAAGTTCCGGGTTTCATCGCGGAGCCCCGGGCAACGGTGGGCGCGGAAGAGATCACGCGGCATGGCGGGTGGAAGGCATGGATTTCGCAAAAATGACCTTCGCCAGCTAGGATTTGGTCTGGCACAACGGTGGCGTGCACGAGACCCGCATCCTCCAAGTTGCCGATGACGAAATGAAAGACGCCGTGCGCGAGGCCTGCGACTTGCTGCGCAACGGGGAAGTCGTCGCCCTGCCAACCGAGACCGTCTATGGGCTTGCGGCGGACGCGTTGAATCCTCAGGCGGTCGCCAAAATTTTCGCGGTAAAGGAACGTCCGGCATTCGACCCGTTGATCGTCCACATCGGTTCGCGGCGGGATTTAAAAAACGTCGCACTAGTACCGGACGACATCGCGCATGTGGTTGCCCAACTCGCGGAAAAATTCTGGCCCGGTCCGCTAACGATGATTCTGCCGAAGCATCCGGATATCCCTGAACTTGTGACCAGCGGTTTGCCAACGGTGGCCGTGCGATTAAGCGCAAACCCGGTGTTCCGCGCGATTTGCAAAGAACTGGGCCGACCGATCGCCGCACCGAGCGCGAATCGCTTTGGCAGGATCTCCCCCACTTCCGCGACCGCGGTGATGAAAGAGCTCGGGGGACGGATCCCACTCATCCTCGATGCCGGCGCATGCAGCGAGGGCGTGGAAAGCACGATCATCTCCATCGAAGTGCGCGAAGGAAAGAAGCCACTGTTTCGCTTGCACCGCGCGGGCCCGGTCACGAAGGAGCAGCTTCAGGAATTCGGCAAGGTCGAGAAGTTCAAAGAAAGCTCGGGCGATGCCCCGCAGGCTCCCGGCCAGCTTGCCAGTCATTACGCGCCGCTCACCCCGTTGATTCTGTTAGAAAATCCCGCCGATTTCAAACCCGAGCCGGACAAGAAGTATGGCCTGCTCAGCTATCGTGGCGAGGACGACAGCGACTATGTATTGTTGCATGACTGGGAGCGGATCGAATCGCTCAGCCCGGGCAGTGGCAAACTCGCGGAAGCGGCGATCCGCCTGTTCCATGTCATGCGCTTGCTCGACGAGGCTGGACTTGATGCCATCGTCGCCGAACCCGTCAGTGAAACAGGCCTTGGCGTTGCGATCATGGACCGCTTGCGCCGCGCCGCCGCGGTCTAAGCTTTCATCGTTTCATACTCACCCCCTGGGACGTGCCGGAGTCATCGTGAACTCAAGCGGTTCACTATCGCGGCGAAGCTTGACTCGCACGGGCTGTCCCGGGACCAGATAGAAAAACGCGTTCGCCGCATCGGCGTAGTCGGTGATGGAACGGTCGCCAATCTCTAACAGAACGTCATTCACCTTGATCCCCGCTTCGGTCGCGGGCGAATCCGGCAGCACTCGGCTGATCTGCGGTGACGGCGATTCCGCGAGCAGGGCGAGGCCCAGCCAGCCGCGGATCAAACGGCCGCCGCCGTTGCAAATGTCTTTGCGCACCCGGTGCACGGCTTCGGCCGGGATGACGTAGCCGACATTGCCGCTGCCGGACGATTGGAAAACGAGCCCAACCACCTGACCCGCCTCATTGGTGAGCGGCGTTCCCGGCGGCGGGACGGCACGGCTGAAATTCACCCGCAACAACGCGAATGGTAAAATTTTACCCCCCACTTGTTTCACCCATCCGGTGCCGCGGCATTTCACCGGGCCTCCGGTTTCCATCGAGAGCAAGGGCGCGGTCGCGCTGGAACCCACCTCGCTGCTCCATTTCATCGGCACCAGATGGAAGCCCTCTCCGATCCGCACAAAGCCCAGACGCGAAACCGGATCGTGGCCGATCATTTGCAATTCCGCCGTCCGGCCTGGGAGTTGGATCGTGGGGTTCACCGGATTGGCACCCGCCCCGACCACCACCACCATCGTGGAATCATCACCCACGGCCACGGCGGTTGAGTGCAAGGCCGCCCCTTGCGTGGGGGACGGATAATTCAACTGCCAGACCGCAGGCACGACCAATGGCTGCGCATGCAAAGCGGCGGCAGCGAAGCCGAGCATCACCAACAGGCAAACCGGCCATCGACGGCCGGGAGATTCCAGATCCACCATTTCGGGCGAGTGCCGGAATTAAAAAACCTGTTCGCCGGGATTACCTTGAGTCGTGGGACTCAGGTCCAACTGGTTGAGCTGTTCAACCGGTGGCGGCGGAGCGGCCGGCACGACCTGATAGTTCACGGACGAGGCAGGCATCGAATCCTTGCCCGGCTCCCGTGGATTGAGAATCATCGTAATCGCGATCGAGGCATACGCGATTCCCGCGCCGTAGGCCCACTTCGAGGAGCCCAGCGAGGAGAACCATTCGCCAACGCGCGCCGCGAATGCCAGCGGAGCCGGCCTTTTCACCGCGTGCATCCGCTGCCGCTGGTGAAATTCGCGCAGAAAATCCTCCCAATAGCCCTCTTCCGGGGCGTCATGGCGCTTGAGAGCAAGCAGGTTTCCGATTTGTTCGACAGATGGTTTCACTGCGGTTGATAATTAGGAATTACAAAATAATAACCCCATTCGCAAGAAAAATTTTAAAATCTTTCTTCCCAACTGTCCTGCAAGGCCGACTGAAGTTGGAGATGCGCATAATGGAGCCGCGAGCGAATGGTTCCTTCCGAGGCTTTGAGCACCTTGGCAATCTCCGCATGGGACATGCCTTGGATGTCGAACATCGTCACAACCATTCTGTGGGTTTCAGACAACTTCATCATGGCTTCGTTCAATCTAATCTGAAGCTCGTTGAGGTTGCTCTGCCGCTCGGGGTTCGCCTCATGGGTTGTGTCAATGAGGCCCGGGTCCTGTTGGCCGGTGGAATCCAATTCATTCAAACTAAGGCTTGTGCGCCGCTTTTTCTTCTTCAGGAAATTCAGCGTCAGGTTCACCGCAATCTGATAGATCCACGTGTAGAAGTTGGCATTGCCGCGAAAATTGCCGAGCGATTGATAAGCCTTCGCAAAAATCTCCTGCAGCAGGTCGTGCGTATCTTCCTTGTGGGAAGTCATGTTGTGCACCAGGCCGTAAAGCTTGTCGCCATACTTCAGGATAAGCGCGTCAAAGGCACGCGTGTCACCCTGTTGGGCGCGCGTGACAAGATCCTGGTCCGGGTCGGGGGGACGGGGCTGACGAAACATCAATACTGGGGTGAACAGCGCCCCAACCCTACACGGAGACCAGCCCATGTAAAGAGGGGCTAATGAACATCGAACGCTGAACGTCCAACATCGAACGTCGAAGTGAAGTCCTTCAAGGTCCGGAGGGCTTGATATTCACTTCATCTTCTTCACCGGAGCTAGGTCGATCTTTTGGGCGAAAGCGGCAACGTCTTTCTCCTCCGTGTCGCGTTGCCTTCGAATTCCACGTAAATCCGCTGGTCCAGCACGACCTGTAGTTTGTGCTCGCCGTCCAAGATCCCCGTCTCGCCGGCAACCCTGTGTTAAATAAAACGTTCCTTTGCAAATCCCGCCGATGCCGCTTGCGCCCTGTGATGCGGTCCGTAGATTGCGAATTCGTTCCTCACCCGCGCCCGCTGCATCCCACCATGAAAACCATCTCGCTTGTCACAGGCGCCAACAAAGGCATCGGCCTTGAAATTTGCCGCCAGCTCCTCGCCAAGGGCCATCATGTTCTGTTAGGCGCGCGCGATCCCGAGCGCGCCCGCGAAGCCGCGCAATCGCTGGCGGATCTCGGCGGGGATGTGGATGTGGTGCCCATCGATCTTGGAGATCCGGTGACTTTTTCCGAAGCCCGCGAATGGATCGACAAGCGCTTCGGCAAACTCGATGTCCTTATCAATAACGCCGGCGGCGCGGAGAACGCCGACTGGCAATCCGACGCCACCAATCTTCCCCTCGATGTGCTGAGGCGGACCTTTGAATTGAACTTCTTCAGCCTCGTGCAACTCACCCAGGAAATGCTGCCGCTACTGCGCAAGAGCGATCATCCCCGCATCGTCAACCAGTCGAGCATCCTCGGTTCCCTCGGCGAACATTCCGATCCCGCGAGCACCATTGCCGACATCAACGCGCTGGCCTACGACTCGAGCAAGACCGCGGTCAACGCGTTCACGGTCCATCTTGCGAAGGTGCTGCGCAACACGCCCTTCAAAGTGAACTCCGCCCACCCCGGCAGCGTGAAAACCGACCTCAATCCCGCGGGCGATCTCACCGTTGAAGAAGGCGCGCGCACGGCCGTCGAACTGGCGACCATCCCTGATGAAGGGCCAAGCGGCGGGTTCTTCCATTTCTGGAACAACCTGGCCTGGTGATGGCGGCAGTCAGGGCTGCGAGCGGCTCAATTTCACGCGCATGAACCGTTGTGATTGCGTCGCGGATTTCACCGTGTCCCGGACGGTAACAGTTCTAACAGATCCGGGGGTTTCGCTCACAAAGCCGCTGCCGGCGGGCGATCCTCCATTGGCACTGGTGGCAATCGTAATCCAGTTCACGAGATCCGGGGATACCTGCGCGTCGTAAGCGAGGTCGGTGTTCCCTATATTTCGGGTGAATTGAAGCGTCAGATAGTTGTCGGTCTGTCCGCCCACCGTTTGAGATAAAATTTTTCCCTGGGGCAGTCCCGCTTGGGATGAAGTAAGCGGAGCCATGCCGAAAGCATACTCGGCAATGTTCGGCGCACCGTCGTTGTCCGGATCGGCGGCATCTTTCGCCACCGCGAGATTCGCCTGTGCGCCGAATTTCAAAAACCGCCAGGCATCGATGGGCTTGTCATGCAAGGTGACGGTGGCGAACGAGGGGTTTCCCTGGGCGTAGTTGACTGAGGAAACCAGATCGAGCCTGACGCTCTCATCACCTTCCGCGAGGTTGTCGGCGATAGGAATCAACGTTGCCGTCGCGGTGCTATGGCCGGCGGGGATGGTGATGGCAGCGGGCAGCGCGGTGTAGTCGGAACCACTCGCCGCGGTACCGGAAGTAGCAATGGCAACCGAAAGATCGAACTGGGTGTTGCCCGTCCGCGAAACGCCGAAGGTGCCGGTGTCAGGGCCGAGTTCGGCCGCGCTCGCGTCGCTTGGGGTCACGGCGACATCGGGTTTTTTGACGATCGAAAACGAATCAGCCACCGCGGGTGAGGTTCCGCTCTCGCGCAGAAACTTCGCATCAAGCCGGTTGCCCGTGATGTCCAGCACGAATGACCCGAGGTTATAATAAGAAAAAGCCATCACCGGATGACTCAGCGGCACTCCGAGCGTCTCGCCGGAACTGCCGACAACGGCATACACCGTTCCTTTGTGCGACATCGGACCTGTCAGGGATTTCGAATAAACGCCGCTTTCGTTTTCGCGCCCGCTGCCGCTGTCCTTGACCGTTCCGCTGCTTGCCAGGGTCGGAGTTGCGGTAAAGCCATCGATCAACTTGGAGCGTTCATAGATATGGCTATGTCCGGTCAGAACAAGATCTGCGCCACCGGCTTCCAGTATGGGCAGAATGTTTTCCCGCATCTCGATCAACGTCGTATCCGTATCCGAATCATGGGATGTTTTTGTATAGGGGGTATGGTGCCAGAATGCGATGATCCAAAGTTCCGATGTCGAAGCGAGGTCGCTTTGCAACCAGGCGGCCATTGCGCCAGTTGGCGACCGATCGGCTGTCATCGAGTCGAGACAGATGAAATGAATGTTGCCATAATCAAACGAATAATAGTGCTCGCTTCCGGATGCGGCCCCTCCCGCTTCGGCGGCTTTGGGCAAAGTGAAAATCGAGAAATACGGATAGGTATCGACGAAAGCGGTTTCTTGGCCGGTATCATGATTGCCAAGGGTTGGCCAAACAACCGAGTTCTTCAGCATGTCCGGATAGATATCAAAAACCATGCTCTGGTAGTCGGCATCGGTTCCGTTATCGTAGGCATTATCGCCGAGCATCAGCCAGAGATCGGTATGACGGGCCGGACTTGCGCTGAATGCATAATAGGCATCGCGGACCAGGGTTTGTCCCGGAGTTCCCGTCCCCGCATCGCCAATGACCCAGATGCGGGTTGCTTTAGGTGTCCCGGCCGGCGGTGAGGTTTCGAAGAAGTATGTCGTGTCGGCCCCCGGCAAGGTGTAGGTGGAAGTTCCAAGGCTATAGAAATATTTCGTGTTCGGGGTTAAGCCGCTCACTTGAACCTCATGCTCGGTGGTGCCGGTGGGATTGTCCGCATTGGATGTCAGGCTTTCCTGCGAGATTCCGAAGCGGACCCTGCTGTCGGTGGGAATGTCGGTCCGCCATCGCACGATCATGCTCGTCGGTGTTCCGATCTGCAGATAAGGTCCGCGAACCAACGTCGGCGTGGGCGAGCCAGAGATTTCGAGATCGAAACTCAAATCACTGCTGCCATTGTTCGCCTGATGGACTTCGACAGCGACCACGTTGGATCCCGCCACTAGATTGTTGGCCGCCACCGCGGTTTCATAAAAGGCCGCTTCCTCCGGCGTGTCCAGCGCCTCCAGTGCTTGGGTCGTCGCGCCCACCGCTCCTACCGGCATGTTGTCTCGGCGGACTTCCTGGCCATTGAGATAAACCACCGCCCCATCGTCACGAAGCATCCGCAGGTTGAGGCTCGGATAGTCCGACGGACTTGTCACCGTGAAGGTCCGGCGGAAATAGGTCGTGATGTTTTTCTGCACGCCCGCAGCGACCGGATCGGTATCGATAAAATTCACGACCTTTGCCTCGTCGCCATCGCCATATCCCAGTTCCGCGGGACCGGAAGCCCATGACCCGTCATTGAATGCGGACTGTCGCCATGCCGTGCCCTGGTCGATCCCATTATCGAGGTACTTCCAAACAGCGCCTTTGACCACTATTGGAAATCCGGAGCTCCACCTGGGCCCGTTCATCAAGGTTCCGTTCACAATGGTTCCCGAACTGTTGGCGATCGTGATTCCGTTTCCCTCGCTCATACTCCAGCGCCCGATCAAGCCGGTGGCCGCCGGAATTTCGACTCCGCGGTTGTCGGCGATCTGTTGGGTGGTCCGCGCGTAATTCCAGATCCGCACCTCATCGACTGATCCGTTGAAAGCGCCCGCAGCTTCACCGGTTGAATCCAATGCGGCGCCGATCGCCGCATGCTGGATGCTATCATAGCGCGGTGGTTGGTTGACGATGAGTTCCGCTTGCAACGCGCCATCCAGGAATAGTTGCCATTTGCTGCCGTCGTATGTCGCGGCAGCATGATGCCAAACGTTGTCAGTGATCGCCGTCGTGCCATAGATCGGATGGTTCAATCCCAACGTCGATCCCCCGGTGCCCTCTTCGAAATCCGCCGCCAGCACGTTGTCGGTGGCGCGGATCCCGAGGAAATAATTCATGTCATGATCGTCTCCGTCGTATTCCCCGCGCCCCTTTGTCAACAAGGGTATCGCATTCAACCCGCCCGTTCCGGTACTCGCCGCAACTCCCGGGCCCGTACGCTTGAACCATAGCTCAAGGGTAAATGCCACAGTTCCCAATCCGGGAGCCGCGCCAAAACTTACATAATCATTCACCCCGTCGAAATAGAGTCCATAACCACCCGCTCCCATCGATCGGGATGCAAACAGCAAGGGCAGAAATATCCACAAATGGACGAACCTTTTCAGACAGGATCCAGTGGAACGGGGGAATGATCGACTCATGGAATGGAATGCAAAAAATGTTTTCAATCGCCGCGGACGCAGGAGGGGTCCCCGCAACCAGGAAAACCCACACACGCACGGACGCCGTCTAATATAAACGTAATGTCAAGAATCTTGGATTGTCAAGGCCATGGCCATTTGAACCAGAGAAAATCCCGATAACAGCGAGAGGCAGGCTAACCTCCCCACTGAAATCCCGGCACCAATCACCGTGCGTTGGGGAAATTCAAAAATCGCCACTCCATCCGCAAGCACCCTTCAACAATCGGAGTATAGGCCAAACCATGAGCAACAGTGATCAGGAAGCGGTGGAAAAGCTGCACGCGACTTACCAGCGGATGAAACAGGAACTTGCCCGCGTGATTGTGGGCCAGGACGACGTGGTCGAGCAGGTGTTGATGGCCATCTTCTGCCGCGGACATGCGCTGCTGGTGGGCGTCCCCGGTCTCGCGAAAACCTTGCTCGTTTCGACCTTGGCGCAGGCGCTTGAACTCGGTTTCAAACGCATCCAGTTCACCCCCGACCTGATGCCGGCCGACATCACCGGCACCGATGTCCTCGAGGTGAACCCGGAAACCGGGCACCGCGGCTTCCGTTTCGTGCATGGACCGCTCTTCACCAACCTTGTCCTGGCCGATGAAATCAACCGGACGCCACCAAAGACCCAGGCAGCTCTGTTAGAAGCGATGCAGGAACACCACGTCACGGTCGGCGAGCATACCCTCAATTTGCCGAATCCATTCTTCGTGCTGGCAACCCAGAATCCCATCGAACAGGAAGGCACCTATCCCTTGCCGGAAGCGCAACTCGACCGCTTCCTGTTCAACATCATCGTCGATTATCCCAGCGAAACCGAAGAGCGCGAAATCATCCGCCGCGTCACCAGCCCTTCTTCCGAAACAGTCACTCCGATGTTGAATGCGGCTGAAATCATCAAGATCCAAGGCATCGTCAAAAGCGTTCCGGTCGGCGATCACGTCATCGACTTCGCCGCCAAGCTCGCCCGCGCCACAAGGCCGAAAGATATTTCCGCGCCGGACTTCGTGAAGGAAATGGTCGGCTGGGGTGCGGGTCCGCGCGCAGGCATCAGCCTCATCTCCGCCGCCAAGGCCCACGCCGTCCTGCGCGGCCGCTATCACGCCACCACCGGTGACGTCGCCGCCGTAGCCGCACCCGTCCTCCGCCACCGCGTCCTCACCACTTTCAACGCCGAAGCCGCGGGGATCACGAGTGATGATATCATCCAACGCTTGATCAAAGTCCTCGCGCCAAAGGAAGAGTTCGTTCTTTGAAGAGGATAGGGGATAAGAGATAGGGGATAGAAGAGCAAAGAAGATCTGATTCCCCTATCCCCTATCCCCTATCCACAATCTCCGATCCACTATCCACTATCCACTATCCACGATCCACGATCCACTATCCACGATCCACGATCCACGATCCACGATCCACGATCTCTTAATCTCCATCTTCCCATCAACTCTCAACCATCAACTCTTAGTCTTCCCCCCTGCATGCGCCTCCTTCCTCCGGAGACGATGGGTGTGCTGCGCCGCCTGGAATGGTATGCACGCAAACGCAAGGTGGGCTCTCTAACAGGTCGCCACAGCTCCCCCGACAAGGGCTTTTCCGTGGAGTTCGCCGAGCACCGCGAATACTCCCCCGGCGACGATCCCAAGAACCTCGATTGGCGTGTGATGGCCAAGAGCGACCGCCAGGTAATCCGCCAATACATCGAGGAAACCAACCTGCGCGCCACCATCGCCGTCGATGTCTCGGGCTCGATGCAATACACCGGCACCCATGCCAGCAGCGCAAATGGCGTCGCGCTATCGAAGCTCGAATATGCCAAACACCTCGCCGCCGCGCTGGCGTATTTGTTCGTCAAACAAGGCGACGCCGCGGGCCTGGTCACTTTTGACAAATCGATTCGCGGCTTCATCCGGTCCGGCAGCCGTCCGAGCCAGGTGCGGCGCATTTTGGAAGAGCTTCACAACACCGAAGCCGGTGCCGACACCGACGTCGGCCTGGTCCTCCATGAGGTTGCCGAACGCATTCCGCGGCGCGGACTTGTGATCGTGATCAGCGACTTCTTCGACGACCCCGAGCGCATCGTCGAAGCCTTTCATCACTTCGATTTCCGCCAGCATGAACTCGTCATCTTCCACTTGCTCGCCGAGGAAGAACTGACCTTTCCTTTCAAAAGCTTCCAACGCTTCAAGGATCTGGAAGGCATCGAAGCCATGCTGCGGATCGATCCCCAGGCCGTCCGCGCCGCGTATCTCGAAAAACTACGTGCCTTTGTCAAACGCATCGACTCTGCCTGCGGCAAAATGCGCGCCGACTACGTCCCGGCGAATACGAAAACACCCCTACGGGATGTGCTGCTGCGGTATCTGGGGGGGAGAAAATAACAACGACTACAGCTCCAGCGGCTTCGACCTACGGGTTGGCGGTCAACCAATCGTTCGGTGACAAGGCACCCGCGCGCTTGAGATGCTCTTTGTCCCACGAGACGAGACCGCATCCGCGAATCTCCGCCGTGGCCGCATACAATGAATCGGCGCCGCGCAAGAACTTCGTTGTTCCCAGTGACAATGCCTTTGCCAGCAGCGCGGCATTCACCGGATGCTCCCGGGCACTGGCGGTCTTGAAGATGAGGCTGGTCAGGCGTTCGCCCTGCGAAGGGTTGCGGAGCTTGCGGGCCAACGCGCAGGCCACTTCCACCTGCGCGAACGCCGGCACATGGATCACAATTCCGGCAGCCAGCGCACGATTGAAAAACAACCTGCTCGCAGCGCAAAATGGATCGGCGGCATCCTGCCCGGCAATCCACACACTGGCATCGACAGCGACCTCTTTCATTGCTTGTCGAGCCGGCCACGCCCCTTGTTGAGATGCTCACGCGCAGTGGGACCCCGCGGGGCGGCTTTCATCAATTTGTCCGCTTCCGCAAAACAGGCAGCCAAGGCCCGGGCCGCGGCGGCAGGTCCGGCGGTCCGGGCCGGCGGCTGCAAGGCCAATCGCAGGCCCTCGGTCACCAGATCCTTCATCTTCTGCCCCGTCAACGATGCGTGCGCCTTCGCCTGCCGGTAAAGTTCGTCATCGATCTCAAGTGTCGTTTTCATAAACCCAGATTCCCAGATTCCCAGATTCCGGTCAAACGAAATCAATGGCCTCCGCCTTTACAGCTTTATTTTTGCCCGGAAGGGCTATTCAAAACCGCCCCCGACCGCTTCGCCCCCGCAAAAATCCCGTAAGTTCCCGCGCAAACCCGCTGTATCCGGGCAGCTACGGCGGGTGCTGTGGAATTCGCATCATCAATGTTATTTCTAAATCCATGGCTGCTGGCTGGTCTGATCGGGGCGACGATTCCGATCATTATCCATCTCGTCCGCCAGCAGGCGGCGAAGCCGGTCGAGTGGGGCGCGATGCGGTTCCTCTTCGACACGATTTCGGTGCGGCGGCGGAAAATGGAATGGGAAGACCTGCTGCTGATGGCGGCGCGCTGCCTGCTGTTAGGCTTGCTGGCCCTGGCGGTGGCGCGGCCCTTCGTGCCGCCGGATTCAAGCGTGCCATGGTTGTTCGTATTGCCTGCGGGGCTGTTGGGAATCGGCTTGCTGGGTGGTTCGTTTGTTTTGGGAAATGCCAGGTCGCGCTGGATCGTGAGGGGAATCGCGATCGCGCTGCTGATCGGTGCCGCGGCGTTGATGGCATTTGAAAAGTATCTGAACCTGAAACGTTTCGAGGCAAGCGGCAGGCGGGATGTGGCCTTGGTCATCGATGCGTCGGCGTCGATGGAGATCATCCGCGACGGCAAGACCCAATTCCAACGCGCGGTTGAGGAAGCGAAACAACTCGTCAAGGAAGCGCCCGGTGGCACCGCGTTTTCCGTCATCCTCGGTGGCTCGGCCCCTGAGGTAATGACTGCGGCACCACTGACACATCGGGCCGATGTGCTGGGAGTGCTCGACAAACTCGAACCCGGCGGCGGCAGTTTCCGCGCCCATGATGCGCTGGGAATGGCGACACTTGGTCTCGCCCAAGGCAGCAACGCGTCGAAGGAAATCATCGTCTTCACCGATTCACAACGCTCGGGCTGGCGCTTCGATCATCCATCGGCATGGGACGGCTTGCAGGCCGCGTGGAAAGCCCTGCCGTCGCGGCCCAAGTTGTTGCTGCGCGATTTGGGCGCACCCGCCGCATTCCGCAACATCGCTCTAACAGAAATCGAAATGTCCCGCGCGCTCGTCGGCACGGACCGCGAACTAGGCCTGCGGGTGACCATTGAAAATACCGGCAGCGAAGCGATGACCAGTGGCCGTGTGATCCTTGAAGCGGACGGCAAGCAAGCCGGGGAACAGCCCGTCGGATTACTTGCCGCCGGACAAAAAGAGGTGGTTCAATTTCATCATCGCTTCACGCGCCGCGGACCGCAGGTAGTTACCGCTCGTGTCGAAACCAAGGACGATCTCGCCAGCGACAACCGCCTCGAGCGCGTCGTGATGGTGCGGGGCAATCTGCCGGTCCTGCTTGTCGATGGAAATGCGGCCGGCTCCTTCTTCGAGCGCGCGGCGGGCTATTCGGCATTGGCGCTCGCACCATCGGCCCGCGTGATCGATGGCAAAGACGCCGATCAGAAATTCCTGATGGATCCGCGCGTTGTTTCGGCGTCGGCATTGCGCGAAGAAGATTTGAAGGACGCATCCGTCATCATACTCGCCGATGTCTCACGCCTGCCCGAGAGACTCGCCAATCAGCTTGCCGCGAAAGTCGCCGGCGGCGCGGGACTGTTGGTCATCGCCGGACCGCGCGCGGATGCCGCTTTCTATAACACCTGGGAAGGCGCCGACGGATTGCTGGTGCCGCTGCCTCTCGGCGAGGAAGCGGCCGATCGTGATGGCATCGCGCCGGCGGCATCGACCTTCGTGCATGAGTCATTGAAAATGTTTTCGAAATCCGGCGACCTCGAATCCGCGCGCGTCACCCGTTGGCGCAAGTCCGGCAAGCCCGTGCAAGGCGGAGTGCAAGCGGCGGCGTTTTCAAATGGCGACGCGTTCCTCGCCACCCGCAACTACGGCAATGGTCGTACCATGCTGGCAACTTGCGCTTTCGATGCCCGCTCTGGAAATCTTCCCGCGCGGAAATCGTTCGTGCCGTTGGTTCACGAGCTCGTCAACTGGGCCGCAGGCGGTGGCATCCAGTGGAACGTCGATGCCGCGTGGAGCCCTTCCTTCGCCCTCGACAGCAGCGGTGGAGGCTTGTCGGCCACCTATTTCCGCAGCCGCAACCGCAAGGAGCCGCTGTTGGAACGCATCGATGCCGCCATCGATTTCAACTGGAGCAACGACAAGGCCGCACCAAAAATTCCGCGCGATGGATATTCGGTCATCTGGAGCGGCAGCGTGATTCCGCCGGTAAGCGGCGAATATCTGTTAGAAGCGGAAGTGGACGACCTGGCTGATGTAAAAATAGACGGCAACGACCTGCAGCAAGCGCACACCAATGCTCCCGCGCTAGGACGGGTTACCTTGCAAGCGGGAAAAGCGGTGCCGATCGAAGTCCAGTTCGAACAAGACGGTGGCGAAGCTTACATCCGCTTGCTCTGGACCCCACCCGGCGGCAAGCGGCGCATCGTCCCCTCGTCCGCACTGGTGCCGGATCGCCTGGCCGCGCCTCTCGCGTTGAAAGCCGTCGATCCCCGCGGTTTGCCCCGCGAGGCTAGCATCCGCTCGGGACGCCGTGGCCGCGAATTGGCGATCGATGGGCGTGCGACGCCGGGAATTTACATGGTCTCGACCGGCGACGCGCTGGAAGACATCGCGCCTGAATCCAAAGATCGTCCACTGCCCCTTGCGGTCACCCGCGATCCCTCGGAAAGCCGCTTCGAAGCGATGACCGCGGACGATTTTGCGCTCATCCGCAAGCGCGTCGATTTGCTGCAGCCGCATTCGGTCGCGGACATGTTGGGCGTCTTGCAAGGCAAAGGCTTCGGTCGGGAGATTTGGAAGATGCTGGCGCTGGCGGCGTTCATCTTATTTCTGTTAGAGAGCATCCTCGCGCGTTGGGTGTCGCGTTCGCGAAGGACCGCGGAGGACATCCGGGTGGAGTTCGGAGAAGCCACAGTTTGGAGGGGCGGCAAATGAAAGCGTTAGTTCGGTTCGTAATCATCGCTGGCGGTAGTTGGGCGCTGCTTGCCGGACTGTCGCGCGTGGTTCGCATTTCACCGGGCTGCCCGTTGTCGCTGTCGGCTCTCATCGTTGCTGCCGCCATCGAATTGATCATCTGGCTGTATCGCTACGAATCCAATGCAGTCACCCCTCGACGATCAAACTTGCTCGTCGGCCTGCGTTTGCTGGCGCTTGGCTTGTTGGTGTGGATCCTTCTCGAACCGGTATGGGTGCGGAAGGTGGAACGCGAAACCAAGCGCGAGGTCGTGGTGGTGCTCGACGATTCAGGCTCGATGCATCTGCAGGACGATGGCCAAAGTGCGACGCGCATCGCCATCGGAGAAGCCGCTTTGTCCAAGGCAAACATCGTTGCGAAGCTCGCTGAGAAAATGCGCGTCCGCATTGTGCGCGCGGCCCGCAGTGTCCGTGCCGATGGCACCACGGCGGCGGCGGGCTGGGGCGATTCGACGGATTTGGCAGCAGCCCTTGGCACGGTCCTGGAACAAGTGCCGCCGGATGAATTGGCAGGCGTGCTTATGGTGAGCGATGGTCGTCACAACCGGCCGGAGCGCGTGGAAGATGTCGCGCGGCGTTTTGGAATTCTCGACGCTCCGGTGGGCGTGATCGCAGTAGGCAATCCCGACCCACCCAAGGATGCCGCTATCATTTCGGTTCGTGCGCCTGATGCAATCCACCTCGGTGACCGCCTCCGGGTTTCGGCGGATTTGAAGATCGATGGATATCGTGGCCAGCAGGTGATGGTGACTTTGAAACGGGGCAACAAGCTGTTAGAGGACCATGAAATTTCCATTCCCCAGGATCATCATCGTGAGGAAATTCACTTCGCGCAGGTCCCTGAGCAAGGCGGTGTAGGCGATTACCGCGTTGAGATTTCCCCACTCGAAGGTGAGCGCTTCAAGGACAACAACGCCTGGGAATTCGAAACGTCCATCACCGACGCAAGGACCAACGTGCTCATCGTCGAAGGATATCCGCGCTGGGAATTCCGCTATCTGCGCAACCTGTTCTACGGCCGCGACAAGTCGGTGCATCTGCAATACGTATTGCAGCATCCCGACGCGATCGAAGGCCAGGGCGATCCAGCGATGCCCGCCTCGGCGGCGCGTCCCTTCGGCGACGCATTGGCAACGCGCCTGCCGGAGAATGAAGAAGAGTGGCGCAAATTCGATGTGATCATCCTCGGTGACATCGATCCGCAGGCGATGGATGAAGCAACGTGGAAAATCATTTCACGCTGCGTCAACGAACGCGCGGCGCTGCTGGTTATGATCGCGGGTCCGCGCTTCATGCCGCACGCCATCGATTCGACAACAGGGCGCTCGCTGGTGCCAGTGGAGTTGGACTACGGACATCGCAACTATTTCAACGAAGGCAACGATCCCTTTCACTGTGCTCTAACAAGTGCCGGCAAAACCCATCCCGTGACGCAGCAAGGCAGCGGCGAAACATCGAACGAAGCGGTCTGGCAGAAGTTCCCATCATGGACCTGGCGGCATCCCCTGCTTGGCTTGAAGGAAGGTGCGGAGGTCCTGCTAAGCGCCGACACGGCCGATGAGAAATCCGTGGTGACGGGTAGCGCTGGGCTGGCATCGGCCTTGGACGATTTGGCGAAGCAGCACGAACGCGAAGCGAAATCCGCCTTGTTGGTGACCCGCAGCACGGGCAAGGGCAAGGTGGCGCTGCTTCTAACAGATCGGACTTGGCGGCTGCGTGAAGGCGCCGGCGATTTGTATCATCACCGCTTCTGGGGCAATCTCGTCCGCTGGGGCGCCGGGCCCGTGCTGCGTTCCGGAGGCGCCCGCGTGCGTTTGGGAACCGACCAGTTGACCTACAGCGCCGACGACCGGGCCAAAGTCACCGCGCGGCTGCGTGACCAACACCTTGCACCCGTCACAGACCCTTCGCTGCATGCGGAAGTGCTTCGCGATGGCAAGGTGCTGGCCAACGTTGCCATGACCGCGGTTGCCGGATCGGAAGGACTCTATGAAGCGAATCTCGATCGCCTTGCCATCGCCGGAAATTACGAAGTGCGGTTGCGCGGCGAGCGGGCCGATGCGCTGGTCCGCGAAGATGGTGCGGGTGAATTGAAAACAGGTTTCCGTGTCGTCAACTCGCTGGGGCCGATCGAACTCGCGGAAACCACCTTGAATCTGCCCTTGTTGGAAACTGTCGCGCAGTTGTCCGGTGGCAAGGTTGTCACTCCCGATAAAGCCGCCGATCTAACAGGTTTATTTTTGACAGCCAAAAACGAGCGCCAGGAAGTCCGCGAAAGTTCGTTGTGGGACAACGGCTGGGTCCTGGGCCTCCTGGCCCTTTCACTCGGCGGCGAATGGGTCGCCAGAAGAACCGCCGGCTTGCCGTAATCCATCATCATGAAATCGAATCCCACTGAAATCGAAGCGCGGCTGACCACGGTGCGTGGCCGGATCCGGCGCACGCAATGGCAGCGCGCGGCGATGCTGGTCGCAACCGTCGCACTAGGCGGATTGCTCGTGGTGATGGCGATCGATGCACTTGCCGGACCATTGCCGATGCCAGCGCGTTGGGCTTTGTCCGGTGCATGGTTGCTGCTGGTGTTGATCGCGGTGAAAGCCGGATGCGCGCCGCTTTTGATACCGATCGGTCTGATGCAAGTCGCGCGATGGCTCGAGACGCGTCATCCGGAAATGCAGGAGCGCCTGAGCACGGTCCTCGAACTGCGCGCCCACGATGGCGGTGGTTCCGCGGATCTGCTGGAGTCACTCGCACGCGCGGCCGAAGCCGATGCGGCGACTGTCAATGCGGACACGGAAGTGCAAGCGGCCCGGACATCGCGGCGATGGGGCAAGCCAGCTTTGGCATTGGCGATCGCGATGGCTTTGGCATTCGTGATTTGGCCGAGTGAAACTTCAAGGCTGTTGGTGCGTGCGGTTGCTCCATTTTCAAGTCGTGGCAACACGGCAGCCGGCCGCTTCATCGTGACACCGGGCAACTTGGAAGTGCTTGCAGGCGATGCCGTGCATATCGAAACACGCTATGACGGCAGCGCAAAAGATCTCACACTGTTGATGGAATTCGAAAACGGAACGCAGCTCTCCCAGGCGATGACCCGTGTCGGGAACCTCTTTGATTTCAGGCTCGAACCCGCCAAGCAAAGTTTCCGTTATCGCGTGCAGGCCGGTCGTGAGGAAAGCGATGCGTATGTCGTGACCGTTTTGCCGCTGCCGGAAATCCGCGATGCGCGGGTCGCCTTGCAGTTTCCCGAATACACCGGCGCGCCTGCCGAGGAATTCGCACTCGACCATGGAATCGCCGCGGTCTCAGGCACGAAGGTTGTTCTAACAGGTCGAATCAATACACCGGTTGTTTCGGGATCGCTGGCCCTGGGCGGCAAGCATTTGGCCGAAGCGATCATCGAGGCCTCCGCGAACGGCGGACGGATCCGCTATGAATGGACACTTGCCGCAGGCGAATCCGGTGAAGCGGTGGCGATGTTGAATCACCGGCTCAAGCCCGACATCGACGCGCTGCAAGTGACGGTCGAAGTGTTGGATGATCATGCCCCGGAGGTGGTTTTGCTAAAGCCGATACAGCATGAACTCACCGTGCGACCGGATGATGTTCTGGAAATGAGTTACGAGGTGAGCGAGGATTTTTCCCTGGCAATGGTTTCTGTTGAAGTGGACCCCGGGAACAACAAGACCGTTCTGTTAGATCAGGCGGTGCCGCCGCAAATTGCCCGCTCGAAGCCTCCGCGGTTCCGGGGAGACGCGCCAGTGGCGATCGGCGAATTGCGCTCGCGCTTTCCCGGCCTCAACGACGTGCGCCTGCGGATCCGCGCCGAAGACAAACGACCCACGGAACTACGTGGCCCTGGTGTCGGTGTGTCGGAATGGGTGAAGCTGCGGATCAATGACGGTGCCGAATCGCTGGCACGCCAGGAACTGCGGCAGGAACATGAAGGGGCGAGGCAGACCATCGAGGACGCCATGCGTGAGACCCGCGAAGCGCGCGAGCAAATGGATCGGCATCGCGACGAAATCAAGCGCGCCGACCTGAATGACAACGCGCGCAAGGACCTGAAAGAAGCCGCGGAAAAGCTCGCAGCCGCGCAGGAGAAGCTGGCCGAGCTGGCGAAGCAGATGGAGGAAGGCGTGCATGCGAAGAAATCCGACGAAGTGGCAAAGGCCGCGGAGATGGTCGCAAAGGCCCGGGAGAACTTGGAAAATTCGCCGCTGCAGGACGAAGCCCCGCAACGCGATGCCACCCTCCAGCAATCGCGCGATCAAGCGGAAGATGCGGTCAAGCAGATGGAAAATGTGCGCAACGCGATGGACCGCGAGCGCGAGAAAATCGAAGACCTCGCGAAGCTGCAGGACCTCGCCCAGCAGCAGCAGGAAGTCGCCCGGCAGGCGAAGGAAAATCTAACAACCAAAGCCGATCCGAAGGCGTGGCAGGACCAGCAACGCCGCGTGGAGGATGGAATCAAACAACAGATTTCCAATCAACCCCAGGCGAAGGCCGAAGCCCTCAAGGATCAAGCGGAGGCAGCGAAGGCACTGGCGGAGCAAGCGAAGGAGATGTCCGACTCGCAGAACAAACTCAGCGAACAGGCGAAGCAACCTTCGCAAGAATCTTTGCAAAACGCGCTGGCTGCGGAACAAGCGAAGATCGCTGACGAAGCGAAAGCGGAGTTGGCCAAAGCGCAGGAAGCGCGGAGCGAACGCGCCGACACGCTTCCGGAAGCCAGCAGCGCGGCCGAAGCAGCGCGCGATGCGCTCAACCAAGACAAGCCTCAGGCAGCAGCCGACTCCGCGAAAGAAGCTGCGGCAGCGATGAAGAAATCGGCGGAGGCAAAAGGAGATTCTGAAAACACTGCGGCACAGGCCGAGCAAGCCGAGGCATTGGAGCAATTGGCCAAGCGTGAGGAAAATATCGCCAAGGCAGCGGAAGCGCTCGCGAAAGGAGATCAGGCGGAGGCTTTGAAACAACTGCAATCGGCACAAGCGAATGAAGCCGGCGATTTGGCGAATGCCATTTCAGACCTGCCGCAAATCGAGCGCACCGGCCATACCCAGGATGCCGCGAACGATGCCAACCAAGGCAGCCAGCAAGCCGACTCCGCTGCCAAGCAAGGTCAACAAGGACAGCAACAGGAAGCATCCAAACAACACGAGCAAGCCGGACAGAATTTCGCAAAAAGCGCCGAGGCCTTGAAGCAGGCCGCGGAGGAATTCGCACAACGCGCGCAGCAAGCGGCCGGCGAATCTCAGAATCCGCAACGAGCCCAGGTCCCCGCAGATGCCATGGCCGATGCCTTCCAGCAAGCGGCGAAAGCAGCCGACAACAATCAATCCGCGCAGGCAGCGGCCCAGGCAGCCAATGCGGCGCAGGCGCTTTCGCAAGCCGCCCAATCCGCGATGCAACAAATGCAAGGCAAGCAGCCGGGTCCACCGAAACCAGGGCAACAACCCGGCATGCCGAATATGCCCGGCGGCCCACCCTCCAACGATCCCAAGGCTGACATGCGGCCGCCCGAAGCCGACCCTGGTGTGCCACCGGAACTGGCCAGACTCGGCATGAGTTCCGCGGATTGGGAAAAGATCAAGGCATCGCTCAAGTCAGACGTGGGAGCCGGCGAAGGCGCAGCGGTGCCCGAAGAGTACCGCGAGTTGGTGCGCGGTTACTTTGAAAGCATTTCACAGAAATCTTCCAAGCAATGAGCGTCATGAAAACATTTCTCCTGACGGCTGCCGCGTTGTTGCTTCTAACAGATTTTTCAAAGGGCCAGGTGCGTCCCGATCCGGTCTTCGCGCAATGGCGTGATAAAGTCGATCCCGCCGTTGAAAACGCTTTGCAATATTTGGTCCGCGTCCAGAAAGAGGATGGATCCTTTCCCGAAAATTATGGCGATTCCACGGGCATCCCCGCACTGGTTGGCATGACCTTCCTGTCAAAGGGCAATCTCCCCACCGGTGGTCCCTATGCCAGCGCGTTGAACCGCTGCATCGACTTTGTGCTCGCGAATCAAAAGAGCGACGGTCTCTTCGAAAAAGGACACGCCGGCACCGGGCCGATGTATGCGCACAACATCTCGACATTGTTTCTATCGGAAGTCAGCGGCATGGTGGATCCCGGCAGGCAGGAAAAAATCGCGAAGGCATTGCCACCCGCCTTGTCGTTGATCCTGCGCGCGCAAGCCGTCAACAAAGATGAACGCAACCGCGGTGGCTGGCGATATCATCCGGGATCGAGCGACAGCGATACCTCATGCAGCGGCTGGGCGCTCATGGCACTGCGTTCCGCAAAACTCAACGGCGCGGCAGTCCCCGACAGCGCCATCACCAACGCGGTCGATTATTTGAAACGCCACCAGGATCCCTTCCGCGGCTGCTTCGGTTATTCCAACAAGGACGACCACAACCGCTCGCTCACCGGCATGGGGCTGCTCTGCCTTGAACTCTGCGGCATGCATGGCAGCGAGGAAACCGGCAAAGCCGCCGACTATGTGATGAAAACGTTCCGCGAACTGCCGGGCGACCAGTTCGAGTTTTATGGAAATTATTACAACTCGCAGGGCACCTTCCAAATCGGCGGACGTTATTGGGAGGAATACGCGCCCTGGATGTATGAGACGTATTTGAAAAAACAGGAAGCCGACGGTTCATGGAACAGCCGCGAAGCCGGCCGCATCTATGGCACCGCGATGATGGTGCTCGCCTTCACCGTCCCTTACCGCCAGTTGCCGATCTATCAGCGCGACGAGACGGTGGATGAGGGAAATTCACCATGAAAAATGAAATTCCCAAAAACCCAACGGCTTTTGATTGGACTTCCACGCCATTCATAGGTTTTCTCCCCTTTCAGGCTCCTTTTTAACATGGCCCTCGACCTTGATCAGCAGCGCGCTGGGTCTTGTCGGACTGCTTGCCCGCCGTCGCCGCATTTAAGGAGCCACGACACTCTTGTCGTGCATCTTAATTCACCACAAGAGTGTGGTCACTCCTTAGGCCGGTCGCCATTCGCAAGTCCACGGGGAAATCTAACTTCGCATCCGCGCAAATCTTTGATTACCATCCAACCATGGCCACCTTCATTGCGAACGCCGACTACGAGGACAAGGACAGCGATCCGATTCACCTGCAACCCGGTGACGAAATCACCGTCGGTCCCGCCGATCGCGCATGGCCCGGTTGGGTGTGGTCCACCGACAACAACGGCAACGACGGCTATGTGCCTGAGGAAATCCTGGAGCCGATCGGCGAAGGCCGCTACGCCGCGATGGAAGCCTACGACCCCACCGTCCTCACCATCAAACGCGGCGACAAACTCGAATCCCTCCGCCAAATCCACGGCTGGCACTGGTGCAAAAATGACAAAGGCGAGGAAGGCTGGGTCGGCGGGTATTTGCTGAAGCCGGCTTGATCAAGGAGCGTGGCCATCCTGGCCACTCTTTTCATATAATTCTAACAGGTGGGCGGGACGCCCACGCTCCTTGAGATGCTTCCCAACCACGACCCCGTCATCGAAGCGGCCATCCGGCCGCTGGCGGGGAATGCGGAGCGACATCAAGCGGGTGCGGCCTATCTCATGACTCTCCAACAGGCGGGTGGCCATGAAAACGAAATGGTCCGCCGTTGGGATGAAGCCGATCGTGCCAAGGATACAATCAACTGGTGGCGATGGATATTTGGATGCGCGACTCTTCTAACAGTATCGATCACCACGGTGGATATTTGGAGAACCACCTTGCCATTGATCAGGACCATTGCATCGCCTTTTGCCGCGATGATGGAACCCGACCCGGAAGCCGAGCAACGGGTTGCCGGTTATCTCAACGACTCGCAACGAGTTTTGCTTTTCGGCGATCTTTCGACCACGGATAAAGTAGCGCGCAAACGGGCGCTATGGCAAAGCGATCCAAACAATCCCGCCTATTATGCCGAGTATGCACTCGCCTATAAAAATGCCGAAGACGTCGTGCCACCGGATTTTCTGGAGACCGCCAAACGTCTCGATCCCAACAACGCGTGGTTTGCACACTTTCTCGCAACCGTTGAAGCCAAGGATGCAGTAAAGAAATCAAAGAAAAAAGTCGCGGCCGGAAGCAGCTTGGAAGGCCCGCTCATTTCCTGGGAAATCAAAGATCGCGTTCGCCTTGAGACCGCACTGAGGATCTTTCGGGATTCAGCCCATCAAACGGGATATGATGGCCATGCGGCCAGCCTGCAAATGAAGCGCGTGGCGATGCTTCACCAGGGTGATTTCGCAGAACAGATGGATGCCGGAGTCTGTATTTCGCAGAGTTCCACTTTCTCCGGAATCGCCACCCTGCGCTTCTCGGACGCCATTGCCGCCCGGGCATGGCTCGCTGGAGAAGAAAACGATCCGGCAGAATTGCGGCGAACCTTGAACGATGCTTCCCGCCTCATCCACCTGCTCTTAACGGCACCTCCGGACTCGGTGATTGAGGAGATCGTGTTAAGGTCAAACATCCGCACTCTTGCCACCAGTCTTTGGCCAGCCTGTGAGAAATTTGAGAAATTCGGATTCAGTGAGGAAGCGGACCGGTGGAAAGGCATCGAAGAACGTTACCATAATGTATGGGACCCAAAACCCCGGCAAGTTAGCTTTGTGGTGGATGGCACGGTCGTTCCAACAGGCTTGAAGACCGGTTTTATCGGAAGCTACGGCGGAATTGAAGCACTGTCGCATCAAACGCTTCGGCCACCCAATATTACAGACGCCGACATTAGGCCAGGACGTTTGGCTGATCACGAATTCCTCTCCCGAATTTCCTGCTATTTGGCCGCTGTGCTTCTCGCCATCGGGACCGTTTCTCTAGCAACGTATAAATACCGTGTCACGAAAGTCGCGGGCATTTTGGCGGGGCGGATGAAGCTGTTGTTACTGCCTGGCGACTGGGTTTGGATCCTCGGATTGGGTATCGTCCTGCCGTTGGATTATGTGATGGCAATCAATCGCTTCACGCCATTGGGCGGCCGGGAGCTCGGGATCATGGGTAGTCTGCTTCTGCTGCCTGCGACTCATTTCCTGGGACTCGTGTTGCTATGGTTGTTGGTTCCCATTCCCTTGATTCACTGGCGTCTTGGGCTGAGGGCAAAGGCTTTCGGGTTTGGCCAGGACAATCGCTGGTCGTGGATCGGTATCGCTTCCGCCCTCGCCTTTGTGCCGGTGGTCGGCTGGGCTGCAACCACCGGAACAATGCCGGATTTTTGGATGCACAAACTGCAGTGGCCGGGAGTTGACATCAAGGGACCTGGCGCATCGGGATTTCCCATCTGCATTGCAACAGCCTTGCTTGCTGTCGCGGTTGGCATGCTACTTGCGCTCGCAGGAAGTGCGCTGCTTTGTCGCGTCCCCAGTCTGCTGCATCGCGCGACCGTCGCACGCGTGTTGATTCCCATCTATCTATTTGCACTGGTATTGATCCTTGCCGTGGCGCCGCTTTTCAAATTCGCGGAACGGCAATGGTTCGCGGAAAACACTCTGACCAAATTCGATCCGACCTATTCGTCCTGGACCCGGTATGAATACCTTGTCGCAGCCGAAATGCGGAAGGAATCGCTGGAAATCCTTGGCTACGACCCCTGAAGAACAGGCGGGACGCCTGTGCCCCTTTCTTTTTCATCATCTGCGGTGGACGTTCCGAACGGCATAGTCCACAACCCGCGCCCCGATGTCCGCACTGCTGTCCGCCAATGAAATCCGCCTGAGCTATGGTTACCAAACCTTGCTCGACGGAGTCACTCTGGCGATTTCCGCCGGTGAGAAGGTGGGCTTGGTGGGGCGAAATGGTTGCGGGAAGACGTCGCTGCTGAAAATTCTAACAGGTGAATCGATGGCGGACTCGGGCGACATCTCGACGCGCCGGGATTTGCGGACCGGATATTTGCCGCAGGAGTTCGAGTTGGATCCCGCGCTGAGCGTGCAGGAAAACATCGCTTCCGGCGCCGCGGATATCGTGGAAGCCATCCGGCGCTATGAACAGGGCGAAGGCAGCGATGCGGAGCTGTCGGACTTGCTGCATCTCATCGATCATGCCGATGGCTGGAACCTCGATGCGCGGATCAAATCGATTTCCACGGCACTTGGAACGCCGCCACTTGAAGCAATGGTCGGACCTTTGTCGGGTGGTGAAAAACGCCGGGTCGCGTTGTGCCGCGCCCTGGTTTGCCAGCCGGATTTACTTCTGTTAGATGAGCCGACGAACCATCTCGACGCTGAATCGATCCGCTGGCTGGAGGACTTTTTGAAAGGCTTTCCCGGCGCGGTGATCTTTGTGACGCACGACCGTTACTTCCTCGACGTGATCGCAACGCGGATTGTTGAGATCGACTATGGCCGCGCGTTTTCGCATCCGGGCAACTACACCGCGTTTTTGGAATCGAAGGCGGTGCGCCAACAGATCGCCAACCAAACGGAGCGACGCCGGCAACGCTTCCTGCGGGAGGAGTTGGAATGGGTGCGATCGGGAGTCAAAGCGCGCGGCACCAAGCAGCGGACGCGACTCGACAAGTTTTATGAGATCGAGGGCATGGAAGCGCCGCCCGAAGAACGCGAAATGGATCTGTTGATTCCCCCGCCGCCGGATTTGGGAAACGTGGTGGTGGAGTTGGAGAAGGCAGGCGTGAATGTTGGCTCCGCCGCTTCGCCGCGCTGGTTGTTCCGAAATCTAACAGCTTCGTTGCGGCCGGGCCAGTGCACCGGCATCGTCGGAAGGAATGGCGTGGGCAAGACGACCTTGTTGAAGCTTTGCCTTGGACAGATCGAAGCAAGCGAAGGCAGCGCGGTGACGGGCAAGCGGGTGAAGGTGAACTACATCGACCAGACGCGGATGCAACTCGATGGCACGGGCTCGCTGCTGGACGAAATTGCCGATGGCAACGAAAAGCTGATGTTCGGCAACCAGCAACTCGGCGCACGGGCGTATTTGCGGCGATTTTTGTTCGACGACAAACGCATCAACGAACGAGTCGATCTGCTGTCGGGCGGCGAACGCGCGCGCTTGATGCTGGCGAAGGTTTTGAAAAACGGCGGCAACGTCATCGTGCTCGACGAGCCGACCAACGATCTCGATCTGCCATCGCTGCGCATGTTGGAAGAGGCGCTGGCGGCCTTCGATGGCTCGGTGATTGTCGTATCGCACGATCGCTATTTCCTGGACCGTATCTGCGATCAGATCATCGCATTTGAAGACGATGGCGTGGTCGTGCAGACAGGAAATTATTCCTACTATCTCGAAAAGCGCCAGGCCCGCGAAGCCGCGCAACGCGTCCAGGCGCAGGCAGCGGCGAAAGACGCGGCGAAGCGAAAAGCGGCGGGCGTCATCGAGAAGCCGCGGAAGATGAGTTACAAGGAGAAGGAGGAGTTGGAAAAAATCGAATCCACCATTCTCGCGGCCGAGCAGGAGGTCGAAACGATCGAAGCCTTGCTGCACGATCATGAATTTCTAGCAACACGCTTCGCCGAAGTGGCGCCCACCGCGGCGCGCTTGGAAGAACAAAAGGCCACGGTCGCGGGACTTTACAAGCGCTGGGAAGAGCTCGAAGCGTTGCGGGATAAGGAAGGCTGAGCCGGAAGCGCTGATCTTCAGATCAATCAAAATTCAAAAATTCTCAATCATCATTCGTCAATCAATTCCCATCGCGTTGAGACAGAAATTGATGAATGACGATTGTTGATTGTTGATATGTGATCCATCTAACAAATAGCTTCTAACCGCTTCCCCGGACGCCGCTCATCACCGCATCCAACGGGCTTCGCACCCCACGATCATTTCCGATCTCCGCTGCGTGGGCGTAGATTTCCGTGGTTTTCACATCCGCATGGCCCAGGAGCTCCTGCAAAGTCCGGATGTCCGTGCCTCCCTGTAGCAGATG
>JANMJQ010000250.1:0-2856 GCA_031371445.1 Akkermansiaceae bacterium
GATCTTCCATCAAATCCGCAGGGAAGCCAAATGGAGAAAACCCGGCAAGAAGCAACGACCATCCACCCAGGACCTCATCAACGAACTGCGCAGGGAACTATGGGCACGCTCCATACGTCCTGAGGTTTTAACCGACTTCATGAACACAGCCCGCGGTCACACGAAGCCACTTAAATCGAACCCAGCCTATGTAGCACGCTGTTTGCAGCCACCGCATGACGCTAGAAAGAACCAAACTCCAGGCCCGGGACTTCAGTCCCGGGATTCAAATCGCAAATCGATGAGGCGCAAGTTAGCGATGTTGCCACCCAAACAAACTAACCGCAGTGCCCCAATAACGCGCTTCTGCAAGGTGTGGAGTTTCGGCTACATCGCTAGTTCGCGCGAAATCGTTCCCAACTCGAACCCGGGGTGGGGCTATCGCTTACCCCGGGCTATGATCAATTGTCCCGCTGGGACATAGAGGGCAAACGATCTAACAGCTAGATCATAGTATGCGGCCAGAACACGACTGAGTCATTCAAGTTCGCAATCATTCGCACCTGGCTGTCCTGCGAGATGACGAAACCAATCGTCTCCGGCTCCACCGAGCACAAACGATACACCGACCGATGCCGGGTTCCATCCCCCTGCACGTTCCATGGCGTGATATGGGTTCCTTCGAGATCATGCGCCTGGCCGACCTGCAGCACGTTGCGATCGACCCGGATCTCACCGCCGAAACCAATCAGGCACAGTCGCTTGTCGAGGATCAGGGCACCGTCCACCTGCATCAGATCCGCAAACAACCGCGCGAGTTCGAAGAAGGCTTCTTCCAAACGATCCAGCTCGGCATCGACGCTGTTTTTGAAAATCTCCCAGGCATCGTCGGCGGTCGAATGGTCCGGGCAAAGCTGGCCCACACGGCGGATGATGGATCGCAACAAACTGCGGAATCGGAATCCCGCGACGTCAGGCTTGGCCGAATATTTGCAATCGATCCAGCGGGCCGCGGCGTCCATTCCTTCGCGGTCGTCCGGTAAAAATACGAGACTTCCACCATGCCCGCTGGTGCGGACGAGATTGATGATGCGCTTGACGAATTGCAGCGAGATCTGATGCGACAACTCCGCATAATCCTCAACCGCCAGGCTCGGCGGGAGGCAGCTCTCTATCAAATTTTGAACCATGCGCAAACGATGGCCCTCAAAGCGGTCGCTCAAGAGCTGCGATTGGAACACATCCATCCGCGGGCCGTGAAATTCCCTGCCACGCCATTCCGCGATCAGATTGAAGCCTTCGTAAAACAGCAGCCAACCCGGATCACGCAAGTGCACGAGCGGATGCGCGATCTCACGCCCCGCCGACTTGCGGCCGCCGGCGACGCGGTTCAGCCAGCGCGGCCCGGTGTTGAGAAGCCCCCAGATGCGGAAGCCGCGGTTGCGGTCCGGCCAGATGGCGATGACGGAATGAAAAAATCCAGCTGCCGGACTGAGGCGCTTGATTTCGTTGGGCGTCATCGGATGAGGCGCCAAAAACCGGATCGCATGCACCCCCTCGGGCGGGCCGTCGTCCGCGTCGAAGGCGTCCGGCGGTGCAATGAGGATCCGCGCCCGGACCGGCCTGCCCTCTTCCTTCAGCAGACTCGCCGAATACAGGACATCGCACATCTCCCCGAGTTGGCCCAGTGACGGCGCATCCGGCAATAAATCTAACAGGCCATGCAGCTTCTCAACCAGCTCATGCAAGGTCAGTCCGTTGGGCTTGGTCGTCAGGTGGCTCATGAAGAATTTTGCAGGACTTCCATATTTAACCCCAAGATTTTCAAAGGGCAAGTCCGCGTGCGCCCTCAAGGCGCTTGATCGTTACGGGCTGCGGTTTACCATCCGCCGCCATGGCCTTTCAGGAAGCCTTCCAACAAACTTTTCTTTATCTTGCCGCTGTCGTTGTCGCAGTGTTGCTGGGAAAACATCTGCGTTTGGGCGCTGTGCTGGGCTATCTCATCGTGGGAGCCCTCATCGGGCCATGGGGGATCCATCTGACCGGTAACGATGCCCAGAAAGTCACTCATTTCGCGGAGTTCGGAGTCGTGGTCATGCTGTTCCTCATCGGACTGGAACTGCGGCCCGCAATGTTATGGAAAATGCGGCATCTGCTGTTTGGCCTTGGATCCCTGCAGGTGGGCCTTTGTGCCATGGCCATCGCCGCGATCGCGATGATGTTCGGCCTGCCATTCAACGCCTCCCTGGCGGCCGGTTTGATCCTCGCGATGTCGAGCACCGCCATCGCTTTGCAAACTCTAACAGAAAAAGGCCTGCTGCATACCACCGCCGGACAAAATTCGTTCGCCGTGCTGCTCTTCCAGGACATCGCCGTCATTCCAATCATCGCGCTATTGCCACTGCTGGGAAATGGCGCGGTGACCAGCGGACATCATGAAGCGGCCGGCGCGATGGCTCAGTGGCCGGGCTGGGCGCGGGCGCTCGCCACCATCGGCGCGGTTGCCCTCATCATCGGATTGGCGCAAATCGCGATGCGTCCCATCTTTCAAGCGATCGCCCGCACCCGCCAGCGGGAAGCCTTCACCGGCGCGGCGCTGCTGCTGGTCATTGGCGTCGCCTTGCTGATGACCAAGGTCGGGCTTTCACCAGCCCTCGGTGCCTTTGTGGCAGGCGTTGTATTGGCCGGCAGTGAGTATCGCCATGAACTCGAGAGCGACCTCGATCCCTTCAAAGGAATTCTGTTAGGGCTGTTCTTTCTCGGCGTCGGCGCTGGCATCGATTTCGGTTACATCCGCGATCACCTCTTGTTCGTAATCGGCGGCGCGCTTGGATTGATCGTCGTCAAGGGCTTGATCCTGGCCGGGCTTTCGATGCT
>JANMJQ010000045.1:0-2575 GCA_031371445.1 Akkermansiaceae bacterium
CAGCAAGGTATGGGGTGCGGAAGTGAAAGCCTCCGCCACGCTCCAACCGTCGGATGGGAATGGGCTGCGCAGGCTGGCGGCGCAGGCTGGAAAGGATTTCCAAGGAGGCATCGTGTTCTATGACGGAGCCTCGATCCTGCAGTTGGACGGCCCGAAAATTCTCGCGGTGCCCCTGGAACTGCTTTGGACATGGTGAGTCAAACCGGCCAAAAAATATCGGCGGATATCACAGGGGATCCCTGCAATATCCGCCGACTTTTTGGTTCGGGGGGATTATGTCGGGCTCCGCGGGCACATGGGGGGAAATGCTCGCGGCGACAAACAAACTGTTAGATTGTTTCCGGCCACAAGCAACTGCCGTGATCGCGTATGAATCCACTGGAATGGTCGGTTATTTTCCATCGATCGCGCGATTTTCAGGATCGTCATCCGGTTTCCGGTTCTCATGCTTGCGGTGTGACCGAAGACACCCGGCGTTGGATCGAACTGGACCGCGCGCATTGCTGGCATCCCTTCACGCGGCAGGCCGAATGGTGCGCGCGCGGCCACGAGCCGCTGGTGATCACGCGCGGCGAGGGATCATGGCTGTGGGATTCCGAAGGGCGGCGCTACCTCGATGGAAATTCGTCGATCTGGACCAACATCCATGGCCATGCGCATCCGGTCATCACAGCGGCGATTTGCAAGCAGTTGGAAAAAGCCGCTCACACCTCGTTCCTCGGCTTCACCCATCCCCTCGCGGCGGAACTCGCGTCGCGCCTATGCGGATTTTTCCCGAAGGGGACTCTGGAACGCGTGTTCTTCTCCGACGATGGCTCGACGGCCATTGAGTGCGCTTTGAAAATGGCGCTGCAATACCGCCGGCAAACAGGCGAACCGAAGCGGACAACGTTCATCGCATTTTCAAACGGCTATCACGGCGACACCCTCGGGGCGGCATCGATCGGTGGCGTGGATCGCTTTTATGAAGTTCCCGGCGGATCCGGATTTCCTGTTAGACGGGTGGCTTCGATGGAGCAATTGCACCAATTGCCTGCCGATGAAATCGCGGCGGTTGTCATCGAACCATTGATCCAGGGCGTCAACGAGATGCGTCCGTGGCCGGCGGGGATGTTACAAGAGTTGCGGCAATGGTGCGATGCCAACAGCGTTCATCTGATTCTCGATGAAGTGATGACCGGCTTCGGCCGCACCGGCAAAATGTTTGCCTGCCAACACGAGGAAGTGACACCCGATTTCCTCTGCCTCGCCAAAGGCCTGACTGGCGGCTATCTCCCGCTCGCCGCCACGCTGGTCACGGGGGCCGTTTACGACGCCTTTCTGGGCGCAGCGGCCAGGGCTTTCCACTACGGACATAGTTACACGGCGAACGCGCTGGGTTGCGCCGCGGCTTTGGCGAGCCTCGATGTCTTCGAACAGGAACAGACGCTCGCAAATCTAACAGCAAAGATCGCCCGCCTCCACGAAGGCCTCGCCGCAATGAAATCCCGCCAACCGCTGGTGCATGAAGTCCGGCAATGCGGATTCATCGCGGGCATCGAACTGCGGCTGCCGGATGGAACGAAATTCCCACCCGCGGAACGCTTTGGCGAAACGGTATGCGTCGCTGCCCGCGCGCATGGCCTGCTCACCAGGCCCGTTCTCGACACCATCGTGCTAATGCTGCCGCTATCCAGCAGTCACGATGAAATTGATGCGGCCATCAACGCGCTTTCCGCGGCCCTCGAATCCTGAAACCCATGCGGCTCTTCGCGACCTCTGCGCCTTCGCGGCAAACTCTTCCGACCAAGAACCACCTCGTCGCCGAATACGCGCTCTCCGGCATCGGCAAACCCGTCGGCATCGCCGAATTCCAACTTGCCCCGGCAATTCATCCCGGCACAGCCAAAGGCGACCCCGGATAGCGATAGCGACGACGGGCGCCCTTCCCGAGCCACTCGACACCTGCCTGCCCAACATCGAGCAAATCGAAGCCGAGCTGGGACGGATCGAGGATGAGGAATCAGGACCCTTGAACGAGAAATGTTGAAATGCGAAACCCGACCCCATTCATGACATTCCTGCCACGTTACTCCATCGATACCGACCGCTGCCGTCTTCTTTAACTTATAGAAAGACCGTCGCAGCGCATCGACATCCGCATGGTGAAGCAGGGAAACGAACTTCAACTTGCCGTCCTTACGGGCGGCTTCACGCACACCTTCCAGCCCACGTTTCCCTACCTTGGTCCGGCCACGGTGCCCGGGGTGGGTTGGCGCTGAGAACGATGTTGTCCCGCAGGCGCGGGATCGGCACTCGGGATTTTGGATTTCGGAGCTCAATGGCTGACCTGCGTCTCCACTCCCCCATGCTACACCCGGAGCATTACTGCTCCCAGCGTAGGGTTTGTGGCCAGAGCGACTGGCTAGGTTTTCTCTGTAAGACTCTTTCATTCTCTGTTTCAAGCCGGTTTATCCCGGCGCTTTCAATGACCCCATTTACTAAATTAAAAAATCCGCCGCCGAAACAATGACGAAGCTTGCCGTCGTCCGTTGTATGGACTAATAAAACAACCTTGAAGCACACGTCCAAAAAA
>JANMJQ010000003.1:0-2375 GCA_031371445.1 Akkermansiaceae bacterium
GAGGAAGCCGCGCTTGACCAGCAAGGGCATGTGGCGGCAGAAAAACGTCAGCAGCAGCGTGCGGATGTGGGAGCCGTCAACGTCGGCATCGGTCATGATGACGATCTTGTGATAGCGGACTTTGTCGATGTTGAACGAGCCCTCTTGCTCGCCATCGCCGATGCCCGCGCCGATGGCGGTGATGAGGTTCTGGATTTCCCGGTTCTGCATCGCCCGGTGGAGGCGGGCCTTCTCGACGTTGAGGATCTTGCCGCGCAGTGGCAGGATCGCCTGCGTGCGGCGGTCGCGGCCTTGCTTGGCGGAACCACCGGCGGAGTCACCTTCGACAATGTAGAGCTCGGACTTCGCGGGATCACGTTCGGAGCAGTCAGCCAGCTTGCCGGGCAATCCGCCGCCCGAGAGAGCGGATTTACGGACGGTTTCGCGGGCCTTGCGCGCGGCTTCGCGGGCACGCGCGGCGTTCACCGATTTTTCAATGATGCGCTTGGCCAAGCCTGGATTCTCGTCGAAGAATTGCATCAGCCCTTCATAGACGATCGATGACACTACGCCCTCGATCTCGGTGTTCACCAGCTTGTCCTTGGTCTGTGAACTGAAGCGCGGATTCGGCATTTTCACCGAGATGATCGCGATCAGGCCTTCACGGACATCGTCACCTGTTAGAGCGGCGTCCTTGTCCTTGAGGATCTTGTTCACCTTCGCGTACTGGTTGACGCCGCGGGTCAACGCCGTGCGAAAACCTGTTAGATGGGTGCCGCCGTCGCCGTTGGGAATCGAGTTGGCGAAACAAAGGATCTGGTCGTTGTAGGAATCGTTGTATTGGAAAACCACATCCGCGAACACGTCGTCGGTGGATTTCTTGCCGTCGTAATCGAGATCGATCTGGCGGCGGCCGTGAAGGATCACCGGCTCTTCATGAATCAGCGTCTTGTTCTCGCCGAGCTGCGCGACGAATTCCTCGATACCCTTGGCATAGTAGAATGTCGCTTTTTTCGCAGACTCCGGGCGTTCGTCCTCCAGGTCGATGGTGAGTCCGGGATTGAGGAATGCCAGTTCGCGGAGTCGGGTGGACAAGCGGTCGAACTTGAACTCGATGGTATCGACAAAGATTGTCGCATCGGGAAAAAAGGTGATCATCGTCCCGGTCTTGGTGGGATCGACCTCACCGATCACATGCAGCGGTTGCGTTGTCTTGCCGCGTTCGAAGCCGATGAGATGCACTTTGCCGTTGCGCATGATCTCGGCTTTGAACCAATCGGCCAGCGCGTTGACGCACTTCGCGCCGACGCCGTGGAGACCGCCCGAATATTTGTAAGCGCCTTGTCCGAACTTGCCGCCGGCGTGGAGGTTGGTGAGCACGAGTTCGACGGCGGGCATGCCGAACTTCGGATGCATGTCCACGGGAATACCGCGGCCGTTGTCGGCGATGGAGACCGAGCCATCGACATGGATCGAGACCTTGATGCGCGAGCAATAGCCGGCGAGATGTTCGTCGATCGAGTTGTCGAGGACCTCGAACACGCAGTGATGAAGACCCCGTTCATCGGGGTCGCCGATGTACATCCCGGGCCGTTTGCGGACGGCTTCGAGGCCTTCGAGTTTATCGATTTGCGCCGCGTCGTATTGTTGTTCGGTACCTACTTGGGTGTCGACTTTTGGCGCTTCGCTCGCAGGTTCGGACATGTGCGGAAATGGTCTGAAATTCCCGGTTTGGAAACAAGGAACTTCGCGCAAAAAAGGCGCTTTTTTCAAGCCCGGCTGCTGACTCGCAAGCGCCTTATTATAAGAATGTTACAATTTCTAACTGCCGATCCATTTTTGCATCAGCCAAGTCGCCGCGACCACGGCGCAAAAGACGAGGATGAAGACCGTGATGATCCACAAGGTTTTGGCCAATTCACGCTGATCGTTGTGTCCATGGTCCAGTGCCGAATCGGCATTGATGCGACTTCTGCGCACGCGCCTTTCACCGCTGTTCGGCTCGCTTGCCGCGACTGTTAGAGGCTTCGATGAAGGGGCCGCGAAGTTGGCTGGAAAACGGGGCTGGGGAGCTGTCACCGGTCGCCCGCATTGCGGACAGGGGCCGGTCACATCCGCTTGCGAGAGGTCGGCTGTTAGATTTTTATTGCATGACGGGCAGTTGAAAACCAGCCGCACATTCGAGTCGGGCAGTCGCACGTTCGAGTCGGACCCTTGGCGCGTGGGAGGCAGCACGCCGCATTCAAGTCCACCCGCCTCAAAAACCAAGCGGTAAATCCGCGCGTGTCAGGCCATGCCAAGGCACTGCCGCTGCCAACCGAGGAGCACATCGGCCGGCTCCACCTCGCTTGCGGCCAGGGACTCCAGCACGGCTCGCGGCGCGATCAATGAGCCCT
>JANMJQ010000049.1:0-11333 GCA_031371445.1 Akkermansiaceae bacterium
CTGGCGCGGGAAATCGACTTGGACGAAGCGGACGTCGGCGCAGGTGAGCCGGCGCGATGGAATGGAACGGTTTTTGGACATCCCGCCGACGATGCACGATCAGCGGTGGAATGGTAGGGGGTGGATTTTGGGACGCTTACAAAAATCCCATTCCATCTATCATTGTCATATCCCACGAACCGAGGCGAGTTCCATATCCTATGGGTAAATCCGAAAAAATTCATCTGAATGAGTTCGGGCTTAATTCGAAACTGAAACATGGGAAACCCATATTGTGTCGCATTAAATTTAGTCTCCCCAACTCGTATCGCAATTATCATGAAGGAGTCATCCCGAAGCTCACTCCCCCGAGTCCCCAAAGAACGCCAGAATCCGCTCGGTCCAAGTCCGTTGTTGCGGGGCGGGAGATTCGGATTCTGAGGTGCCGGTCTTTCGACGAAGGGCTGCCTGTGTTTCTGTTTGGCGACGCTCTAAAAGTTCGCCGAGACAGCCGGCGAGTGCCGGATTGGCATCGATGAGCGGGGAGATGTCCTGCTTGCGGACTTCAAGAACGAGGGTGTCCGTCTCCGCGGATACGGACGCGTTGCGGGGTGCTCCGGTGAGGAGTGAGATTTCGCCGAAGAATTCGCCGGGACCTAGCTTCGCGAGGACGACCTGCGAACCACTGTCGGATTTTCCGGTGACCTGCACTCCGCCATCGAGGATCACAAACATGGAATCGCCGGATTCACCGCTGGAGACGAGAGCTTCTTGTGGACCGAAGAGAGCGATCTTGCCGTTAGCGACCAAGGTGCGGGCCTCCTCGGACGTCAGGCAGCTCAGAGCTTTGCCCCCCATTATTTCAGCAGCCTTGGCTTTGGCATCGGCGAAATACTTGGGTTCGGTGTGGGTGCGAAATTCCTGGACCTGGATCGGAAATGGAATGCGGATGTTGCGGCGCTTGAGCTCATACCAGAGGGCGGTGCGGATGGCATCGCAGGCGTCGTTGTAAAGTTTGGCCTGGCGCATCCAGACCCGTAATTCATAGACGACGGCAGAGTCGCCGAATTCGCAGAGAAACACCGTGGGAGCGGGGGACTCGATGGTGCCCTTGGCATTTTTGGCAGCAGCGACAAGTGCCTGTTTGGCCACGGCGGGTGGGACGTCGTAGTCAAGGCCGATGCGCAAGCGGATGCCGTGTTCCGGGGTGGGGTAGTTGAGATTGACGATGCGGTTCTTGACGACGTCGCTGTTAGGCAGTTCGAACGAAACCTGGTCGTTGTTGATCAGGCGGGTCGAGCGCCAGTTGATCTCAGTGACTTCCGCGCGTTCGCCTTTTTCGCCAAGCAAGAGCCAGTCGCCGACCTTGTAAGCGCGGGTCACGTGGATGCTGAATCCGGCGATGACATTGGCGAGCAGATCCTGCATCGCGAAACCCAGGATCACAGCGGCGATACCCGAAGTGGCTAACAGGCCGGTGAGTTCCAACTGATATCCCCACTTGAGGATACAGGAAACCGCGGCAAAAACAACCAGCACACCGGCCAGTTGGCGCAGGATGATGGGGATGTGCGTCTTCCGGTGACGGGCAAGCCAGGCACCGCAGATCAGACGATCGATCAGTACCCACAGCAGCAGGGTGGTGGTGAAAATGAGTGCCGCTCCGACATGATCGACCCAAGCTGCCTGATCAAAGTATTTAAGCCCCGCTATCCAGGCGCCCATCGAAAGCGCGAACAGGTGGAGGCTGAGCCGGGGTGGCCGCTCCATCCGGCGGAATAGCAGGTGGAGTACGATCCACAAGGCGAGGTGGATCGCAATCGCGAGCCCGGCGGTTTTGGCCACGAGCTCCTGGAATTCAGAGAGCATGCTCGCATACACGAAATGAACCGCCGTTGTCATGAGTTCTGATGGCAGCTCTGACGGTGATCGCCTGAACCGAACTTGGATTTATCCCTGGGCCGGGCTGTTAGGGACGGTAGTCTCCCTCGCCATCTGTATTCCGCCGCGGAGGTGTCCGATCGAGTTCTCCCAAATTCCGGATGCCCTTCGCTCCACGGTGGCCCGCTCCCTGGATGACGTAGTTGGTCGGAAGCAGTATCCCTTCGCGCTTTGCGACCAGTTGGTCATGGATCGTTTGTTGAATCAACATTAGGGCGTGAGGCGGCAGCGGACCGAAGGGGGCATTTCCCGCCAACGGCGAAGTGGCCATCACCTTGGCGACATCGACGGTTATCAATTCAGGAACCACCGTGTCGTTCGGGTGCATGATGGCCATCTTGCCTGCCGGCACGTCGATGCTGGATTTGCCGCCGTTGATGGAAAGTTTTTGGACGCCCTCCAAAGTGATGAGCTTGATCCATTTCCCGGGGCTATATTCGAACATCACCGTCGTGCCCGTGATCGCTGCGGTCACGGTGGCGGTGCGGATGGTGGCTCCTCCCGCATTTTTGGGAACCTGGAGCAAAATCGATCCTTGTTGCAATTCGACGTTGCGGCCGCCTTCACGGAAGCTGAAAACGGAGTTCTGTCCCAAGCGTGTGATCGTGCTGTCGTTGAAGGTGAGTTCAGCGCGCGATTGGCGGCCCGTTTGAACCGAAGAAGGCGTGGCAACTTTTTCTCCGATAGCTGCGCCGTGGGCGGCGCTTGAGCCCGGAAAGATCTGCACTTCATTGACGGCCGTGGTCACATTCGCCGTCCGCAGCGTGTCGGCGGCAGCGGGGACGATAAGGGCGAGTAGTGGGATGATAATTTTCATATCTGTTAGAATGAGTAGTTAAAGCCGACTCCGAGTCCGGATTGCCAGGCCTCGAAATCATTGGCACCCGAGGCTGCGTTGGAGTTGTGGTTGGTGTAAAATACGTTGGTGTAAACGCGGGCGTGCTCGCAGGGCAACCAGGTGAGCTCAAGTCCGACGATGTGGCTCCAATCTTCCCGGCCGCCATTGTTGAAGTCCCAATACGATCCCGTCCAGGAAACCGTGGAACTGAGGTGGTCCGCGAACCAATAAGTATAACTCACATCGGCGGAGTAGGTGTTGCGTTCCAATGCTTCCTGATGGGCGCTTATGTCGAAGGCGGCGTCCACTCCCGCGGAGATCTGATTCCTGGAAGTCAGGAGCAGATCCTTCTGGAGGCCGACCCGGATTCTCTGGGCGTTGTAATTGCTGGCAGAGTTGTCCGTGGTGAGCCGCTGGTATTCGTATCGGGCGAAGAAGAGCAGGTCGTGGAGCTCGGGGATGGATTTGACGACTCCGACGTAGGGTTCGTAATTTTCGAAATCGACCGCTTTGTCTCCTTCGAAGCGGTATAACTCCGCTGCGAGTCCGACGTCTGCAAACCAGCCGTGAATGAGCAGCGGGCGCCAGTTCAGGGTGAGGCGGCTGGCCGAAAACCACGATGAAGCATCGTCAAGCGTGGTCTCGCCAGGCGCGTTGTCGGTGTAGCTGATGCTCGTGTCAAAGGTGACTTTCACCGGCGAACAGCCGCGATAAACTCCGAGAACCTGTTGCACGCCGAGGTCCGAGTCCGCGGGAGAAAATGGGGCCCAACTGGGGTTTTCCACCGCCAGATCCGGTTCAAGGGTCGCAGGGTCGAATTGGGGGCGCTGGGAGCCGAGAAACGGACTTAGATCCGATAATACATCCGCATGGACACTGGCTGCGATGAAAACCGGAATAAGAAGTACATGGGAGCTTTTCATAACTACAAAAAGGAAGCTAGATAGCTCATCGCCTCATGACAAGCGCTCCTTCGACCCTCTGGAAACGCTGCCGCAAAAGTTTTGCCTGTCTCTCCGGGGTCGTTGTGGTGATGCTCGTATTCGGCGTCTTCGACCAAGGCCGGGAGGTGGTTCAGCGGATGGATCGCGCGCTGGGCGACCGGATTGTCCGCTACAGTGGGGGGCCGCCGGAGAAAAAGGAACTCGTGTTGTTAGGGATCGACGACGCGAGCCTGGCGTTGGATGCGCCCGACCCGGCCGAGGTTGCTGCGAGTCCGGCGCTGACCTTAATGAGCCAGCGCTTTCCATGGGACCGCCGGGTCTGGGCTGACGCGATCGATCGCTTGGCTGCGGCGGGTGCGAAACTAGTCGTGTTGGACTTGCTTTTTACCGAACCCAGTGGCCCCGAGGCTGACGCGGCCTTGGCTGCGGCGATCCGCCGTCATCCGGGATTGGTGGTCCTGGGCTCCGTTTTCAGTCCTGTTGAGGGTAACGAGTTTGGCGATAACTTCATCCTCGTAGAGCCCGATCAGCAATTTTTGGAAGCAGAGCCTCGCCTGGGATATACGAATTTCCGCCCGGATATCATCGATGGCTCGGTGCGTAGCGCTCGTTACACTTCGACACTGACTTTTGAAAACAAGGGCAAGCGGCTGACCGGAGAGCCGGAATTCCGATCGCTAGCCGCAGAGGTCATTCATGCCATGGGCAAAGCAGTGCCTGAGGGAGACCAGGAACTGCGCTTTGCGGGAACCGACAAAGGCGGCGCGGCGGACATTTATGCTCCGAAGAGTATTTACGGTATTTTCTCCGACAAGATCTGGAAATCGAACTATCAGAACGGTGAATTCTTCCGCGGCAAGGTCGTCATGATGGGGCCGGTTGCTCCGCGATTGCACGATTTTCACAATACACCCATGGGCCCTGTCACAGGACCCCAGTTGCATTTGCAAGCAGTGGCGTGTGGCTTGGACAAGGCCTTCATTCGCCGTTTTACAGATCCGTGGCCCGGGATGATCTTGCTCGGCATTGTCGCGCTGATTTGGACCCACTGCGTCAGCCGTCCGTTGGTGTCCGCGTTCGGACTGATCAGCATGGTGACCTGCGTGGGGGTGATCCTCGTTTGGGTTGGAGCCACGTATTCGGTGATCCTGCCGGCGACGGGCGGGCTGATGGCGTTGGTGTCAGGATGGGCGGTGGCGCAGTCGCACAAGCTGCTGACCGAGCGACTCGACAAACTGCGCATGCGGCGGGATTTCCGGCGCTTCGTCTCCCGGGATGTGGCGGATGCCATGATCGAGCAGCCGGAGCAGTGGCAAAAATCGGCCGCCGGGATAAAGCGGCGTGTCGTCGTGCTGTTTTCCGATGTGCGGGGCTTCACCGAGCGGTCCGAGCAAACCGATCCGGAAGAGCTGGTGAGGCAGTTGAATGAATATCTAACAAGCATGGTGGAGGTGATTTTTCGCCACGGTGGCACTTTGGACAAATTCATTGGAGACGCGGTGATGGCCCATTGGGGAGCTCTGGGTGGGGGAAGCGATGAGGAACATGCCCGCAAGGCGGTCCTCGCGGCCAGGGACATGATCGCCGTCCTCACACGGATGAACGAGACCTGGCAAGAGGCGGGCAAGGAACCGTTTCAAATCGGCGTGGGCCTGCATTTGGGAGAGGCAGTCGCCGGGGAAATCGGATCGACGCACCGGACGGAGTTCGCGGTGCTGGGGGATACGGTGAATCTCGCCTCGCGGCTGGAGGGATTGACCAAGCAGTTCCATTGCGACGTGATTTTTTCCGACGAAGTGAAACGGGCTTCGGGGATTGAGGACGGGGTCCTCGATCTGGGGCGGGTCAAAGTGAAGGGGCGCCGGAATTCCGTTAGGCTTTACGGAATCGGGGATGAGGATCTCGTCATGGCGCAGCTTAAAACCCTCGAACGCGATGCGAACGGGGTCATCGTGATGAACGTGAAATGACGGCTGCCGGGGGTCGTCGATGTGGGCCGGTCATTGTGATTTTCGCTTCCCACATTTTCCGACTGGCCATGCTGCGTCCGGCCCGTCAAGATCGCCGACTGATAGCCCATGAGCTCCTCTTCACCTCTATCAGAATTGCCCGCCGTCGGTTTCCTCACTCCGGTGGAAGCTTCTCATCGCGAGTTTCTCACTTCATTCGGAGAATTCATCCGACCCAAAAATGGCGAAACTGTGATTGAAGAAGGATCTGCACAGAGTTGCCTGCATCTCATTCTATCCGGGATGCTTCACGTAATCGTTGCGGCAGGCGAACGCTCGCTTTTGGTCGCCACATTGGGAGAGGGCGACTCTCTGGGCGAGGTGAATGTCTTCGATCCGGCAAGTGCCAGCGCTTCGGTCATCGCCCGAAGTGACTGCCTTATCTGGCGGATCAGCGCCGACGAGCTCGCGGCATTCTTCGCCGCGGATCCCGAGGGCGGAGTCGAACTCATGCAAGGGCTGCTGCGTCTCGCCGCCAAACGAATTCGCGCAATGAATGCCAAACTCGTCAGTTCCGAGGAGAAGGCGTCGTTTCATGATTTTTGGAAAGCCAGCGTGTGAACATCCTTTCCCATTCCGGTCCTTTTGCCCTGTTTTTCGCTTTCGCGATCGCACATGCGCTCGCTGATTTTCCGCTGCAGGGAGACTATCTCGCCCGCATGAAGGTTCGGGATCAGGCGGGCACGCTTCCGGAATGGATCGTTGCCCTGACGGCCCACTCACTGGTGCATGCTGGCGGAGTGTGGATCATTTCGGGGAGCCCGCTCCTCGGCGTCACGGAACTCTGTTTGCATTGGCTGATCGATCTCGGCAAAGGCGAAGGCAAGTTTGGATACGTCACCGACCAGGTGTTCCATCTCACTTGCAAACTGGCCTATGTGATCGTGATGGTCCTCGGCATCGTTCATGTGTGATGGGGTTATCTGTTAATAGTTATCTGTTAATCGGCATAGATCTTCCTGATAACTATTAACCAATAACTGATAACGCGCCCATGGCACCACCTACAGATCCGGATTCCGCGGGAACTTGGCGTAAGGCAGTCGTGCCCCCTTGTATTGCTGCTGGTCGGCGCGAATGCCCGTCGGTGCGACAAAGCCCACCGTGCCCGCGGCGGCGATGAGGTCGTCTTGATCGATGCCATCGCCACTGACGCCGATCGCGCCGATCATCACACCGTTGCGATAGAGGGGGAAGCCTCCGGGAAAAATCGTGACGCCGTTGGGCAGGTAAGGGTTGGGGGTAATCAGCGCATTGGCAGCGGTCAGCACCACACCATTCAAAGGATTCTTCACTCCCGCCGGCAGCAACGAAAATTGTTCCTGCAAGCTGTAGAATGGGCCCGGTGAAGTATTGGCGATTCCCGGTGGATAAAACTGCTGCGCGAGGAATCCCACCGTGCGCGTGGAGAACGCCCGCGTGTCATTGGAAAAGAAAACCGCCGTGCGTGCCTTCTGAGCCGCAACGTCCCAACTGAAGAGGGTGGCGCCCGGCGTGCGAATGGTGCCGAGGATGGCAGGCGCCGTGTTCGGCAACGCGGGATTGTTTACGACGGTGATGAAAGTTTGCGCCCTCTGCCCGGCAGGCAAGCGAATGCCCGCGCGGGTGATCTGCGCCCGGGCAGAAGCTTGGGAAAGAATTTTGGCCACCTCGGCCGCGCTCAGCCGGGCTTGGCCACTGATGACGCCCCCCACAGGATCGGCGATGATGGGTGAGCGAATCTCGCAAGCTTGTCCTCCGAAGGCGCTGGTCGGATAGACCACGACTGGCGAGGCCACAACAGTGTAGGGTAAAACACTGCCGCCGACCGAACCGAGCGGGAGCACATTGCCAAGCTTGGTGCCACCCACGACATAGGGGACCCGAATGCCATCAATCAACACATTGGAGCCGAAGATCGAGGCTGTGGGTTGAAAGCCGATCTGTCCGGCAAGCGCCACGTCCTCATCCGGATCGGAGCGTTGCTGGCTCTGCATTTGGATGTCGGCCAATGCGGAGAATGGACTGACCTGGGGCGCAATGGTCTGACCCGCCACGCCAACCCCACCGATCAATTTTCCGGCAAGATAAAGCGGCACTCCACCGGGAGATCCAGCGAGGCCTGTCAACGGAGCCGGGCCGGCAATCGGCGCGCCGTTGGTGCCGCTCATGAAGTTGGCAACGTAACCGGTGTGCGGATCTTTGAAGCGATTCACGTCGGTGAACGAAAGGTTCGAGAAATTCACCCCAACGAGTGGGCCGTTCGCACGATTGCTAATGCCCGGCGGAAAATGCTGCTGCACGATGAAGCCAGCCGTGCGCGAGGTGAAGGCCTCCTGCTCACTGCTCAGAAAGGCCGCAGTGCCGGCCTTGGTGATCGCGTCCTGCACGGCCAAAGGATCGGGCACATTGTCCACACTCCAAACGCCAAGCACAAAACCCTCATTGTCCACCACCGCGATGACCGCTTTTGGCTCAATCTGCTGCGCGCGGGAAATGGCCTGTGCAAGAACCCGGGACACCTCGATGGAGGTCATGCCAGCGCCGAAAACCGCCTGGGTCAGCAGTGCAAGCAACAATGGGACGAAGCTGCGGGTCACGTTCCCATAGTGCGAAACAAGCGCCCGGCGGCAAGATTCAATTCGCCGACTTAGGCGGCCTGCTTGCCTAGGCTGTTACACTCCGTCATGCGGATCGATATCGTCACCCTGTTTCCGGAAATCGCGTTGGCTCCTTTGGCTGACTCAATCATCGGACGCGCGCGGACGGCGGGGATCGTCGATGTCCGCGGCCACCAGTTGCGGGATTGGTCCGAGGACAAGCACCGGCGGGTCGACGACGCGCCCTGCGGCGGCGGACCGGGGATGATTCTGCAACCGGGGCCCCTGTTCGCCGCGGTGGAGGCTCTGCGGACGCCGGTGACGCGGGTGATTTTGATGACGCCACAGGGCAAGCCGCTGAAGCAGGCGATGGCCCGGCAGCTTGCCGGCGAAGAACATCTGCTCATCCTTTGCGGGCATTACGAAGGCGTCGATCATCGGGTGATCGAGGCCTTGGTGGACGAGGAAATTTCCATCGGCGACTATGTCCTGACCAATGGCGCGCTGGCAGCTGCGGTGTTGTGCGATGCCGTGATCCGCTTGTTGCCCGGGGCGCTGGGTGACGACAGTTCGAGCGCAGACGAGTCGTTCTCCGATCCCGGGCTGTTGGAGGCTCCGGCCTACACGCGGCCCGTGGATTTCCGGGGCATGACGGTTCCGGATGTGCTGGTCTCAGGGCACCACGGCAAAATCGCGACATGGAAAAAACACGCGGGAATCGAGCGGACTAAGGCAAACCGACCCGACCTGGGCGGTGAAATTTGAGGCGGAGGTGAAATTTCATTTCGCGATTTCAAATTCATGCCAAGGTCCCGCCAGTGAAGACCGCGACGGATCCGGCATCGAAGCAACCCCAGGAAGACCGTCCCCGCGTCGAACCGGCGACCATCGAGGATTTGCCCGCTCTAACAGAACTGGTGATGAACCTGTTCGCCCTGTCCGGAGACTTCCAACCCGACCGCGCGGTGCAGGAGCGGGGCTTGCAATTGATCTTAGAACAACCGAACCGCGGCCGGATCTTCGTGGTGCGCAATGACGATCAGATTTTCGGCATGGTGAACTTGCTTTTCACCATCTCGACTGCCTGTGGCGGCTTTGTGATCCTGATGGAGGATGTCGTGATCCACCCCGATCACCGGGGGCAGGGCTACGGCACAATGCTGGTGGACTACGTGGTTGAATTCGCGGCCAAGAAGCACTTCAAACGGATCACTCTTCTAACAGACCGGATCAGCGCCGAGTCGCAGGAATTTTTCAAGAAGCACGGCTTCGAACATTCCAGCATGATCCCGATGCGGCGGATCATCGATTAGAGGCCATGGCAGATGCAGAAAGCTATCTTCCAAATCAAAATTCAAAAATCCTCAATCATCAATCGTCAATCAAATCCTCGTCGCGGAAGACTGCCACACGTTGAGATCGAATTGATGAATGACAATTGATGATTTTTGATCGGCGGGATCAGTCGCAGCAACCTCACTCCACCTGAACGTCCGGAGCCGTATCCGATTCCGTTGTTTCCGCCGCTGGCTCTTCGGCCGCTTCAAGAAGGCCGAGACTCACCAGAAAATGCTCAGCTTCCCCAAGGCAGCGCTCGAAGTTTTTGTGGCTGACGTTGAAATTGAAAAAGCTGTGGTCGGCCCCCGCGAAGTCAGCCAGCTCACAGACATTCCCGCGCCAACGCAAACGGCGGCGGAATTTCTCCACTTCATCGAAAGGGGTGATCCGGTCGCTTTGGCCGTGAAAGAACATCATCGGCGGCAGCTTGCGGCGAATCAGGCTGGTCGGGCTCACGCTTTTCGCGGTCTTCGCATCGGGAAATCGCTCGACGGCCGGTCCTTTCGTGGCCGTGTTGACGAGCGCGCTGAACAACAACAAGGCCTGTGGAGTGCATTCCACGTCGTCCACCGGCGGCAAATCTTTGGGCTTCGGCATGGCTGTTAGAAGCGCCAGCAAGGCACCACCGGCGGCGCCACAGACAACGATTTTCGCGGGATCGACGTTGAGCGTCTCCGCGTTTTTCCGAACCCAGCGGATCAAATCGCGGGCGTCCTCGATGGCTTCCAGCGGGCCGGTGCCGTGCTTCGACGAGGTCCGTGTTTCCGCGGCGATTCCAACCGCGCCATGAGCGGTGAAATGAAGGCAGTGGGGGACAAACTGGGTGGGGGTGGGCGTGTCCCAGAATCCGCCATGAAAGAAGATGATCGCCGTGCGTGGAGGGTGGTCGCCGTTTTCGGGCTTGAAAACGTGGGCCGTGACCTCGCCTTCCGGACGGGTCTCGTAAACGTAAGTCTCCGCGTCCTTGAGTATCTCCTTGTCGCGCGCCTCACCGATGGGGGCCACTCTTTGCAAAATGTTGCTCATAATTCCAGCCGTTGACCTCATCCGCGGATGCGTCCGCAAATTGTTTGTTGTCTCAACGCCGCTCTTGTCCAATCGTTTCGGCAATGAATCGACTTATTGTTCCGATTTTTGCGGCGCTCGCAACCGTTACGTTGGCTCAGGAAGATTTGAGGGGGAGTCTGGAAACCACCTACAACGCCTGGCGCGACTCGATGCTCAAGCAGGACGTCGCGCAATGGCAGCGCGTCACCGCCGAAAACCGGAGGGTCGAAGTCCAGAACCGCATCCTCTCGGAAAAACGACAATTTCCCGCGGCGATCTTCGACGTGCCCGCGCCGCCACCACCATTGGCCGGCCTGAAATTTCTCCAAGCCAAGCAAAACGGACCGACCGCCAAGGCCTCGTATTTCGGCAAGATCGACTTCGGCGTGGGCGGGGAACCGATGGAAAACCTGCTCGTGCTTTCATTCGTCAAAGCCAAAAGCGGCTGGCTCTATGACCGCGCGGATTTCGCGAACCTGGCTGCCTTGCCGGAAGCCCGGAAAGAACTCATGACCGGGAACCTGAAATACCTCGACGAAAATCCCGACGCCCAGCCGAGTGGGAAAGTGCCGCCGATCCCGATCGTCGCGCCGCCTGCGAAACATATCGCCAAGGTGTATGTGTTTTGTCCGGGCCGGGAGGTCGTGGTCCAGATCAA
>JANMJQ010000055.1:0-3694 GCA_031371445.1 Akkermansiaceae bacterium
CGCCTAAAAGCTGCCCGCACAGCTTCTGACGAAAGAAAGGAGTGGGTCTCGCACCCACTCTTTTGCGTCTCCGGACATCAGCAGCGACCCGCAGATACCGCCCGCCATGACCAACGACATCGTCGCCCTCATCGAGTATTACGAAAAAGAAAAAGGCATCGACCGTGACAAGGTCGTCGCCGCGCTGGAGTTTGCTTTCATTTCCGCTTACCGGAAAATGGTCCCAGGGGCTGACGCGATCGAGGTTTTGCGCGCCGAGGTGAATACCAAGAAGGGCGAGACCCGGATTTTCGCCTCCCTCACGGTGACTGCGGACGACGACTATCAGGACAAGTTCAACGAGGTCCCGCTGGCCACCGCGCTGAAGAAGAATCCCGCTGCCGTGATCGGCGATGTCCAGGAGTTCAACGTCACGCCGAAAGACTTTGGCCGCATCGCCGTGCAGACCGCGAAGCAGACGATGATGCAGCGGCTCCGCCAGGCCGAGAAGGAGATGATTTACGAGGAGTTCAAGGACCGCGCCGGCGACGTGGTGTCCGGCACCGTGCGGCGCTTCGAGCGCAACGATGTGATGATCGACCTCGGAAAATTCGAAGGCATCATGCCGAACCGCGAGCGCGTGCAGGGCGAGGATTACAACATCGGCGACCGCATCCGGGCCTATGTTCTGGCCGTGGAAAACGAAGGCCGCGGACCGGAGATCATCCTTTCGCGCAGCCATCCGAATTTCGTGCGCCGCTTGTTCGAAGCCGAAGTGAATGAAATTTCCGACCGCACCGTTGAGATCCGCGGGATCGCGCGTGAAGCCGGGTTCCGCACCAAGGTTGCCGTGTGGAGCAACGATCCGAAAGTGGACCCCGTCGGCGCTTGCGTCGGCATGCGTGGGGCGCGGGTGAAAAACATCGTCCGCGAGCTCAACAACGAGAAGGTTGACATCATCCGTTGGAGCGAGGATCCGAAAGAATTTGTTAGAGAAGCGCTCAAGCCGGCCGAACTTCGTTCGATCACGATCGACGAGGAAGCGCATGCGGTGCATGTGACCGTCGACGAAGCTGACCTGAGCAAGGCGATTGGCCGCAAGGGCCAGAACGCGCGCCTTTCCTCACGCCTGATGGGCTGGGACGTGCAGGTGCGCCGCGACGAGTCCAAGGAAGAGCAATTCAAAGAGAAAATCGGTGGCGCCGCCCATACTTTGGGAGAACAATTGGGCATCACCGACGAGTTGGCGAACAAGCTTACGATCGCCGGTGGATTCAACCCGGAGCTCATCATCGACATGCCGGCGGACTACATCGCCGCCGAGCTTGAAATCACCGAGGAGGCCGCTGAAGCCATCCTCGTCCGCGCCCGGGGCATCGTTGATGGTTCCGGCGCGACCGCACACAACGACTGAATTTTCCAAACACGCCATTGACCCCTTTCCCCCGAACCCTGCAGCAAAGCCGGATGCCCGAAAAAAAGCCGAAACCACTCCTGAGAAATCCAAGGTCCTCGACCTGCTCGATGGAGGCAAGAAGCCCTCGCGCCGCGAACGGCAGCGCAAAGAGGCGGAACCGGTCGTGCCCGTGCCAAGCGCGCTTGATGAAAAGAAGGCCAACGCGCTCGATCTTTTCACCGACGAGAAGAAGCCCAAGGTCCGCAAGACCACCCGCACTGGCAAAGAGGTGCTGGGATCCATTTCCAAGATCCTCGACAAGGATGATGCCGCGATGGTGCCGGCCGTGCCTGTTGCCGCAGCCGCTCCTGTCGTTGAAGCCGCTCCTGAAATTCCGGAGGACGAAATTTCCGATGATCCGAAACTGATCATCATCAAGCCGCCGATCCTGATACCCGAACTGGCCGCCCGTCTTGGGTTGAAGCCGTTCATGATCATGAAGGACCTGATCGCGCTGGGTGTATTCCCCGCGCCGAACCAGCCCTTGGAACCGGAAGTCGCCGCCAAGGTATGCGAGCTTCATGGCTTCCATTTCGAGCGTGAAAAACGCGACAAGGAAAAAGGCTTCCACAAAGTCGAGGAAGTCATCAAGGAGCCCGAGCTTCCCGTCGAAGAGCCGAAGGATTTGCTCAAGAACCGGCCGCCGATCATCACGATCATGGGTCACGTCGATCACGGCAAAACCTCGATCCTCGATTTCCTGCGCAAGACCAAGATCACGGCGGGCGAAGCGGGTGGCATCACCCAGCACATCGGTGCCTATCAGGTCATTCACAACGAGCAGGAAATCACCTTCCTCGATACTCCCGGCCACGCGATTTTCTCAGACATGCGTGCCCGTGGCGCGGACATCACCGACATCGTCGTGCTCGTGGTCGCTGCCAATGACGGCATCATGCCACAAACGGTCGAAGCCATCCAACACGCGAAGAAGGCGAAGAAGACGATCATTGTCGCGATCAACAAATGCGATCTGCCATCGGCCAACGTCGATCGCGTCAAATCGCAGCTCGCGGAAAATGGTTTGCAAACCACCGACTTCGGTGGCGACACCGAGTTCGCAGCGGTATCCGCAGTGACCGGACAAGGCATGGACGATCTGTTGGACCTGATGGCCCTCCAGGCGGAAGTGCTCGAGTTGCAAGCGAACCCGAAGGCCAACGCCCGCGCTGCCGTCATCGAAGCGCGCGTCGTTCCCGGCCGCGGCACCACCGCAACGGTCATCGTCGAATCCGGCACGCTCAAAGTCGGCACGCCTTTCATCTGCGGCCCCTACGCTGGCAAGGTCCGCTCGCTCATCAACGACCGCGGTGTTGCCGTGAAATCGGCGCATCCGGGCATGCCCGTGGAAGTGATCGGATTTGAAGAACTTCCCAATGTCGGTGATCACATCACCGAAATGAAAACCGAGCGTGAGGCCAAGTCCCTCGCCGGCGAACGTCAGGAAGCCCAACGCCTCACCCGCCTCAAGCCTCAGCACCGCAACCGGATGGAGGACCTCTATTCGATGGTCCGCGACGGCGGCGGCAAGGCCCAGCTCAAGCTGATCCTGAAATGCGACGTGCAGGGCTCGGTCGAAGCGATCAAAAAAGCCGTCCTCGCCATCGTGTCGGACAAGGTCGAATGCTCCTTCATCACCGCTGCTGCAGGCCCTATCACTGAATCGGATATTTCCTTCGCGGACTCCACGGACGCCATCGTCCTCGGCTTCAACGTCAAGGTCGAAGCCAAGGCCGTAAAATCGGCCAAAGCCGCCGAGGTTGAAATCAAACTTTACTCGGTCGTTTACGAACTCATCGACCAGGTCCGCGAGGCCATGCTTGGATTGTTGGAACCCCTCACCCGCGAGACCGTCATCGGCCACGCCGAAGTCCGCCAGATCTTCAAGCTCAACCGCGGCAAAGTCGCCGGCTCCTTCGTCACCGACGGCCGCATCCACCGCAAGGCCCATGCCCGGGTTATCCGCGGCGGCACCCCGGTCTTCGACGGCCGCATGTCCACGCTTCGCCGCTTCAAGGATGAAGTCGAGGAGGTCCGCACCAATTTCGAATGCGGCATCCGCCTCGGCGAATTCAACGAATACGAGGAAGGCGACATCATCGAGTGCTACAAACTCGAAAAATACGCGCAAACGCTGTAAAGTAAAAACTGAGACGCTGAAATGCTGAAAAGCTGAAATTCAGAGTCGCATCGCTTTTCTTATTTCAGATTTTCAGCATTTCAGATTTTCAGCTTTACCCCCCCAATGTCCCGCCGCCT
>JANMJQ010000017.1:0-7190 GCA_031371445.1 Akkermansiaceae bacterium
GGATTAATGGTCACAAACACAGGCGTATTCCGGATTGTGGCATTCGCCACATTCACTGAGGTCGAGCGGAATGCGGAAGTTCTTTGGTTTTGCATCAGCAGCCGGTTTCATTTGAACGACGATGGTGTAGTGCTCGCCCTCCGGTAGCGGGGTTTTGGAAACGAGCATGTCGCCCTTTTTGTCGAACTCGAGTTTCACCTTGCCAGCGGGAGCCTCAGCGGTGGCGGTGACCACCTGTTCGCCGGCGGGCTGAACTTTCATAGCGGCATCGTAAAAGGCGATGCTGATGCTGCGGTCCTTCTCAACGAAGAATTCGGCCTGTTGGTTGTCGAGTTCAAGGATGCGGCCCTTGCGGGGACCGGCTTTGACCTTGGCTTCGGCGAGAGCGCTGCCAGCGAAGCCGATGAACAGCGCGGCGGTGAGGAGGCGGGTGATGGTTTTCATGATTCTAACAATGTTTGGTTTCCTGGTTTGGTTTTTCTCTCCAGCCATTCGTAGAGCAAGGGCACGACGAGCAGGGTGAGGAAAGTGGAAGTCACGATGCCACCGATCACCACGGTTGCAATGGGGCGCTGCACTTCGGCTCCAGCCCCGGTGGCGATGGCCATGGGCAGGAAGCCGAGTGAAGCAACAAGGGCGGTCATGAGCTTGGGCCGCAGACGGGTGAGTGTGCCCTCGACAACGGCGTCGCGCAGGGACTTGCCCTCCTCGCGAAGCTGGTTGATAAAGCTGATGAGCATAATGCCGTTGAGCACCGCAATGCCGCTGAGGGCGATAAACCCAACGGCGGCGGAAATCGTGAACGGCATGGCCCGCAAATGCAGCGCGAAGATGCCACCGGAGATGGCAAGCGGGACGCAGAGAAAGATGAGCACCGCTTGGCGCAGCGATTTGAAGGTCATGAAAATCAGCGTGAAGATGAGTGCCAGCGCGAGCGGGACCACCACCGCCAGTCGCTTCTTTGCTTCGATGAGATTTTTGAACTGCCCGCCGAACTCGAAGTAATAGCCATCAGAAAACTTCACCCTTTCGTGAAGTGCCTTCGTGGCGTCCTCAACGAAGCTGGCGGTGTCGCGGCCGCGGACGTTGATCATCACCGACACCCGCCGCTGCGTGTCTTCGCGGGCGATCTGGTTGACCTGCTCGACAAGCTTTATCTTCGCGACCTGGCCGAGTGCGAGCAATGCGCCATCCTCGGTGCGCAGTGGCAACCGCTCCAGCGCGGACAAGTCGGCGCGGCGTTTTTCTTCCAGACGGACGACGATCGGCGTGCGCCGGTTGCCTTCGATCAGAGTCCCGACATCAGCCCCGGCCAGCGCGGTTTCGATCAAGCGGTTCATGTCATCCGCATGAACGTTGAATTTCTGCATGGCATCGCGATCCGGCTGAATCTCGACCATGGGCACCTTGCCGATGGCGTCGAATTCGGTTTCAGCTCCGCCTGCAATACCGCCGAGCACGGTGCGGACTTCACCGGCGATGCGTTCAAGTTCGTCATAGTCCTCGCCATAAATTTTGCACATCAGATCCGCGCGTGAACCCGCCATAATTTCATTGAAGCGCATCTGGATGGGCTGCGAGACGAGGATGTTCTGGCCGGGCACCTGATCGAGCATGCGCTTTCGCATGAGTTCGCCGAGCGCCTCCTTGGCGATCGTTTTGCCGTCGATCTTCCGCCACGTCTCGCGTGGCTGAAGCATGACATAGGTGTCCGAGACGTTCGGACCCATCGGATCCGACGCGACTTCCGCGGTGCCGATGCGCGAGAAGATATCGCGGATTTCCGGAAAGTCGCGGCGCAGGAGGATTTCCGATTGCTTCTGCAGAGCGACCGACGCCGTGAGTCCGGCACTGCTGCTACGGATGAATTGCAGGGTGAAATCGCCCTCATCGAGCTGCGGGATGAACTCAGAACCGAGGCGCGAAAACACGACGAGCGAAAATCCGAAGAGCGCAACCATGGGTAGCACGACGAGCCAGCGGAAGCGCAAGCCGAAGTTCAAAAGCGGGGTGTAAATGCTCTTCACGAGCGTGACGAGCCAGTTGTCCTGTTCGCGGATGTTGCCGCCCAGCAGGTAGGAACAGAGCACCGGCATGAGCGTGATGGCCAGCACCAGCGAACCACCGAGTGCCAGCATGACGACGACCGCCATGGGCGTGAACATCTTGCCCTCGATTCCCTGAAGCGCGAGAATCGGCAGATAGACAACGGTGATGATGAGCACCCCGAAGAACATCGGGTTCGCGACTTCGCGGGCGGAACGCAGGACCTCGCGGGCCCGCTCGGCGGGATCGAGCTTGCGCCCAAGCGCGTGTTGTTTCGCACCCAGGTGCCGGACAATGTTTTCCACCATGACAACAGCGCCATCGATGATGAGACCGAAGTCCACGGCCCCGAGGCTCATCAGGTTGCCTGATAGTCCGAGCCGGACCATGCCAGTCATCGCAAAGAGCATGGAGAGCGGGATGACCAGCGCCACGATGAACGCGGCGCGGAAATTTCCTAACAGAAGGAACAACACAACCACGACAAGCACGGCGCCTTCTAGCAGATTTTTCTCCACGGTGTGGATGGTGCGATTCACCAGTTCGCTGCGGTCATAAACCGTCTTGATCATGACTCCGGCCGGCAGCTTGGTTTGGATCTCTGCCAGCTTGGCGCGCACCGCCTGGGCGACGAGACGGCTATTTTCTCCGGCAAGCATGATGGCGGCACCTACAAGCGCTTCGTCTCCTTCATGCGTGCTGGCTCCAGTGCGGAAAGTCGAACCGACTGCAACGGTGGCAACATCGCTGAGAAGAATAGGCCTGATGCCCGCACCAAATTTCAGCGGAAGCTTCGCGATTTCCTCCGCAGATGTGACGCGGGTCGGAGCGCGGACGATGAGTTGTTCGCCACCCAGTTCGACGTAACCACCGCCGGCGTTTTTGGTATTTTGTTCGACAATTTCCGCGAGGGCATCGAGCGACAGGCCCGCGGCGGCGAGCTTGGCGGGATCCGGCTGAATGATGAGCTGGCGTTCGTGACCGCCACTGCGGTTGACTTCAGCGACGCCGGGGGTGCCTCGCAGCAACGGCTTCACGGTGTATTCCTGAAGCTGCCACAGCGCCATGAGCTGCGCCTCGCGGGTGGCGGGCTTGTCCTTGGCATCGGGCGCGTAGTCCAGAGTGTAGTAGTAAATTTCCCCGAGGCCGGTGGCGATGGGAGCGAGCTTGGGAGCAAGGCCGGGAGGGAGTTCATCGAGCACGCCTTGAAGACGTTCGGTGACGAGTTGGCGCGTCCGATAGATGTCCGCGCCGTCCTTGAGAATCATGGTGATTTGGGAAAGCCCGAACTTTGACAGCGATCGGAGTTCCACCATTTCCGGCAAGCCCGCCATCTCGCTTTCGATGGGGAAGGTGACGAGTTTTTCCACCTCCTCCGGCGCGAGCGCAGGAACGGCGGTATTGATCTGCACCTGCGGGTTGGTGATGTCCGGCACTGCGTCGATGGGTAGCCGCAGCATGGCCCAGGTGCCGACGCCGATCAGGACGACCGTGGCCAACAGGACCGCCACGCGCTGGCGCATGACGGCGTCGAGAAGGTTATTCAGCATGGCTCAGTGTCCACAGGTGCAGGCCTTGCCTCCGCGAAGCACTTGCAGCTCCGCCATCCACAGCGACATGACCGGCGTGGTCACGATCTGATCGCCGGCATAGAGACCGTCGGTGATCTCCACCATCTTGTCGTTGGCGGCCCCGGTTTTGACCGGCGCGCGGACATAGAACTGCCCGTTCACGGTGTAAACGAATGAGCCCTCGGCGGTCTTCAGCAATGCCGACACGGGCACAGTGGTGACGCTGCCGGTCGGCGGGATTTGCACAGCTCCTTTCCATCCTGAACCCTCCGCAAGCGCGTCGGTGGTAGTGACGGTCACTTCGACATCACCCGGCATGCCAAACGGGATCTTGTCCACGCTCCGGACCGTGCCTTTGATTGCGGGGGAATTTTCCGAACTCAGTTGAATCTCCATGCCGGACTTGATGAGAGCCGCATGATCCGCCGAAACGCTGCCCTGTGCTTCGCGGGAACCCGTTGTTGTTAGATCGAACTGAATGGACGAGACGATTTCTTCCTCGCCGACTTCAACCACCATGAGGCCGATGGATTTTTTCATTTCGTCGGTGAGTGAAATGCCTTCACCCTTTTTGAACCGCGCGCCGTTTTCGGGGGCTTTTTCCACGGCTTTGGCGGAGGCGGCGGCGGACTTCTGGCAGGAGCTGCCAAGTGCGGCGATCGCGACGATAGCCATGCCGGTTACAATGATCAGGAATGGATTCTTCATAAGGTTACTTGCTTGGGCTTTTGAAATGGGTTGAGCCAACGAGCTGCTCCAAGTCCAGCGATGCGCGGAGAATTTCCAGACGGCTGGCATTGATGGCCTCGGTGGCTTCGAGATATTGGTTCTGCATTTCAATATAGGTGCTGATGGGCACAGCCCCGAGCCTGTAATGGCGGTCCGCAAGTTGTGCTGCTTCTGCAAACGTCCCCAACGCTTCGGGTTTCCAACCGGCAAGCCTAGTGCGTTGCGTTTGAAGGATCAGCCAGGCTTCGGTTACTTCCCTTTCCACCTCGCGGAAAGCCGCCTGCAGCGACGCCTCCGCCTGCATGCGACGCGCCTCGCTGGTGGTAACCGCCGCGCGGCCATCGTCCCAGACCGGCAGCGGAAGAGATAGTGAAAGTCCGATGACGGTTTCGCGATCGCCTGCCCGTTCGTGGGAGACCGATGGTCCAACCGTGAACGTCGGATAACGCTCGTTCTGACTCAGCGCGACTTTCAGGCCTTGCTGTTCAAGTTGGGCGCGCCTGACACGAATGGTGTAATTGCCCTGTGCCGCTTGATCGAGCAGCGATGGAAGCGCGGCAACGGCGCCGATCTCGTACTCGGTGCGTTTCACGCGCAAAGGGGAATCCGCGCGACGGCCCATGAGTTGGTTGAGTTCCAGCATCGCCTTCTGCATCTCGACGGCGGCTACCGTGGCCTTGCGTTGAATGGAAATTTCAGACGCTTCGAGAATTTTTGTCTCGAGCAACGGCGCGATCCCACCCGGTTCGCGTTGCACGATCACTTCCTTGACGCTGGTGACGCGCCCCGCCACATCGGCAGCCGCTGCGGCATTGTCTTGTTGCGCGGCCAGCGAATAGCCGAGCACCTTGACCCTTGCTGTTAGAAAAGCCTGGAATTGTTCCAAGCCTAATTGTGCGAGGCCGATGTCACCGTCGGCGATTGCTTTCCGCAATCCGAGGCGGCCAGGCCATTCGATGGGTTGGGCAAGTCCGATCGCAAAGGAGACGCCCTCCGTTCGCGCGTTGTCGCCGCGGATCCGTTTTTGGGCGAGATCAAGATTGAGTTCCGGGTTGGATGGCTTGCCCGCAACACGACGGTTCGATTTTGCCACCGCGATTTCAGCTTTGTAAAACTTCAGCTCTGGGTTGGTGGCCAGCGCCTGGATGACGAGGCCGTCGATGGTGACGGGAACCGGCTCGGGGGCGGCCAGAAGCAATCCGACAGCGGATGCGGCAAGCACGGACAGGATGGAAAATTGATACATGGGATTGTTGGAATGAGCCGCGCATAGAGGCACGGGCAAAGAATGGATGGATGATTCAGGGAGCCAATAACCGCCAAAATGGACACGGGATTGGGAAACATCGCGCCGCATGGGCACGAGGGAGCGCATTACCAAACGCTCAAATCAACGGCGGCTTTTCCGAACCCAACACGGGCTCTTCAGGCAAACGCTCACCCTCATGCCGGGGCATTTCTATGGCGCAACCTGCCATTATGAATTCTACGGACATCAATGAAACCGCAGGCATCTGGATGGGATGACAGTTGCAGTGACAGCCATGATCGTCTCCGCAAGGACGGGAATGATCTCCGTCGCTGGAATGATCACCAATGGTAAAAGCCACTTCGCTAGCCCTGGAATCATCACAACAACCCTCGTCGCAACCGCGCGCAAAGGCTCCGGCATGAATGCCGGCCAACATGCAGAGCATCGTCAGCCATTGGACAAGGGATCTCATCGACGTGCGCAAAATTGACGATGATTCCCGGAGACTCAAGGAAAACCTGAAATGGCTTACCTATTCCCCTCAATCCGCGTTGACATCAGCGGCTCTGTTCCCTGAAGAGGGGGGCGTTGAAACACTCATCATGGATTCCCCCGGCTGCGGCGCTGATTGTTGCAGCAGCCTGGCTCGGCTCGCAGCACCACTCGATTTCCACCCTGGAGAAGGAAAGCGAACTGCTGCAGGAGCATATCGAAAAAGCACGCTCATCGCTTGCGTTGGCTGATCCTTCCCCCGCCGGACCGGCAGCGGCAGCGAAGACGAACAAGGACAAGGAGCCGTTGGACTGGAAAAAGATCGCCGCTCAAATGAGGGACATGCAGCAAAGCGGCGGCATGGGCGACATGCGGGCAATGATCCGGATGCAGCAACGGTTGCAATCGATGACGAAGGAGGAACTGATCGCCGCATTGGACAATATCGCCACTCTTGATCTCACCGACGAAGAACGTTTGCTGCTGGAGCAGATGCTACTTGGGCCATTAGCCCAGAAAGATCCCGAGGGCGCTTTGACGAAATATATCGATCGGATGGGCGAGGGCCACGGAACGATGGGATGGGTGTTGGCCAACGCCATGAGCGAGTGGGCGACAAAAGATCCAGTGGCCGCAGCTGCCTGGTTCGACCAACAGATCGCCGCGGGAAAATTCGACAGCAAGACCCTCGATGGAAAAAGCAGAACCCGCGCACAGTTTGAGGGCGCGTTGATCGATGTCCTGCTGGAAACCGATCCTGAGGCCGCGGGCCGGAGACTTGCGATGCTTCCCGCCGACGAACGTGGCGACGTTTTGAATAGTTACTCGCTCCATCCGCTAAAGGAAGAAAGCCAAATGGCGTTTGCCAAAATGGTCCGTTCCCAACTTTCCGAAAAAGAACAACATAGTGCACTCGCCCAACAAGCGGCGCGTTTGGTCGGCGAGGATTATTCGAAGGCCACCGCATTCCTGGAACGCATCGAGGCCACTTCATCGGAACGTTCCGCCTGCGTTGAACAGGTAGCCCAGACGCGGATTCAAACGCTTTCCTTCAACCAAAAAATCACCGCCAAAGATCTCGACGCCATGCGCGAATGGAC
>JANMJQ010000020.1:0-14506 GCA_031371445.1 Akkermansiaceae bacterium
GCCTTTGCTGTGGCGGCCAAGATCGCCATTTCATCTAGGGGCTGATGACTCATGAAGACTTATTCCATGCTGAAGGCTGGCGTTGCACCTGCGGCGCTCGGGCTTGCCATGATCGCAATGCCCGCCTTCGCGCAAGACGCCACGGCAACGCCGCAAGCCGCCGCCCCTGCTGACGACGCAGCGCCGCAGCAGCAGATCATCGTTACCGGATCGCTGATCCGCAACCCCAACCTCATTTCGGCCAACCCGGTCAACGTGACCACGTCGGAAGAAATCGAACTCAAGCAGTCGAACCTCGCCGAACAGGTCCTGCGCGAAATCCCGGGCGTCGTTCCCAGCATCGGCTCGGCGGTCAACAACGGCAACGGCGGTTCGTCCTACGTCGATCTTCGCGGCCTTGGCTCGAACCGCAACATCGTGCTGCTCGACGGCAACCGCATCACCCCGGTCGACTTGTCTGGTCGCGTCGATCTCAACAACATCCCGCTGGCGCTGGTCAGCCGCGTCGATTCGCTGACGGGCGCTGCCGTGACCACGTATGGTGCGGACGCGATCTCGGGCGTGGTCAACTTCATCACCAAGAAGAACTTCTCGGGCGTGGACTTGTCGGTAAGCGAATCGATCAACCAGCTTGGCGATGGCAACACCGCGCGCGTCGATATGACCGTTGGCGGCAACTTCGACGATGGCAAGGGCAACGCCGTGTTGTCGATCGGCTACCAGAAGTCCGATCCGGTCTATCAGGGCGATCGCGACTTCTCGATCTCGCAGATCAGTTCGTTCACCGGCGGTCCGGGCGGGTCGGGTACTTCGGTCCCTTCGCGCTTCTCGGGCACGCGTCCGATCGATCCCGCCACCGGCCAGCCCAGCATCAATCCGGCGACGGGCAATGGCGGCGTACGCCAGATCGACCCGGCTACCGGCCAGGCGGTAGCCACGTTCGCCAGGTTCAACTTCAACCCGTTCAACATTTTCCAGACGCCGTTCAAGCGCTACAACATCTACGCTGCGGCCAACTACCAGATCAGCGATTCGATCGAGGTCTATACCCGCGCGCTGTTCTCGAAGAACACCGTTGACACGATCATCGCCCCCGTCGGGTTCGTTCGGCGGAACCGTTACGATCAACCTCAACAACCCGTTCCTGCCCGCCGCGCTGCGCAACCAGTTCTGCGCGTTCAACATCGGTGCTGCCGGTACGTACGTGCCGCGCTTCACCCCCGCCGAATGCGCCGCTGCTGCCACCGCAAGCGGTCCGGCATCGCCAGCCTATCGTACGGTCACCTCCACGCTCAACCGTCGTGCGGTCGAAATTGGCCCGCGCATCAGTGATTACAGCACGCAAGTGTTCGATTATCGCCTCGGCTTCCGCGGCGCGTGCAACTCGCACATCAACTATGACATCAACGGATCGTACGGCGAATCCGAGAAGATCCAGACCATCCAGAACTACACGCTGCAGTCGCGCTTCCGCCAGGCGGCGCTGGCCAACAACACCATAAGCTGCCAGGACCCGACCAACGGCTGCGTTCCCGTCAATATCTTCGGTAACGCCGGCACGATCAGCCCGGCGGCAGCGGCCTTCCTCTCGCAGAACAGCACGACCCAGGTGAAAACCTCGCTCGTCCAGTTCCGTGCACTGGTCAGCGGCGATGTCGGCTTCGGCTCGCCCGCGGCGAGCGAACCGATCAACTTCGCCGTCGGCACCGAGTATCGCAAGTATAAAGCTCAGCAGTCTGCGGATCTTCTCGCGAAGACTCCGGGTGAACTCGGCGGCGCAGGCGGTGCGGCACCCGACATCAACGGCGGCTATGACACCTGGGAAGGCTTCGGCGAACTGGTCGTGCCGCTCGTGTCGGACAAGCCATTGTTCAAGAGCCTGACCGCCACCGGCGGGGCGCGTTATGCGCGCCAGTCGATCAACGGTACGCGCGTCAAGAACAACAGCTTCACCTACAAGGGTGAATTGAGCTGGGAGCCGGTTGCGGGCGTCAAGTTCCGCGGCACTTACGCTCACGCCGTTCGGGCACCCAACATCGGCGAATTGTTCACGCCGGTCACCACGGGCCTGACCAACCTTGCGATCGACCCTTGCGCGGGTGCAGCGCCGGTGGGCAATGCCAACCTCAGGGCCGTCTGCGTTGCGCAGGGCGCTCCGGCGGGTACGATCGGATCGATCCTCAACCCCACCGCGGCGCAGGCCAACTCGACCGGTGGCGGCAACCCCGCCTTGCTGCCTGAGAAGGCCAACACCTACACGGTGGGTGTCCTGCTCCAGCCCGCGATGATCCCGCACTTCACGATCTCGGTCGATTACTACCGCATCAAGGTGACCGGAGTTGTCGCCAGCCAGACCTCGGGCGACGCCATCGCGGCGTGCTTCAACGGCCTCAGCGCGGCAAGTGCGACCAATCCGGCTTGCACGGTCATCCGTCGTAACCCGCTCACCGGCGGCCTCGACGGCGATCCGGCAACGACGTTCGGCCTGTTCCAGACGCTCAACAACCTCGGCGTGCTTTACACCAACGGTATCGACGTCATTGCCGACTACAACCATCAGTTCGGCAAGATCAAATACTCGACGCACTTCGTGGGCAACTATACCGCCCATTCGCAGTTCAACTCGAACGCCGCTTCGGCGACCTCGATCAACCGCGATTGTGTGGGCTTCTACAGCGCGAACTGCGGCTCGATCCAGCCGAAGTTCCAGTGGTCGCTGCGCAACACCTTCACTTACGGGAAGGTGGATCTGTCGGTCCTGTGGCGCCACATCAACAGCGTGCGTTATGAGCCTGCTACGGCGGCTTCTGACGGTCAGGGGCTGTTCGTCGGCACCGCGCCTGCGGGTACCGGGCCGATTGCCGGGACTGCGGTCGATTTCAATCGTATCAAGTCGTACGACTACTTCGACCTGACCGCCCGTTTTGAAGTGAACGAAAACTTCAGCATGACGGTCGGCGCCAACAACCTGTTCAACCGCACGCCACCGATTGTCGGCGGCAGTGCCGGTCCGACCACCTACAACAGCGGCAACACCTACCCGTCGACCTACGACGCTCTGGGCCGCCGCTTCTCGGTGTCGGCACACGTCAAGTTCTGATCCCGAAGGGATCGGGAAGTTCTGATCCCCTCCGGGATCGGTGCAAAGTCAAAGAGGGGGCGGGCAGCAATGCCCGCCCCTTTTTTGCGCGCGCCCACCCGCGCTTGCGGTTGACACGCTGACCGCACCCGAATCTCCATCGTCAACCCCTGGGACGATGAAGGGGAGATGGAAGGCTAAGCTCCAAACCCAATCCCCTCTCCCGCTCGTCATACCATAAGGCGGCCTCGCTGAGATCCGCCTCGGCTTCATCGCGAACGATGAGACGGCGGATCATGCCTTGAGCCGCGCGCAGATGCGGGCTTCTACTCAAAAGATGCATGGGCGATTGGCGAGGATGGAAAGCTCATGAGGGGATGCCAGCGGACTCAACTGGCGGGCTCATGGGGCGAGCGCGATTCGATGAGGTGGATCTCATCCGAGGTAAGATCGAAGAGGCGATAGACGATTGCGTTGATTTCGGATTCGAGAGCGGCTAGGTCTGCCATATCGCTTTTTGCAGTTGCGGCAGCGCAGGATTCAGCGAGAACGGTCAGGCGAGATTTGTCTTCGGGGGTGATGCCGGGAATGGGGAATTGGGAAACAAAAGGAGACTGCATTGCGTAGGCTCCCCCAACCATTTTTGTGGCTATACTATCGAGAAACCACCAAGTGATATTACTGTTTAATATCGGTAGAATTTCGTGGCTCGATGTAGGGATTAGAAATGTCTTATTATTGGATAGTGCTCCAGAAGCATCCCAACAGAACGCTTGAAATGTTGCGATTTCCTGATAGAGAATTTTGGTTCGTTTGAACTCTTCCCAATACGCGATGTTGTCCTGAATTTCGAACCACTTATAAGATCCAGCTTTGCGGCCTGGCCAATTCTTATTGTTCGGCCAATCTGAAGGCTTGGGCTCAAGAGCATTCCGAAATCGGCTCAGATGTTTTTTAATGGCCGGATAACTGCCTATGTCAATTCCTCTTCGAGTAAATATGAGATAACAGTCCGCATGGGTTGCCTTCCAGCGTTTCACGTCGCGGCCGCGGAGAAAAGGTTTGATGATTTCCTTGGACTTGGGATCGGCAGCAATGAGTTCGGCACGTTTTTTTCCATCTATGACGAAAGCTTTGTTGTAGCCGGTCAGGATACCTCGATAGAATCTGCCCTTCACATACTCACCGAGCGGAGTGCCCTTGGAGCGCAGTTTCACCAGCAATGCGTTTACTTTGGGATCAACCAATCGCCAACCCTCTGGCGCAAGCGTGTTTTGGTGGACGGGGAAGGCTTTGCGTATTTCCCGTGGCAGCGCAGAGGCCTTCTTGGTGAGATCCCAAACGAGGGTGGAGACTACATGCTGGACGGGCGCTTCCTGCTTCAGGCCGATCAAAATCGAAGCGTAGGCAATCACTTCATTGAAAACGGGTGCGTCCCTAAAATCGATCAGTGTTTGGAGGGTGAGTTCTTTTGCCAGATAGGAGCGGAGCTTTTCTCCGTAACCGGCGCGGTAGTATTTGTTGGAGGTGATGAAGGTAAGTACGCCATTCGGTTTGAGCAATTTGATGGCTTGCTCGTAGAAATAGACGAAGAGATCGGCAGTGCCGGTGAAACATTGGTAGCCCTCGGCTTCCAGTAATGGCTTTTGGTCCTTGATGAGCTCGTGACGAACGTAGGGCGGGTTTGCGATGACAATATCGAAGCCGCCTTGATCGAATACATCTTGGAAATAGAGATGCCAGAGGAAGAAGGGGCGGGTTTCAGATGCTTGGAGACTGAGCAGTTGCGCTTGTTTTTCCGCGAGGGAGGCGAGTTCCGTTTGATAAGCGGTGATTTGGCGGCCGGCCTTGGCGGCGGTCCATGCGCGGGTGCGTGCGATTTTTCCGGCGAGCATTTTGTTCTGTTGATCCAGCAGTCCCTCGATGCGTTCGTTCTCGCAAGCAATGGCGTGTTCGAGGTGAGCGATGACTTCAGCATCGATCTGAGCGTGGCGCTGTTTCTTGTCCGCGGGATCGGTTTCCGAATAGTAATCGCGCAGTAGTGTGGTGATCGCTTCGCGGCGTTGGCCGAAACGGAGTTCCATCTGACTGCGAGCTTCGTCGAGCAGGAATTCCCCTTGGTTGGTGCCGAGTATTTCGGTGATGACCAACGAGGGCTGCGCGCCGCTGGAGATGCGTGATAGATCGATGCCGCCGAAGGATTCCAGCAGGGAATTTCCCTGCATGATTTTGTAATCGAGGTTCGGCAGCGGGCGCGGCACGTCTTCGTCGACGACGAGTGCGAGCCAGAAACGCAAGCGTGCAATTTCCACCGCGCCAGGATCAATATCCACGCCGTGAACGGAGTTTTGGATGATCTGGCGTTTGAGTCTGGCTCGCTCGGTGGGTGTGTTGAGTTCCCAGTTGAGGGCGAGGCGGGTCCAAAGGATTTCCTGGAGAACACCGATTGGGAAGGCACCGGAGCCAATGGCTGGATCGCAGATTTTCAGCTCTTCCAATAGCACCGCGATGTCCTTGGCATGGCGATGAACGAAGCCGCCCTTGGTGAGTCGTGTGAGATCCTTTTCGTTAAGAAGCTGGGCGATTTCTGGATCAGGACCGAGATGGCTTTCCAGGTAATGGCGGATCGACTCACGGGCCATGAAGGAGACGCTGGGCTTGGGCGTGTAGAATGCACCCTTCTCCTTGTTGTCCTCCAACTGATTCTCGAAGATGTGCCCGAGCATCTCGGGATCGATTCCGACCTCGTGATCTTCCGGATCGTTCTCGTCGATGGTGAAGTTGTATTCGGCGAAGAAGTTGAGCAGGTTGGCAAAGAGTTCGGGTGCGACATCAAGCGCGCGCAACGGGGCTGAATCTTCTTCGAACAGGCCGCCGTTGAGATAAGGCAGGCGCGAGTTCGTGAGCGCGAAAATATCTCCAACCCGTTCCGGCATGTTCAGCGCTTCGAAGAAAAGTGGTGAGAGGTATTTCGAATGGAAATGGGACGCCTCCTGTCGGGAAACCGCCATAGTGAAAAGGGATTGGAGGAAATCCGGATCGCCACCCACCCAAGTTTTGGTGCCCGCCTTGCAACCCAGCCAACCCTTTTTCTGAAGGAAGTGAAGAAAGACGAGGCGACCCATCAGTGTCTTAACGAAATCGCGAACAGGTTTGTCTGCTTCTTCCTGTTCCTCTGCATCGGCGAGGTATGGGATCCCGAATGTTTTGCGTGTAGCCGCCTGCCGTGGCGACGCGAGTAGATGGGTGACGAAATCCTGATAGTGCGCCTTGTATTTCTTGAAGAAATCCTTGGAGAGAGTCTCGACTGAAAACGCTTTTTCGACGACGGGGAGCGTGAGTTCATCGCCTATTTCCAAAATGGTGGCGAGACGTGCGGCGGCTGTGCGGCACGGTTCGTTTTTTCCAAGGACAAAGGTGAAACGACGTGGCGCTGTCTCAATGGTGACAATGGCGGATGTTTCTTCATCGAGCGTCGTCTGGCGGGCGGCGTAAGTAAGCCGCCAGTCGTCTGATTTTTCCTGATGAAAGACGGCGAGCACGGCGGAAGCTCCGGCTTCGTCGATAAAGGTGGAGACGAAGTTACGCAGGCCCACGCGATTGCGGGCGAGTTTTATCTGATCGGTGGTCTCGACTTCGAGGAGGGCAATGGTCGTGCCGTCTGCCAGCTCGATCACACCGAGCTGGAGAGTGGTTTTCACCTTTTCCTGCGAGGCGGCAAGGCGCTGCGGAGTGGCAAACAAGCGGACCGTGCCGTCCGGGAAAAGCGAGTGGAGAAGATTTTGCCAGCTACTCCTTTGGTAGGTCAGGCGAAGACTTTGTTGAATAGATGGGGGGCTGGACATGGCCGCGGGGAAAATCTCAATCGGGATTCGAGAAGGATTCTGAAAGGATGATGACCGGCTCCAGTTCGGCGGCGGTGAGGCCGGCATTCAGGTCTTCGGCGGACTCGCCGTCATAACTTGAGAAATCGTAGCGGCCGATGATTTCCAAAGTCTTGTCGAGCAGGGCGGCAGCTTTGAGCGGAGTCTTTTTCTGAAGCTTCTCAAGCTTCACGAGATCACGCTGGAGCTTGCCATAGGTGGCCTTGCGCACGGCGAGTTGGGCGTGCCTAAGCAGAATTTTTTCTTCAACGGAAGCGAGAGTCGGATGCGAGATGAAGATGTTTAGAAACTGCAATGCCTTGCGTTCGTTTGGTCCGATCTGGTTGTCCACGATCTGGTCCCGCACGGCTTCGGACTTGAGCGTCTCGTGATAGTGGCCGACGGCTGCATTGACTTGATCGTGATGGCACTCGGGCAGCGGCAGACTCTTCTCCATCGCGTTCGCATGGAATATGCGTGCGGCTTCGACGAACGAGAGTTCTTCGACGGTTTTGTCTTCGTGGACGTAGTAGAATCCGTCGCGGCGACGGTTCCGGACGAAGCTGATCGTGGTCTTATCGCGGAGTTTGTCTTTGCGTCCGACGCGTGCGCGCAGCGGGAGATTGCGGATTTCCCGGAAGCGTTCGGGATTCTGTTGGCGGAATTTCCGCAGCTCCATCAGCAGTGCGAGCGACTCGTCCTTCTCTTCTTCGAGGTCCTTGTCGAAGAGTCCGAAATTATCCACCTCCTCGTCGGTGGAATAGATCTGACTGTCTTCACCAAGGGCGGAATGGAATGCCTGAAGTTTGACCAAGGCCTTCTTCTTCAGATCGATGTCCGCGTCCACCTTTGCGGTGGGAAAGAAATTGTAGATGTGGATTTCTTCGGCAGTGGTGCCGATCCGGTTGATGCGGCCAATCCGCTGCATGAGGCGGGTGGAGTTCCAAGGCGTGTCGTAATTCAGAATCACGTTCGCGCGGTGAAGGTTCACGCCTTCCGCCAGGACTTCGGTGGAGATGATGATTTCGAAATCATCCAGTTGTTCGACGAGCGGAACATTGGCATCGAAGTTCGCCCGGACCTTCGGCATGCGGTCCTTGCGGGTGCTGGAGTCGATGGTGAGGATTTTCTCGAAGCCACGCAGATGCAATTGTTTCACCAGGTAATCGGTGGTTTCCTTGGACTCGGAGAAGACCACGAGTTTGGGTTTCCCGTGGGTGGCGGCGGAGTGATTGATCGATGGTGATAACAGCTCGGTTTTCAGACGATGGACGAACTCATCGAGCTTCGGGTCCTCCTTCACCGCGCCCCAGCGGGCTGCGAGGTCGATTAGAATATCGAGGTCCTTTTTGAGGCCGGGGAGGAAGTTCGGTTCAAAATCCTCGGGGGAGCAAATCTGGAGCGTCGCATCATCTCCTTGCATCGAGAGGATCAACTCGGCCAATTCTTCCTCGCGATCCTCGATGATGTATTCCGAGACGTTGAGACTCGGCGCGATGTAGATCTTGCCGCGCTCGAACATGGTGACCATGGCCTGGGTGTTATCCCGGAAGCGGCCCAAAGATCGGGTGAAGGCATGAAACGAGCTGTCGAGCCGCTTCAACAAAAGAGTCCGCATGATGCGGGCAAGCTGGGAAGAAATCTGCTCGGCTTGTTGATATTTGATCCGCTTTTCCGGGACCAATGCCCCGATGGCACGATAGCGGTTGTAGGTGAGACCTTTGTCCAGGTCGGCGAGGGTTTCGTCATAGAGCTGCTCCAGCTCCGCGCTCAATGGATAGAGGATTTTGTGAGGAGGCCTTACTTTCGGGAAGGTAATCCCCTGGGCGTCGAGGTCCTTGCTATAGTCATCGTGCTCCCGCAGGTCGGTGCGGGTGCGGCGGATGGTGACTTCCGTGACGATCTTGGTGCGGATCAGTTCATAGATGCGCTGGATTTCGATGCGCGCATTTTCGGGCGAAAGATCCTTGAGAGCTTTCTGAAACTCCTTCTGACGGTTGGCGAAGAAGCGCTGGAGGTTCGGAACCTCAAGGGTGGAATCCTTGCCGTCCTGAAATAACAGAAGCTGGTTCTTGATGTCATTCGGTCGGTTGTTCAGCGGAGTCGCTGAAACGAGGATGACTCGTTTGCGATAGTAGCTACCGTCGGGAAAGCGGCGGGTGGTGCGGGTTTTGCAAATTCGCTGGAGTTCATCGTAGGAAGCAGCGGTGTCGTTACGAAATTTGTGGGCCTCATCCACGATCACGAGGTCGTATTTTTTCGCGTTCAGGATCTTGTGAAGACTCCCGTTGCTCACGACTCTCACACCCTTGAGACCGAATTTTTCAATCGTCGCGATCCAACCATCCTTCAACGCGGGAGGGACGATTACGAGGGTCTCGGAAAGATGGCCCGGGAAGCCGTTGTGATAGAAAAACTTCTTGGCGATCAGGATGGCGATGATCGTTTTCCCGAGTCCGACAACGTCAGCCAGGAAAAAGCCGCCGTGTTTCTGGAGCAGAAGAAAGCCCTGCGTGACGGCGTCCATTTGGTAGGCAAGCCGCATGAAACCTTCCGGCAAGTCCGTCTCACTGTTCGGATCATACTCGATGGCGGGTCCGAAGTATTCGATCAGCAGTTTGTAATAGAGTTCGAACGGAGTGAGGTCGTCGCGGAGGAAACTGTTTTTCGTAACTTCCGTGATCTCCTTGGGAAGAACGTGGACGGATTCATCCCAGAGTTTTTCGAATTCATCCGCGGCAAATTTGACGTCATCGTAGTCATGACTCAGCGCGTTGAACTCGTAGGTCTGCTCGTCCCTCTGGGCACCCAGGCCGGAGGCGGTTAGATTCGATGATCCGGTGATGACATGACCGGGTTTGTGTTCATTGAATCCTTCTGGCAGAAAAATGTAGATTTTCGCATGAAGCCGCTTTGTGGGATGGGCCTTGATCTCAACTTTCTTTGAAACGACATCCTCTACGAATTGAAGGATGCCGGCTTCGACTTCGCGGGAGTAGCGGGCGTTCTGGATATCGGCTGTTAATGCTTCCCGGAATTCCTTGAGTGCCTTGCCTGCGTCGGCGAGGAAGAGTTGGCCCTTCTTGTGGTATTCCTCGACGATGTTATCGACGTTGATGCCGACCAGAATTCGAACGACGGGAACGTTGACGAGTTTCGGACGAATGGCGAAATACCCGGACGCGCGGAGATAGCCAACCAACGCATCGAACCGGGCAAGGTCCGGGTTGTTTTCGAAAATGCCCTCAAATTTTTTGAGCAGCGTATTGCTGTTATCGTTAGTGAAGAAGCGGGTGGACACGGATCGGTCGGGAGGGGCGGCAAAACGATCAGCGGCGGGCGGACTTCTTCTTTTCCAACGGCTCCCGCGTCAGCCCATTCGCTTCCGCCGCGCGGATGATCCGTTCGACGGCGGCTTTCAAATCCCTCGCTTCCGAATCGGTCAGGGGGAGAGGAGGCGGGTCCTGAGCGTTACGGGAAGATCGCGTCCGCGCGCCGGAAGTGCTCATGAAGAAATAATGCCGACTAAGCAACTTCACGTCAAGACAGCTTCGCGCATTGCACATGGAATGATGGCTCTGGAATACTCCGGGCCATGAGCCGGTTCGGGCAACGCCTTGAAGAAATTCGGAAGCACCAGCGCCTAACCAAAACCGCATTCGCGGATTTTCTCAGGGTGGACAAAACCATGATCTCCAAGTGGAGCACGGGTGTCGGTTTGCCGGACAAGGAAACGTTGATGTCGATTGCCAACTCCAAGGTGCTGACCGACGAGCAGGCGGCGAAGTTGATCAGCGCATGGGTTCATGAAACGCTGCCGGGTGCCGATCGCTACATCGTCGTGCAATCGAAGCACGCTTCCGCGAAAGTGAACGATCAGCGGGAAGATTGGCCGCCGGCCATCACGGACGCGACCAAGCAGAAGTTCGTGGACCTCTGCCGTCTGGCGGTGAATTACCGCGAGGTGGCGAAAATCGTGGACCTACTCCACGCCGCCGGGAAACGTGGCGGGTTCGTGTGAGGGGTTCATGGCCTTGGGGGTGTTTGCCATATTCAAAACGTGGTGGATCGACTCACTCATCCGTTTTCAAAAACGGATTGATGACGCGGACACCCTCGTATTCCTGACCGCTGTTGAGGTCTTCCGAATACAGCGTGTGACAACCGAGTTCTTTGGCTGCGGCAATGATGGCGGCGTCCCAATAGGAGATTTTGTAGCGTGCGGCGATACGGGTGGCTCGAAGCACAAGGCCGGGCGTGATTGGCAACGTGGTGCGGCGCACCAGCCATTCGAGATTCTCCAATGCCACCTCAATCGAAATTCCCAATCGTCCCTTGGTATAGGCCACGTTGAAATACTCCTGCATCACTTGGGCCGAGTATCCGAGACCGGGCTTCCGCAGCAGCTCCAAGGCGATCTTTCGTTTCAACTGATCGTCCGGGTGTTGCGATCCAGCATAAAGCAGGACATTAGAGTCGATGAAAAATTGGGCGGTCATAAATCTCGTGACGGTGGACCTTGCCCACGGGGGATTCGGTGTTGTTGCCGCGTGAGAACGCCGCGATGAACGCCTCGGTATCATCGGCAGGCAGATCCTCACGCAGAACCGTCTCCAGGCCCTCGATGATCAAATTCTTGATGGAAGTCCGGCGGCGCGCAGCCGCGATTTTCGTGCGCTCCAAAATGCTGTCCGGCAAATCCACCGTCGTTTTCATAAAGCAATAAATACGTCAATATGGTTTTATGTCAATTGGATATGGGTCATGGGATATGGGTCAGGCGCCAAGATACTGAACCGGGATAGAGTTCAGCAGGTTTTCGGAAATCAGGAACAAGCCCGTGGGAAAACATTTTGCGCGGATCTGGAATGAAGGAGCAAAGGCTGGGGCGAGACGACCCAGCCACGGTTAGAGAATGCCACTTTTCATCCCAGCACCGGCACGGACAAACCTGCCCGCACCAGCAGTGGCTCCAGCTCCGGATCGCGGCCCATGAAGCGGCGGTAGAGTTCGTCGGGGGGGACGGAGTTGCCTTTGCTGAGGATGTGCTCGCGGAAGGCGGCACCGGTGGCGGAGTTGAGGGCACCTTCTAGCCGAAAGCGGGTGAAGGCGTCGGCGTCGAGCACCTCAGCCCACTTGTAGGAATAGTAGTTTGCGGCGTAGCCAGTGGGATAATTGAAGAGGTGGCTGAAGCGGCGCATGATCGTGGGCGGGGGAGTTTTGAGCGGCGCGTGGTAGTCGGCTAGGACTTGGCGATCGACGGCATCGAGATCGGTGCCGATGTAGTGGTCGAGGCGGGTGTGGAGTTCGAGATCGAACTTGGCCTGTCCGAGTTGGTTCATGAAACCGGAGGCGCTGAGGTAGTTCTTGGCAGCGAGCATTTTGACGAAAAGCGTTTCAGGAATCGGCTCGTCGGTTTCGAAATGGCGGGCAAATAGATCGAGCGATTGGCGGTCCCAACAGAAGTTTTCCATAATCTGTGAGGGCAGTTCGACGTAGTCGCGTGGGACATTAATGCCAGCGAGTGATTTCACCGCGACTTCACTGAGCAGGCCGTGAAGCAGGTGGCCGAATTCATGGAAAATCGTTTCGACTTCGCGGTGAGTGATGAGGGCGGGCTTGCCATCGACGGGCGGGCTCATATTTCCAATGATCAGACCGAGGTGCGGCTCGCCGAGTGCGCCGGTGTGGAGTGAGTTCATCCACGCCCCGGCATGTTTGGATTCGCGCGGGTGCCAGTCAGCGTAAAACGAGCCAAGATGGGCCGCCGTTTTCGAATCATGAATCTCGTAGAATTTGCACTCGGGATGCCAAGTCTGGATAGGAGATAGTGGATCGGGGATAGTGGATGTGGAAGAGGGAGATGAAGAAGTTGAGTGTTGAGTGTTGAGTGTTGAGTGTGAAGAGGCAGAAGAAGTTGAGGGTTGAGAGGAAGAGGGATCGATGAAGACGGTTTCTAACTCACGGATGGTGATGCTGAAAAGGCGGGAGGCGATTTCAAACATGCCGGCCATCACGCCATCGACCGAGAAATACGGGCGCAGTGCTTCTTCGTCGAAATCGTAGTTTTCCTTCCGCTGTTTCTCAGCCCAGTAGCCGACTTCCCACGGCTCGAGGAGGGTGACGGGTTGGCCGGATTTCGCGGCTTTGTATTGGCGGAGTTGAAGGTGCTCGGCAAGGAACGTGGGGCGGATGCGGGCGTGCAGGTTCTCGATGAAACGAAGCGCGGTGTCGCCAGTTTTTGCCATGCTCCGCAGCAATGATAGATCCGCGAAATGCTCGTGGCCGAGGATGGCGGCCTTTTCCTGACGGAGCGTGAGAATTTTCCAAACCAGCGCGGTATTGTCGAACTCGCCGGTCGCCCCGACTTGCGAGGACGCCTCCCAAACTTGGCGGCGGATCGAGTCATCATGCAGGTGCTTCATGATCGGCAACATCGACGGATGCTGCAAGGTGAAGCGCCAAGCGTTTTCATGTCCCTTGGCGCGGGCGTTTGCGGCGGCTCCGGCGATGGCGGACTGCGGCAAACCCGCGAGTTTCGCCTCGTCGGTGATGACGAGTTCCCAGGCGTTTGTCGAGTCGAGGACGTGTTCGGAAAATTGTTGGGTGATCTCCGAAAGCTCGGCCTCGATGGCGGCGATGCGTTCTTTTCTATCAGCCGCTAGATCCGCGCCCGAGTTGCGGAAATCGGCGAGCGTTTCCTGGACGAAGCGTTGTTGCACCGGCGGCAGCGTGGCGATTTCCGCGCTTTCGCCGACCTGATTGATGATGCTCCAAAGCCGCGCGTTCAAGGCGAGGGACGAATAGAAATCGGTGACATCCGGCAACATCTTGCCGAGTGCTTCACGCTGCGCCGGTGAGTCGCAAACCGAGTCGAGATGGTTCAAGCGCCCCCAACCGTCATTGAGTTGCTCGGACGCTTTTTCATACGCAAGAAAGGTCGATGCGTAAGTCGCGTCCGCGGGTTCCTGCGCGCAGATCGCCTCGATGTTTTGCTTCGCGATTTCAAGCGCATGACGGATGTCCGGCTCGACAGCTTCGGGAACGAGGGTGGACCAGCGGATATGGAATTCGGGGGCGAGGAAGGGGTGCATGGATGTGAAGTTAAAAGTTATGGGTTATATGTTAAAAGTGGTGACTCTGGGTGTCAGAGTTTTTTCAGAAATTTGGCAGGCGAAATAGCAGGGATGGGAGAACGTCGGTAATCGGCAAGATTGCGCGTGATGATGAAATCCGCTCCCCAGGCGAATGCCGCGGCGGCTTGGAAGGCATCCTCGATGTCTGCCATTGGCAAAGCAAGTGCATGGCGGGCGTCGCGGGTTTCCACGGCAGCGACTTCAACGCGCTGGAGCAAGCGGACAAGAAACTCCCTGCCGCCTTTGAGAATGTAGGAGCAGTTGGTCAGGGAGTGCCACGCCACGGCGGCAATCCCTCCTGCACGCACCCATTGCAATACGGCGGCGCTGTGCTCCAGGTGGGGCGAACGGGCTAGGGCCACGTCCAGAAGGATGTCAGTATCGAGAAGAACCTTCATCACCGGATGTACTTGGCGGTCAGGGCGTCG
>JANMJQ010000106.1:0-7932 GCA_031371445.1 Akkermansiaceae bacterium
TCCTGGATCTTGTGGGATACTTTGAAGGTTCCATCGGTCTCTTCGAAGGCGACACGCCAGACGCGGGCGAGGAAACGTGATACCCCTTCCACTCCCTTCATCTGCCAGGGCTTTACTTGTTCAAGCGGGCCCATGAACATTTCATAAAGCCGCAACGAGTCGGCGCCGTATTCAGACACGACGTCATCCGGGTTTACCACGTTGCCGCGGGACTTCGACATCTTCTGGCCGTCCTCGCCGAGAATAAGGCCTTGGTTGACCAGTTTTTGGAATGGCTCGGGCGTTTGCAAATGACCGAGGTCGAAAAGGACCTTGTGCCAGAAGCGGGCGTAAAGAAGGTGAAGTACGGCGTGTTCCGTACCACCAACGTAAAGATCGACCATGCCGGGCTTCTCGTCCGACCAGTAGCTCTCGGCTTCGTTGGAAATGAAACGGCCGCTGTTGCAGGGATCGCAATAGCGCAGGTAATACCAGCATGAGCCCGCCCATTGCGGCATGGTGTTGGTTTCGCGCTTCGAGCCATCGGGTAGATTGACCCACTCAGTTGCCTTGCTCAGCAAGGGATCCGGCGTGCCGCTGGGTTTGTAATCGTCAAGCGGTGGTGCAAGCAGCGGCAGCTCGTGGTCCGGAATCGCCTGGTGCTTGCCATCTTTCCACACGATCGGAAACGGCTCGCCCCAGTAGCGCTGCCGAGAAAACAACCAGTCGCGCAACTTGTATTGGATCCGGCGCTTGCCGAGATTGTTGGATTCCAGCCAGTCGATCATCTTGGCTTTGGCTTCAGTGGTGGCAAGCCCGTCGAGGAAGCCGGAGTTAATGGCGATGCCGTCGCCGCTGGTGGCCTCAAGGAGCGTGGGCGTCTCGCCCACATCTTTCTGGTAGAGAAAAAACTGATCCTTCTCCAATCGAGCCCGCTCCGGATTCTTGGCGATGTAATTGAGGATATTCCGCCGGTGATCGCCATCGCGCACGAGTCGATCCCAGTAGTCCTTTTGCCAAAACTCTCCCGTGCCTCCGCGGGCCTTATTAATTTCTTTCGCACTAAAGCTTTTCCAAGAATGGATGACATCCTCCAGCTTGTGATCCGGGGATATTCTGAACAGCGTGTGGACGTGGTTTGGCATCACCACGAATGATTCCATGAGGTAGCGGTCGCCGTCGAAATGGAGCAGCGAGTTGGCGACGATCTTTGCAAACGCCGGATCCCGGAGTAGGCACGAACCGCTTCCAGCGTCGAGCCAAGCGTCAATGCTTTTCGAAAAGCGGTCGTGATACTCCGCTTCTGTTGCTGCATCACAAGGTTCCGGATGCTGGTCGAGCCATGTCTCACGCTCGGTTCGCCATTGTTCGAGCTTTTCGGCGGGAAGACTGTCAGCAAGACGCCAAGTCGCGAAGAGAAGCTTCCCTTCTTGCTGCCAATGGGGAAGCTCGAAAGATTTGTGCTTTTGGATTTCGCGCTCGGGGTTGAGATAAGGGGAAGATGTGGGCGAGACGCCCACGCTCCTTGAGACGACCTGCCGAATCGGCAAATCAAATCGTTTCGCGAATTCAAAATCCCGTTCGTCATGCGCTGGCACCGCCATGATCGCGCCTGTGCCGTAGCCCATCATGACATAGTCGGCGATCCAAACGGGAATGCGTTCTTCATTTACCGGATTGATCGCATACGCGCCGGTGAAGACGCCCGACTTGTCCTTGTTCAAATCACCGCGATCGAGGTCGGACTTGGACGAACAGGCTTTTTGATAAGCTTCGACGGCTTCCTTTTGTTCCACGGTTGTGATCTGCGGCACATACGGGTGCTCTGGAGCGAGCACCATGTAGGTCGCGCCGAACAACGTATCCGGCCGCGTGGTGAAGACTTCGATTTCAAATTTGAGATCTGAAATTTCAAATTTAACAGACGCCCCTTCGCTGCGGCCGATCCAATTCTTCTGCAACAGCTTGATGCCTTCCGGCCAATCGAGCGTGTCGAGTTCATCGATCAAGCGCTGCGCATACTTCGTGATACGCAGCATCCATTGCCGCAAGGGCCGACGCTCGACGGTGTGGCCTTTGCCTTTCCACTCCTCGACTTCTTCGTTCGCAAGCACGGTCCCTAGATCCGGCGACCACCAAACGGGCGTGTCGGCGACGAAGGCAAGACGGACATCGTCGATTTGGTCGCGGGTCCAGCCCATTGCTTCAAGCTCGGCCACCGGCTTGGCCTTGCCCTCCGCTTCGTCGAAGTACGATGAATATAGTTGCAGGAAGATCCATTGGGTCCAGCGCACGTATTCGGGATCGGTCGTGGCGATTTCGCGGTCCCAGTCGTAGCCGAAGCCGAGCGATTTCAACTGCCGCCTGAAATTCGCGATATTGTTGGCCGTGTTGATTGCCGGATGCTCGCCGGTTTTGCGCGCGTGTTCCTCCGCGGGCAGGCCGAACGAGTCGTAGCCCATCGGGTGCAGCACGTTAAAACCCTTCATCCGCTTGTAGCGGCCGACGATGTCGGTGGCGGTGTAGCCTTCCGGATGGCCGACATGCAGGCCCGCGCCGCTGGGGTAGGGAAACATGTCGAGGACATAGAATTTCGGCTTCGAAGCATCGAAATCCGCGTCGCCCGGGCCGGGGGTGCGGAAGGTTTTTTCGGCCTCCCAGCGTTGTTGCCACTTGGGCTCGAAATCGCGGAAGGGAAATGGTTTGCGGCTGTCTGACATGGCGGAAACGGGGCGGGAAGGTGAGCGAGGGGCTGGAAGAAGGGAAGTCGGAATGCGGAACGCGGAAGTGGGAAGTGAAAAATCCTCACTCCACGATCCCCTATCTCCTATCTCCGATCCTCTTCCTCTGTTTCCGCTCTTGTCTTGTGTCTTGTGTCTTCCAGTCTTCCGTCTCCCACGAATGTCAGCGAAAGCCACTTGGAAAGTCAGTGCCGCCGTGATGGCGAGCAGGGTGCTTGGCTTGATCCGCGACCAGATCTTCGCTGCGATGTTCGGCTACGGCATTCTAACCGACTGCTTCAACATCGCCTTCCGGATCCCCAACCTGTTGCGCGATCTTTTTGCCGAAGGAGCGCTTTCCCAGGCCTTCGTCACCACGTTTTCCAAGCGCATCAAGGAATCGGGAGAGGAAAGCGCGTGGCCGCTCGCCGCGCGGATGATCACCATCGTCGCCGTTCTGATGGCCGGCATCACCTTGTTGGGGATTCTGTTTTCCCCGCAGCTCGTTCATTTGCTGACCGCATTCGGCAAGAAGACTTTCGGTCCGCAGGAAGTCGCGTTCACCGTCAAAATGACGCGCATCATGTGGCCGTTCATGCTCCTGGTCAGCCTCGCGGCGCTGGTGATGGGTATCCTGAACTCGCGCAAAATATTCGGTATTCCGGCGCTGTCGTCGTGCTTTTTCAATCTCGGGTCCATCATCGCCGGCAGCGGCATCGGCCTTTGGCTCGATCCCCATCGCGGCCCGCAAACAATGATCGGGATGTCGATCGGCGTGCTCATCGGCGGACTCGGACAGCTGCTTTGCCAGTTTCCGGCCCTTCACCGGCTCGGCTTCCGCTTCCGTCCGGATTGGAACTGGAAGGACTCCGATGTCCGTAAAATTTTCTCCCTGATGGGCCCGGCAGTGATCTCCGCTTCCGTGGTGCAAATCAACGTTGTCATCAACTCGCAGTTCGCCACATCCATCGGGCCATCGGCGGTGAGTGCCTTGAACGGCGCGTTCCGGTTGATGCAGTTACCCATCGGCGTGTTCGGTGTCGCCGTAGCTACCGTGACGTTGCCCGCCATGTCACTGGCGGCTACCGGGAAATTGGGAGACGAATTTCGCGGCGTGCTTTCCAAGGGCATCCGGCTGGTGACCTTCCTGGTTTTGCCATCAGCGCTGGGTCTGTGTTTCCTCGCGGAGCCGATCATCAGCGCCTTGTTCCAACACGGCCGATTCACCGCCGACAACCGCATGGTCACTGCCGCGGCGTTACGTGGTTACGGATTGGGGTTGCTTGCGTATTCCTGGCTCAAGGTGCTGCAACCCGCGTTCTATGCTGCTGATCGCCGCTGGGTGCCGATGCTGGTCAGCTTCTTCGCCATCGCGCTGAGTGTTTCTTCGAACTGGTATTTCGTCGTCGTCCGCGGGATGGGTGTCGAGGCTTTGGCATTGACTACGAGTCTAGTAGCAACGGTGAATTTTTTCATCCTCTACGTGGCCATGTCGCGCATCAGTTCCGGCCTCGAGACCCGGGCATTGGTCGTGCTATTTGGCAAACTCACGGTTGCGGGGCTTTTCATGGCGGCCGTGTGCTGGCTTGCGAACCGCTATATTTTCCAAGATCTAACAGCCATGAGCACACTCACGCGTTTTGGCTGGCTTTTCTTGGTCGTGCCCGGCGCCGCAGTGGTTTATTTCGCTATCGCCAAGTTGCTGCGCGTCGAAGAGGCAGAGGAAGCGATGGCGATGGTGATGAAAAGGTTCGGAAAAAGATAAATCTGTTAGGCCATCAACTTTCCCTACTTCAACTCGCGTCGCAGCGCCACGATGTCCTCGCGGATTTCAAACGTTGAGCGACGGATGTGTTCCAAGGCCGCGCGCTGGTCTGTGTCCTGTTCGAGATCGACCAAAATCTGGCAGGCACCGACCGCTTCGTTGAGCCAGTTGAGGCAGCGCTTGAGCACGGCCAACACGAAGCCGGTTTCCGGTTCATAGCCACTGCCCCGGCCATGCAGGACACCCGCGAGTTTGCCGCTTACTTGGAGGAGATTGCCGACGAGTTGATATGACGGCGTGCCGGGTCCTTCGTCACGTTGGACGACATCCATCGCGCGCATCGCCAGCTCCTGCGCCTTGGCTTGCAGGGGATGATCCTCCTCATCACCGAAGCCCGAGTCGGCCTCGTCGAAATCGTCATCCGATTCGTCATCATCGTCTTCATCCTCATCCGATGCTTCCTTGAATCGCGTGAAATCTCCGAAGCCCTGATCGCTGCGTGCATCGCGTTCCGATTCCTCCTCGCGTTCGGCCAGCGCATCTAACAGCCCATCCCAGCCCATCACGAAGGCCTCCTTGCGCTCGCTGTCGCTGTCCTCCATGTATTTTTCCAAGACCTCCTGATAGGCGTCGGTCAAGCGGTCGGACTCTTTGAGCCTTTCTTCCCAGGCGAATTCATCGAGCTCACCCGTGATCTCCGCTGGCGGCTCCTCGGGATCGCGGCGGCGGATGATTTGGGCCATGAAGTCGCGCATCGAGTTCAGGTTGGCAAGTTTTTGCGCATCCTCGGCGTCCTCATCCATCTCCCACTCGTGCGGCGAAATGGAAAGAACGTAGTCCGTGGTCTCGATGACAACCCGCCCATTGATTTCGCTGAACCATTCCAGATAAAGCGTGTTGCGCCATTCGCAGGGGATCTCGCGCTTGCTCTGATACAGCGCCTGGAATTCCTCCTCGCTGACCGTTGGCACGCGGTTCCTCCGCGACGCCGTCATGTCGCCCACGATTCCCGATTGATCGACGTCAAGATGGTCGGTGTCGTCGCCTTTGACCGGATCGGGATTTTCAAATTGAAGGCGTGTGCCCGCGAGGTCGCGCCAGCAATCGCCATCGAGCGACAAGATCAACGGCTCGTCGCGACCCGCCAGCCAGATGCGGCCCGTGGTCCGGCCTTCGACGGTATTGTCGATCTCGCCGTGGGCAACCGCCTCCTCGATCCTCCATGCCATGGCGGCCATATTCCACGTTCGCGGGGCGGCCCGTCAAGCAAGCGTCTCGGCCGTTCTGGATAAGCGGATTCAGTAAGGCGTCCGGCCCGGGAAACGCAGGTATTCCCGGGCAAGCTCCAGAGCCTCCTCGCGGCACAATTCCTGCGACGGAATCAGCCGTTCCTCCGGCGGCAGCGCCATTTGCCGGAAAAATTCAGTGTCGTCGAACCCGATCGCCGCCGCGTCGTCGATCCCGAAGCCGTAGAAAATTCTTTCGATCCGCGCCCAATGAATCGCGCCCAGACACATTGGACATGGCTGGCCGGTGGTGTGGATTTCACAACCCTCCAGCGAAAAGGTTCCCAGCTTCGCACAGGCATCACGGATGGCCGTCACCTCACCGTGCGCGGTCGGATCATTGGTGCCAACCACCCGGTTCCAGCCCTCGCCGACGATTGCATCATTTCTAACAACCACAGCGCCAAACGGTCCGCCCGCCCCTTGGTTCATTCCCTGGCGCGCCAGTTCGATCGCGCGCTGCATGAAAATTTCCCGCCCTTTCATTGGCCTGAATATTGCAACAGCCCTTACCCCGATTGCGATTCCAAAAATCTAACAAAAATCGCGAGATCTGATAAAAAGCCTAACAGAAATGCGAATTATTCCCTAGTAATTGCGCCAGCGCAGCCCGCCAGACGATTCCAACCATGTCACACAAGAAGTTCCCGAAACCGGTTTCACGCCAACAAGCCGTCGATGCGATCGATCGCACCCTTGCCAGATTTTGCCTGGTGCTGCGGGTTCTGGACGAACTGCGCCGCGAGGCTGTTCCCTCGCCCGGCGACGCCGAAATCCGCCACGGTTGCGAGCGCGCCTTGACCGGAATGCTCGCCGAACTGGCCCGTATCGGCGCCGCACCCGCCGCTTCGCCGCTGGAGCGCGAGCAGGTCATCCGCACTTGCCTCAATGATTCCAAGACGCGGGCGCTGGTCGATGCCGACAAACTGGAACGCATGCATCAGTTTATCGACGGCATCCTGGGCAGCCCCCAGCGCTGATCCCGTCAGCGAAATTCGTGTCGGGGAAATTCGTTGCGGGGCGGGGGGATTGGGCCTAAAGACGCCCTGTTATGAAAAAGCTGATTTTCGGCGCCCTCGTCGCTGTGATTTTGCCCGCAGGCATCTCGCCACGAGCTTTCGCGCAAGACGATGAGGAGGAAATCGTCATCTCCAAGGAGGCCGATGCGACGGTCTCGCTCGATCCGCTCGTCAGCAGCGCCGCAGTTTGGCAAATGACAGGCGACCAAATCGCCACCGCCTTCAAGGCCAAAGGTTTTGCCTGGCTCGATCCGAAAACCAAAGACCGCGGCTTGATCCGGCCACGGAACCTCATTTTGAAGGATGATTCCAATAAGAAAACCATCCAGTATCGGATGATGCGGCACAAACTGATGCTTTTCGGTTCGCCGGCGTACGAAGCCAGTTTGGAATTTTCAGGCGGCAAGCTCAATTCGGTCTCGATCTCGATCTGGAACAAGGGCGACGCCGACCAGCCAATCATCAAGGCGATTTACGAGGATCTGATCAAAAAAACCGTTTCCGCCGTGAATGTCGCGCTGGCCGTTCCAGGACGGGACCTCGGCTTGGACAACACCGCCGCGGCGAAGATTTCCCGCTGGCGTTGGGAGAGCCCGATCACTTTGGCACAACTCGAATCCAGCGCCGGCAAAGACGCGGACCGCCAGTTTACGGCGGAATTCATCCGTCTGCGCTTGGTGCCGAAAGGTGCCAGCGGCTTGGAGTCCAAGGGCACCAGCATCGCCAAAGTCTCCGTCAGCTCTCTCACCGGCCGTGTGAAAACGAACCCCGCGGGCGATGTGTATATAGACAGTGTGCCGATGGTGGACCAAGGGGAAAAGGGCTACTGCGCCGTCGCGACCACCGAGCGCGTGATGCGTTATTATGGAATCCAAGTCGACCAACACGACCTGGCGAAAGCCGCTGAAACTTCCGGGTCGGGCACCAATCCCCAGGATTTCGAAAACGCGCTGCATCATTTGCAAGGCCGCTTCAAAATCCGCGTTCGGGATTTGATCCACTTCGACGACAAGGATTACGAGAAGATGATGGAGGTCTATAACCGCGAGGCGAAGAAAGCCGGCGCGCGGCAAGCTAAACCCGGTGATTACTATTTTGAATTCAATCCGGACATCATGCGTGAGGCACGCTGCCGCGCCGGGGCTTTCGAAAAATTCCGCAAT
>JANMJQ010000116.1:0-1910 GCA_031371445.1 Akkermansiaceae bacterium
CATCGCAAGGCGCTCGCGGCGGGGGCCGCGTTGAAAGAAGAGATCGTGCCCGTTCACCTTCCGGGCAAGGCGATCATCGCTGACAACGGCGTTCGCGCGGATTCGACACCGGACAAGCTCGCGAAGCTCCGCCCGATCTTCGACCGCCAGACCGGCACGGTGACCGCCGGGAACAGCTCGCAGATCACCGACGGAGCCGTGGCTCTCCTCGTCGGCAGCGAGAAGGCGGTCGCGCGCCTCGGCATCGAACCGCTCGGTCGTCTAACAGATTACGCCTACGCGGGCTGCGATCCAAAACGCATGGGGCTCGGGCCGGTCCATGCGATCCAACGCTGCGGGCGCTCGCCGTATGAGGCCGACATTGTGGAAATCAACGAAGCCTTCGCCGCCCAGGTGCTCGCCGTTCTCGCCTCGCTACGTGATATTCCTGAAGAGAAAATCAACCGCCGGGGTGGCTCCATCGCGCTGGGTCATCCAGTCGGTGCCACCGGTGCAAGGCTTGTTCTAACAGCCCTGCATCAGCTCCGCGAAACCGGCGGACGCCGTGCCCTCGCCACTCTCTGCATCGGCGGTGGCCAAGGTGCCGCCCTCTGGCTCGAACGACCATGAAAACTCTACCACATGTAGAACATCTTCAGGCGATCTTGGGATTCTGCCTGAAGGCCAATGCGGTTTTGGATTCGCAATGGGGGAAGATTCAATTTCTTCAGGCCAACGGTCTGGACTATACCAGCCCAGGGCACCGCCCTGGGTCATCAGATTTCAAAATATTCTTCAGCCCTGAAGGGGCGGACGAGCGCGTTGGGCGTCGATTGGGTCGCTCCTATAGAGCTCTGAATATGGTTTTCGCGCGCTACCCAGGGCGTTGCCCTGGGCTGGTATGGTCCGCACCGTTGGTGCTGGGAGAATCCGAATTTCTTAACGGAATTGGCCTGAAGGCCGGACTACAAACTTGATGGTACAATGAATCATTTCAGACTTCAGACCGACGGCTCTCATTCGATCCTGACCTTCGACAGGGAAGGTTCTTCCGCAAATATCTTCGATCGGGATGCGCTGCTTCAACTTTCTGAAAAGCTCGATGAACTCGCGAATCAGCATGGACTCAAAGGTCTCGTCATCCGTTCCGCAAAACCCTCCATTTTCATCGCGGGTGCGGACCTCAAGGTTCTTTCTTCAGCCCAGGGCGACGAACTGCGCGATCTGATCGAATTGGGCCAAGCGGTATTTCAAAAGCTTTACCAACTTCCGTTCACCACCGTTGCTGCCATTCACGGTGCCTGTGTCGGCGGTGGCTATGAACTCGCGCTGGCCTGCGATTGGCGTGTTGCAAGCGATGCTTCGGTGACCAAGATCGGCTTGCCGGAAACCAACCTCGGCATTCTTCCCGCATGGGGCGGAACCACCCGCTTGACTCGCTTGATTGGCTTGCCCTCCGCGCTGCCCTTGATTCTCGGTGGCAAAATTCTAACAGCCGGCGCGGCTAAAGCGAAGGGCCTTGTCGATGCCGTGGTGCCGCGTGAAAACCTGGAGAGCCTCGCCCTCACATTCCTCTCCCGCGGCAAACGGCAGGCCGCGAAACACGGTTTCATTTGGAACAGCATCGTTGCTCCGGTCATCGAAGCGAAGGCACGCAAAGAACTTCTGGCAAAAACGCGCGGCCTCTATCCGGGACCCATGGCCGCGCTGGAAGTTGCCACCCGCGGATCGAATGAACCGATCGAAGCCGGTTTGCAGCGCGAACTGAATGCGGTGCTTCGCCTCGCATCCCTGCCGGAAACCCGCCAGCTGCTCCGTTTGTTCTTCCTGCAAGAGCGCGCGAAAAAACACCGCTTCGTCGATGCGGAACCGCGCGCCATCGGCCGCTGCGCCGTAATCGGTGCGGGAGTCATGGGTGCCGGCATCGCCTA